>JBPCIO010000067.1:0-3576 GCA_051006215.1 Chloroflexota bacterium
CTACACCGCCGACACAGAGGGCAATTGTTGTCCCTCCCTGCATGAGCGGGCGATTTTCTGGGACTCACGCGGGTTGCTCCGGCTGCCATTCGGCAAAGCCCGTCGCCCGTCGCGTCGCACGACACGGCGGCAGAGCGCGCGCCTGAGTCGAGGGGTGCTCTTCGGAGTTGCAACGCCAGCGGCATCGCTGACGCTAGACAAGAAAATCACAAGAGGCGAACATGTGTTCTACTCACGTTCAGGATCAGGAGCGGTGGCCGGAGGGCCGAAGCTTGTGGGCCGGCTGGGATGACCGCCTGTGGGGCCGTCAGCCGGCTTTTACACAACTTTCACACGGATGGGGCTTTCGCGACATCCCAGGGTGGTGTAGCGTATGGAAAAGCATATTCAGCTAGAGAACGCTAAGAAGCTCTTAGCGTTCGGAAGGAGCAGTGCCTTGGCCAGACGCGGCCGCGCGTCGGCGGCTAACGTCGAGCAGCCTGAATCAGGCGACGAGGCGGCTCAAGGCACTGGCCGTCGGCAACCAAGAGACAAGATGACCATCCTCATATCCAGCCTCGTCCGCCGCCGTTTGCGCGTCGCCGCCGCGGTCCAGGATCGCGACATCTCCAAGGTGATCGAGGCCGCCGTCCAGCTGTACCTGGATAGCTGGGAACGCGAGCGCGCGGCCAGGGGCCTGCCTCCCCTCACCGTGGAGTAGCGCGCCGTCCACTTCATTCACTACGCCGACACGGAGGTTCTCAGCTTTGGGCGTGCACATACCCGCTTCCTCGTCTCCAACTCCGGCCAGTCCTGTCCCGAACGGGACCACCTCCCACGGCGCGCGCCGTCCTACATTCCAATCGGACCCCGTCTTCCGTCCAGCTCGGCGACTCGATGGACGCGTCCTTCTGGGACTCGGAGCGGGTGCCCTGTCACTGGCGATGCTGGCGCTTGGTCTGCACCTGGTGGTGCCGGAGTCGCAATCGCTGCTTGAAGCGACGCGCGACCTGGAGCCGGGTACCGTCGTACAAGCCCAGGACGTTAGTTCGGTCGAAGTGCGCGTCCCCGACAGCGTCGCCCGCAGCAGTTTTCCCAGTGAGGCAGCCGACCTGGTCGTTGGCAAACAACTGGGGACTCGCGTCGCGGCCGGCCAGCTCATGGCGCCAAGCCAGCTCCAGATAGGCCACACGACGGTCGCGCCTGGGCGCGTGCAGGTCACGATCCCGGTCGAGCCATACACCGCGAGCGCTGGAGTGATCGGCCCCGGAGACACCGTCGTCGTGTACAGCACGCCGCGCCAGACACCGTCCGATGGGAGACTGCCGTCGGCGGTCGTCGTGCTGGACCGGGCGCCGGTGGTGAGTGTCGGGCGGGGTCAGCAGGGGTTGAGCGTTAGCTCGGGTGGTGGCCCGATCGCCGGTCTGGGGAGCTCGAGTCAGCCGGTCTGGCTCACCCTGGATCTGAACGTGGACGATGGGGCCCGTGTCGTCGCCGCCGGTCGTCTGGGCTCTCTGGACGTGGCCCTCAAGGCGCCCGGTCCGGAAGTGCGCGATGACCGCAGCTAGCGCGGTCCCGCCTGGGGCCCAACTGCGGGTCGTGCTCGGCGTCAGCCGTGCTCGCATCCTCCCGCTGCGTCTGGCTTATGAGGGCCACGACCACGTACGCGTAATCGCCTCATATGCTGCCGCGGGCGAGGTCCTGAACGCACTCGAGTGCGATCTGGCCGACGGCGCGATCGTCGATGAAGACCTGCACGGTATGACCCGAGCGCGTCTGGGGATCTTCAAAGAGCGCCGTTGGTCACTGGTCATGCTCAGCCGCCAGCCGGAGGCTCCCCAATGGCAGGGATTGGCTGGGCCGGTGGTCTCGCCCGACACGGATCCGCTCGACATTCTGCGCGCGTTGCAGCGAGCGGTGCGCGGCGAGTTCCGGCCGCGCCGACCCAATCAACCGCGAGCGCGCGCGACTCCGACCCCCAGCTCGGCGGTCCAGCCTGCACGTCATGCTGGCCAGCCTCGGGTGATCGCGTTCTGGAGCGGACGGGGCGCGCCCGGCAAAACCACACTCGGTCTCAATGCTCTCGCACTCGCCGGTGCCGTTGAACCGACGGTGCTGGTCGAACTCGATACCACGGCCGCCAGCCTGACTGCCTACCTGGATGATGGACACGACGGCCGGCCCCGGCGAGCCAGGGGCACGCTGCTCGAACTGGCTGGTGCCCAGTTGCGTACCTCCGCGGAGTGGGAGCAGGCGCTCGGTTCCACGGTGCAACACCTTGGTTCGTACAGCCCGCATGCACGACTTCTGTGTGGTATCGCTCACCCCGAACAGCGAGCCAAGGTGACGGATCCGGCCGCCTTCATCGAGTCCCTGGTGGCCGAGCTGGGCCGGCGCTTTGCGCGGGTATTGCTCGATGTCGGCAGCGATCCCTTAGGCGGCGAGTCGACCGAGGCGTCCATCGGCGCCACGGCGTTGCGTCTGGCCGACCGGGTCCTGGTGGTGACCACGCCGGAGCCAGCCAGCGTTCACCGTACCCGCATGGCGGTACGCGAAGCAGGCGATCGGCTGGAACGCGGGGGAGTCGGCCTGGTCATCAACCGCGTCGACCGGCACCACGGTGACGTCGCGTGGATCTCGAACGCGGTTGGCCTGCCCATCCTGGGCATTCTCCCAGCTGACGATCGCGCCCAGCAGCGGGCCCTCGCCGCGGCCATGCCCGTCGTGCGCGACCCGGATTCGCGCCTGCGGCCTCCGTTGGCCCACCTTCTGGAACAGCTCGGCAGTCCGTCCATTGCCGACACCTTTGTCCCTGCCCCACGTCCGTCGCGGAAGGTTCCCTTCTGGGGCCAGCTGCGGACGGCCATGAGCGTGTTGACCACATTTGGAGGACCTCGATGACGACCACTGTCGAGCCGCCCACCAGTCTGGGTGGCGGCCCACCTGAAGAAGATCGTCCGACCATTCGGGCTCTGCGCCTCGAAGTTCGCCAGGCGCTCGTCCACTTGAATTCCGACGACGAAAGCAACGACCCGGCTCGCGTCCGCCAGGTCATCCGCGAGTGCATCGAAGCCCATCAGCGGCGCGCGTTTTCGACTACAAATACTCCGCGCCTGATCGACGCGCAGGCGGCGGAGCAAGCGCTGGTAGCCGACTTCCTGGGTTTCGGCGCTCTGGAGCACTACCTACAGGCTCCGCTGGTCGAAGAGATCGGCATCGTCGGTCCTGGGCGCGATTGGGTGTGGCTGACTGACGGCACCAAGCAGCAACTCGAGGAGATCGTCTGCGAGGGCGAGGCGGAGCTGGTCGCACTCATCCGACGCGGGGTCGGCGGCCTTGGCAGGTCGTTCACGAGCAAGTCGCCGATGGTGGATGCCGCGCTGCCCGATGGCTTACGGCGGCACGCCGTGCTGGGCAGCGCCTTTTGCGGCCCGTCTCGCGTCGGCACTGCGCTCACCATCCGAAAATTTCCCGACCGCATACGCGAGATGGGCGAACTGGTCGAGCGCACGATGCTGGACTGGCCGGCCGGCAACTACCTGCTCGGCGGTGTTGCCGCTGCCTGCAACATTCTGATTGCTGGCGGCTTCGGCAGCG
>JBPCIO010000068.1:0-5603 GCA_051006215.1 Chloroflexota bacterium
ACCGGTGCGACACGTTTCCCCGAAACCATGTTCACCACAATGATGGTGAACCTCTGGGGGATGGGGAGCTAGCAGGTCACCGACCTGCTTGACAACTTGGTGTTCGATGTGGGGTGAAGATGCCTTCGCATCCAGTCCCCATCCCTGCGGCGACCAGGGAAATGCATCTCCCCCTCGGAAAAGGGGAACCGACGCCCTCGCAGAGCGTCCCGAGAAACGGGGAGAAAACCGGGTAACCCTCCGAACCCAACGGGGCGGCATCCGGGAGCAGGTAGCTATGGGTAGTCAGTCTGAGAAGGCACCGCAATCCTCAAGAGGTTTGCGGTCGAACGCATGAATGAGCCGTCGTGATTGCCATCCAGCCAACGTGGGTTGCGCCAGGAACGTTCTTGGCGAACAGGCTGGCCCAAAAGGGATTTGGCCTGGGGACCGATAGCCAGTCGCTCATCGGTTGTTCGCTCAGCATCCAGCCCGGCGGAAAGTGCGGCCCTAAAGCTACGCAAGACGAACATCAGGAACGTGGGAACCACCTCGGTACTCTCCGCGTGGTCGATCACGGAGTAGGCGCCAGCCAATGTACAAACCCGAGGTGGTTGGGATGGTCCAAGAAGCCAAGGCCCCAGGTAATGCTGGGGATATGCCGACTTGGACCACGATGGATGGAATGAAGAGCTGTAGTAAGGAGAGACAACACGTCATGAGCACGGCAGAACTGCCAGTGTATGAATGGAAAGACCTGCCCTGGCACAAAATCCAGCAGCAGGTCTACAGGCTCCAGAACCGGATCTTCAAAGCCTCTCGTCGAGGCGATGTCAAGACAGTCCACAGGTTAGAACGCTTATTGATGAAGTCCTGGGCAGCGAGGTGTCTCGCCGTCAGGCGGGTGACGCAAGATAATGCAGGAAAGAAGACCGCTGGAGTGGATGGAGTGGCTTCACTCGCGCCACCTCAGCGGCTCGCTCTGGTCAACGACTTGCGCACACTCGACCGAGCAGCACGGCCGGTCCGCCGGGTTTGGATTCCCAAGCCCGGAACCAGCGAGCAACGGCCGCTCGGCATCCCGACTATGCGAGAAAGAGCCGCACAAACAGTCGTGCGACTCGCCCTCGAACCCGAATGGGAAGCCCATTTTGAGCCAAACTCATATGGGTTTCGCCCTGCACGATCTGTTCACGATGCGATCGAAGCAATCTTCAAGGTGACTCGCACCAAGCCAAAGTTTGTGCTTGACGCGGACATCGCAGCCTGCTTCGATCAAATCTCCCACACGGCGCTTCTGCGCAAGCTCAACACCTTCCCGTTTCTGCGACGAGTCATCAACGGATGGCTCAAGGCAGGCGTCTGGGATGGTGTGGAGTTCAAACCCACCGAGGCGGGAACTCCGCAAGGTGGGGCGCTGTCGCCGTTGCTCGCCAACGTCGCACTACATGGGCTCGAAGCACACCTCAGGGCTCCATTCCCGCTAGAGTTCAAACTCAAAGGAGCTCGGTACCGCGAATGGAAGCCCACCGTGGTGCGTTACGCCGACGACTTCGTGGTGCTACACCCGGATCGCGGCGTAATCGAGCAAGTGCGTCAGATGGCAGCAGAGTGGTTAGAACAGATGGGCCTCGAACTCAAGCCCTCGAAGACTCGAATCTGCCACACCCTCGACTCCAAGTTGGGAGTGCCGGTAGGATTCGATTTCCTGGGTTTCACGATTCATCAGGTCAAAACTGGGCGTCATCGATCCAGTCACAATGGCCATGATCGGGTCGGTTTCAAGGTCCTCATCAAGCCAAGCAAGAAAGCTCAGAAGAAACACCTGAATGATCTCCGAGTGATCGTGCGGCGCAACCGCACGGCACCTCAGGAGAAGCTCATCGTGGATCTGAATCGCTCCATCGGAGGATGGTGCAACTTCAATTCCACGGTAGTATCCAAGCAGGTGTTCAGCAGGATGGATTACCTGCTCTACTACAAGCTACATCGGTGGAGCAGGCGCCGTCATCCTCATAAAAATGGCCATTGGATAACCAGACGCTACTGGTTCTCTGATGGAGTTCGACACTGGAACTTCGGGCAACCCACTAGTGTGCGACTGCGTAAGCACAATCACACACTCATTGAGCGGCACGAGAAGGTCCGTGGAGACGCCAGTTTCTATGATGGGAAGCTGCTGTACTGGGCAAGCCGATTGGGGCGGCATCCGGAAATGACGCAGAGCAGGGCAACCCTGCTCAAGCGACAGAAAGGGCGCTGCGCCAGGTGTGGGCTTCTCTTCACCCACATGGAGGAAGTAATGGAAAATGACCACCGCCTACCGAGCTCCCGAGGGGGTTCAAGTGCGCTCCATAATCTCCAACTCCTGCATGGGCATTGCCACGATCAGAAGTCAGCAACGGACGGATCACACCCCCTTGCTGCTAGAGGTATCAATGACAAGGACCATCCATCGAGGAGCCGGATGACGAGAAATTGTCAAGTCCGGTTCTGAAGGCGAGCGGAGAGCCGTGAGACTTTTCGCTCAGCCAACTCCTCGCCGGCCGGATCGCCTACCTGGTGGATGAGCGCGGTGTGCCGCCGTCGACCATCCTGGCGATGACCTTCACCACGGCTGCCGCCGCCACCCTGCGGCTTCGGCTGGTCAGCGTCCTGGGCACCGCCGCTCAGGACCTCACGGTAACCACCTTCCACGCCCTGGGCCTGCGGCTCATCAAGCAGTGGAGCGCTGAGCTGGGCTTCGGCCACAGCTTTCCCGCCGTCTATGGCCGTGAGGACGCGCGAGCCCTGCTGCGTGAGGCAGCAACAGGTTTCGGCCTGGAGGTTGCACTGGAAGGACGCGGGCCGAAGGCGGACCCGTGGGTGATGCCACTGTCTACGCTGAGCAGCGCCGTCGAGCGGTTCCAAATGGGCTGCGGCCACTGCGTCAGCACGCGCGACAGCCAGGATGGCGTGGACGAGGAGCTACTCCGGCCATTGAGCGCTGCGTATGAAGCCCTGCTGCAGCGCCGAGGGGCCGTCGACTACGCCGCCATGCTGGCGATGCCGCAGCGACTGTTCGAGGCCGAGCCCCGCGCCCTGCGCGTGCTCCAGGACTCCTACCGGTTCGTCCTGGCCGACGAGTTCCAGGACACCTCTCCCATCCAGTTCCGACTCCTGCGTCAGGTTGTCGAGCACCACCACAATCTGGCCGTCGTCGGCGACCCCAGACAGGTGATCTACACCTGGAGGGGCGCCGATCCCAGCCTCCTGTGCGAGTTCCCCAATGTTTACCCCGACGCGCGCATCTACCCGCTGGATCAGAATCATCGCTCCACCGGTGTCATCGTCGCCCTCAGCAACGCCCTCGCTGCTCCGCTGAACTACGGCGGACCCTCGTGGACCGCCAACGTCCAGGGTCCACCCGCGCGCCTCTACGGCGCCGCCGATGAAGAGGATGAGGCACGGTTCGTTGCCCGTGAGATCCAACGCCTCCTGGCAAGCGGCGCGATCGAGCACCCCGGGCAGGTCGCTATTCTGTTCCGCACCAACGCCCAGGCCCGCCTGCTGGCCCTCACGCTGCGAACCGCCGGTTTCCCGTTTCGGGTGCGTGCCGACGCGGACCTGTTCGACCTGCCGGAGGTGCGGGATGTGGTCGCATATCTGCGCCCAGCCCACTGCCCCACCGATGGGCCTGCCCTTCCGCGGGTCATCAACGTGCCACCACGCCGGCTGCGTGCGGTCGAGCAAGCGCTGCGTAAACGCCCGGTTCCCGTGGCAGAGCTGCCGCTCTGGGCGCAAAAGCGAGGCGGTCCACCCGCTCGCCAGGCGGTGGAGCAGTTCCTCGCGTTCGTCCAGGAGCTGCACCGGACAACCCGCGACTGTGGGCCCGTTCAGGCGTTGGAAGCCGTGCTGGCGCAAACGGAGTACGCCGTCTGGCTGGCCAGCCAGGAGAATGGCGCAGCTCGCTTCGCCAGTCTCGAGCAGCTCCACGCAGCAATGCAGGCCTCGGCCGTCCCGGACCTCGCCAGCTGGCTCCCGGACCTGTACCTCGGCGAGATCGACGGGCCGCCCGACGAACGGGCAGTCACGCTCAGCACGATCCACGGTGCAAAGGGCGCGGAGTGGCCTGTCGTGTTCCTGGTGGGCGTCGAGGACGGCCTGTTACCGCACACGCGACCCGGCCCAGTGACTGGCAGCTCCCCCGGCGAGGACGAGGAGCGGCGCCTCGCGTACGTCGCCGTTTCCCGAACGCAGGTGCTGCTGTATCTGGTCTACTGCCGGTCGCGACGCCTCTCGTGCGATGGCGAGCCTGGGCGGTCGGAGCCGCGGCGGCTGTCGCGTTTCCTGCGAACGGTGCCGCCAGGCTTGATCGAGCGCGTCGATCATAGCCGCGCCGCGTGAGTCGGATTCTCGTGAGCGTCACACCTGGCGGGCCGAGGTCGGACGCGGGCTCACGCATCGATACCGAGACCCTCCGCCGTGAGCACCCGATCGCGGACCTGGTCGCCAGCTACGGCATCGAACTGCGGCGCGTCGGCAGCGCGATGGTTGGCCGCTGCCCCTTTCACCAGGACGGCGGCCATCCAAACTTCCACGTCTACCCGTCGGGGCGCTGGATTTGCTACCGCTGCGACCAGCGCGGTGACGTCATTGGCTTCGTCCAGCAGATCGAGCACCTCACATTCCGCGAGGCAGCCATTCGCCTGGGAAGCGGTCCGGTCCATTCACCGCGGCGGGTACTTCGGCCCCGCGGCTCCACGTCGCACTGCCGGTCGTTTTCGCGGCGGGCTGAGGCCATTTGGGGTCCTATCGAGTACCAGGTTCTGGCCGCCGCGACCGACCTGTACGCCAACCGGCTGCTCGCCGACCCACTTGCCCTGGCGTACATGGACGGCCGCGGCTTTCCGCGCGACCTGCTGGAGCGTCACCGTGTGGGCTTCGCGGCCGGTGACGAGCTGGTGCCCTACCTGCGCTGGCGCGGACTACCCGTAGGAGCCGCGGTTCGGACCGGCCTTCTGGGCGACGACGGTCGGGAGTTCCTGGCCGGCCGCATCATCCTTCCCGAGCTGCGGGAGGGGCGCCCTGTTTGGCTCATCGGACGGGTGGTCCAGACCCCCGATCGGCAGCCGCTCGCGCCTGGACCGTCGTATCTGGGCCTCCCAGGCTCCAAGCCGCTGTTTGGCTGGAACGAGGCGCTGCGTGACCGGCGGGGTGTGTGCGTCGTGGAGGGACCAATGGATTTGCTTGCGCTCCGGCTGTGGGGCGTGCCGGGCCTGGCGCTCATCGGCAACTCGCCTCGCGCCGACCAGCTCGCACTTCTGGAGCAGTTCGAGCGGCTGTACGTGACGCTGGATCAGGACGCAGCAGGTGACGCCGGCGCCGCTCGCCTGGCCGCCCATTTGGGTCACCGTGTCGCCCGCGTGCTCTTGCCGAGCGGGATCAAGGATGTCGGCGAGCTCGCCGCGCTCCCGAATGGGAACGAGCTGTTCTGCGCAGCCATCCTGCGCGCCAGCGGCCGCACGACGAATGCCTGAGGAGTAGGAGGGCACAGCTGTTGACCAGCAACGCCTGGCGCGATCCCGTCGAGTCCGCAGCGCCTGTACGGCTGAGCGGCCGTTCGTTCACCCCGGCAGCCGACC
>JBPCIO010000069.1:0-29913 GCA_051006215.1 Chloroflexota bacterium
ACATGCGCTGGCCCACACCAGCCAGCATCCCGCCGACCTGTCCATCGCCGTCGACACGGACCCGCGTTCCCTCGCCCTCGGGCTCCAAACTGATCTTGGCCGCGCCTTTGACGAAGCCTGGGCCGCCGCTGCCTTCGACCAACAGCGTGTATGCGTTGGGCGGGGCTTTGTCCGCAATGGCCACTTTGCTCTTATAGGTGCCCTTAATCGCGGCGACGCCAACCTTCAGGACGGCATCGAAATGGTCTGGGCTGGTCTCGTTCAGCGACTCCACGCCTGGGATACATGTGCGCAGCGACTCCGGATCCAGCATCAGATCCCAGACCTGCTGCGGCTGGCCTGGAAAGGTGTATGTGCCTTCGACCTTCATGCTTCAAGATCGTACCCGGCATACTGACCAGCGTGGGCGCCAAACCCGTGTTGAATACCGCGCAGCGCCAGACGCGACTTGGCCGACGCCACCATCTGGCGTCCGCCGCTCGCGCCGCCAGCGCCGTCGAGGTGGCTGACGGAATCGTCGGACTGCACGCCACCGACCCAGCCACTGTCTACCTATCGCTGTTCGCGCGCTCGCAACATCCCTCAGTCGCACAAGTCGAAAGCGCACTGTACGAAGACAAGACCCTTCTGCGCATGCTCGGAATGCGGCGCACCATGTTCGTGGTCCCCACCGAGTTTGCACCCGTGGTCCAGGCGGCATGCACCCGGACAATCGCGTCTCGGGAGCGGCGTCGGAGTATCCAGTTGTTTGGTCCGGCTGGGCTCGCCGATGACACCCCCACCTGGCTAGCAGCCGTCGAGGAGCAGACATTCGAGGCGCTTGCAAAGCGTGGCAAGGCTACCGCTCACCAGCTTGCCGAAGACATTCCAGCCTTGAAGAGGCAAGTTCAGGTGTCCCCGGGGAAGAGCTATGCCGGCGTGATCAGCGTTTGTAGTCGAGTCTTGTTCCAGCTCTCGGCTGACGGCCGCATCGTTCGCGGCCGGCCGCGGGGAACGTGGATCAGCGGCCAATACCACTGGTCGCCAGCGACCACCTGGCTGCGTGGCGGCCTGCCCGAGATCTCGCCTCCAACGGCCCAGGCAGCCTTGATCGCTAGCTGGTTACGACGTTTTGGGCCAGGCACGCTGGCTGATCTCAGATGGTGGACAGGGCTGACACTGGGGGAGGTGCAACGGGCGCTCCAGGCCGTGCAGGCAGTCGAGGTTCATCTGGACGAGGCATCCGGGTGGATCATGGAGGATGATCTCCACGCAGAAGCTCCCTGCGAGCCCTGGGTTGGCCTGTTGCCAGCCCTCGACCCTACACCCATGGGATACGTCGACCGAGCCTGGTTTCTGGGCGGCCATGGCACCTCAATCTTCGACCACACCGGCAATATTGGACCGAGCGTCTGGTGCGACGGCCGCATCGTGGGAGGCTGGGCACACCGCAAGGATGGGACGATCGCGTACAAGCTGCTGGAAGACGTCGGCGCCGAGGCCGAACGCGTACTTGAGTCGGCGGCGCACGATCTGGGCATGTTGCTTGGCCCAGTGCGCGTGACACCACGCTTCCGCACTCCACTCGAACGCGAGCTGTCGGCCTGAGACGCTATTTCCGCCGCCGCGTCATCTTCGGTGCTGCAGGGCTTGCGGCGCTGGCTGCCTGGTTCTTGAACGCTGGCACACTGTTGATAAGTGCCGATACGCCGCAGCCGAGCGACGTCATCGTCGTGCTGGCCGGCAACGCCCCCGACCGGCTACTGCATGCCGAAGAGCTTCGCGCGCAGGACTATGCACATGTGGTGCTGGTCTCGAACGAGCGGGTTCACACGCACGGACTCGAGACCACGTGGCTCGCGCTGCATCGGGCCGGCATCGCGGCGCCTGAGCTGGCGTCTGAGGCGCTGATCGTGCTGGACGACCCGCCACCCGAAAGCACCATCGACGAGGCCCGCCGTGGCGCCGACATTCTGGCGAGCCGCCATCTACATTCCGCGCTATTGGTTACTGACGCATTCCATTCGCGGCGGGCCGGCATGCTTTTTCGGGCGGCTTTCGCTCGGCGCGGCATAAGCGTGCGCTCGACGCCTGCCTCCGACACACTCGACCTGGCTCACTGGTGGTCCCATCCCGCCGCCGCGCGGCACGTTGCCGAAGAGTGGACGAAGCTGGCCTGGTACCTCGTGCAGGGTGCGTACTGGTAGCGTCTCGCGCGACTCAGGCAGCCGCTGTTTGCTCCGCTGCGCAACGGAGTAACCCAAACACCGACTGTTCCTCGTCGCTCAGATCGCCTACAGGTTTGAGTTCCGCGATGCCCGCTTCGGGTGCCAGCGAACCTTCGAGGTAGGCGTTCAGCACGACCGGATGGATGTACGCTTTGCGACACACCGCCGGGGTGTTCCCCAACTCCTGGGCAACGCTCTTGATGGCGCCGGACACGAGCCGCTTGCCCGCGGTTGTCGAGCTCGGAGATTCGCACATTCTGAGGTAGCGCAGCGCCAGCACCGTGCCGTTCCAGGTGCGAAAGTCCTTGGCCGTAAACTCACCCCCGCTGATCTGACGCAGGTACTCGTTCACGTCTGAGGATCCCACGGAATGCCGGTTTCCCTCCTCGTCGAGGTACTGGAACAGTTCCTGGCCCGGAATCTCCTGGCATTGTTTGACAATGCGAGCCAGGCGCCTGTCGCTCAGTTTGATGCTGTGCTGCCGACCGCTCTTGCCTTTGAATTCGAACCGAACCGTGCCACCCTCGATGCGCGCGTGGCGATCAAGCATCGTCGTGAGTCCGAATGACCGGTTCTGGCGTCGATACTCCTCGTTACCGATTCGAATCGACGTCTCTTCAAGCAGGCGCACGAGCGTTGCGAGGACCTTGGTGCGCGGAATACCTCGCTGAGCGAGGTCGTCCATGACGTGGTGGCGGATGCCCGGCAACGCCTGAGCAAACGCCGCCAGACGCTCATACTTCGCCGCGTCGCGCACCTCGCGCCAGCGCGGGTGGTAGTGGTATTGCTTACGTCCTCGAGCGTCACGACCGGTGGCCTGGATATGGCCATCCGGGTCGGTGCAAATCCACACGTCGCTCCACGCGGGTGGGATCGCCAGGGACCTGATGCGCTGTATCGTGCGCGCATCTCGTATGCGCTGACCGTCCGCTCCGAGGTAGCTGAAGGCCGCGCCAGCGCGTTTGCGCCGAATGCCTGGACCATCGTCGTCGACATACCGCAATCCAGCCATTGTGGCCGAGTCGACGGAGTTCGCCGATTCGACAGTCATCGCCGCGTCAAACGCAAAGTGCGTGCCGCGGCACACCGACTGCATGTCTTGTGCGGCCATGGACCGACGCGATGATGTACAGCCCGACCGCGATGCGGGCCTTACCACCGAACCTGGTGAGCCCGCCAGCGAGGAGGAGACCCATGCGACCACCGCCGGAGCAGTTGCTGCCGGCGCGGTAACTGGCGGCGTGATCGGCTTGACCGGCGGCCCTCTTGGCGCCGCGCTTGGCGCTGTCGGGGGGGCGATCGTTGCCGCCGCAGCCGAGCGCATGATGCACGGCGGCGACGACGACGCCGAGACGACCCACTCCGAGGCGTCACACCGCTAGAGTTGGGCTGAGCGATGTTCGTTCACGTCGAGACTCAAGGGCAGACCCTCTACGAGCGGGTCGGAGGTGAGGAGTACTTCATCTCCCTGGTGGATCGCTTCTACGCCGGCGTCGAGGATGACCCGCTGGTCCGCTCGCTGTATCCGCAGGATCTCGGTCCGCCGAAACGACACCTGGCCTTGTTCCTGGTGCAGTACTGGGGCGGCCCACGAACCTACGCCGAGGAGCGAGGCCACCCCCGGCTGCGCATGCGGCACTTCCCATTCCGCATAGGCCAGCCGGAACGTGACGCGTGGCTGCTGCATATGCTCGCCGCGGTCCAGGCAAGCGGCGCCTCAACCGCAGACGCTGACGAGCTCGCCGCCTACTTTCAGACAGCAGCCAGCTCTTTGATCAACCAGCCCGGTTAGCCTGGGGCGTCGCGGAGTGTGAACTCCGGCTTGGGTGTACCGCTACGCGAGCAGAAATCCAGTACCCGTCCAGCAAGCCTGACCGACACTGGCGGATCCATGATCACCAGTACCGCTTTCGCATGCCGAATGACAGCGTCACCTAAATGGGGCGCGTCGATCGCCATTTTCAGGCTGCCCAGCTCGTCGACGCGGAGCCGCACGCCTTGTCGAGGCAGCGCGGCATGGTAGCTGAGAAGCCGGCGCAGCTCGGTGCTGGCGGCGTCCGTAATCGTCACCATGGCAGGTCGCCTTCGCCGGGCGCCTAGCGGTACCGGTAACTCACGCGGCCTCGACTGAGATCGTACGGGCTCATCTGCACCTGCACCCGATCTCCAAGCAAGATCCGAATACGAAAACGGCGCATCCGACCGCCCGTATAGGCCAACAACTCGTGCCCATTGTCGAGGCGCACCGTAAATTGTGAGTTTGGCAACGCATCGATCACCGTGCCATCCATCTCGACCGCATCACCCTTTGGCATAACAATCAACCACCATTTTGCATAGGCTCCTCACAGCGCACATTTGCAGTCCAACCCAGCGGGCTCCGCGACCAGGATTCGAACCTGGAACCTACCGGTTAACAGCCGGACGCTCTACCGTTGAGCTATCGCGGAATGGGGACGGTCCTAGACTGTTTGCATCTAGCACAGTCGGGACACCCATCCAACCAAGTGTACGAAAGCGTATCTCGAGGTGCCAACGGATTGCTGGTTCACGACGTGGTCGAGCTCCTGTCGAGCGGGCGCGCGGGGCTGGTGAGCGATGTCGATGGCACGATCAGCCCGATCGCGGCAACGCCCGAGGACGCCCGCGTCTCGCCCATCGCGCGCGAAGCGCTGGGCATCCTTCGGCACAAGCTGACGCTGGTGGCGGTGGTGTCAGGCCGCACCGCGGCTGAGGCGCGCGCCATGGTGGGCGTCGACGGGATCACCTGCATCGGCAACCACGGCTTCGAGATGCTCACCGAGAGCGGACGCGACCCGGACATCGTGCCCGCCGCTCGACCCTGGGTTCCACGCATAGCCGCTGTCCTTGCTCGCGCGCGCACTCAGATCCGACAACCCGGCATCATGCTCGAGAACAAGGGCGCAACCGCCAGCCTGCACTACCGCGGGGCGACCGACCCCGAAGCAGCCCGACACGAGCTCCTGGAGCTTCTGCTGCAGACTGCAGTTCCGACCGGGTTGCGCTTCGAAGAAGGCCGCATGGTGTTCAATCTGTTGCCGCCGCTGGATGTCTCGAAGGGTTCGGCTGTGAAGCGGCTTGCGGCCGAGTGGCAGCTGGATCGGCTGGTCTATCTAGGCGACGACGAAACTGATGCGGATGCGTTCCAAGCCCTGCACGAGCTGCGTCAGAGCGGGGAGGCCCGCACCCTCAGCATCGCTGTCGTCGGCAGCGAAACGCCTGCCAGAGTCCGTGACCTCGCCGATGCCACGCTGCCCTCGGTCCAGGCGGTGGCCCAATTGCTGGCATGTGTAGCTGAGCTGTTCAAGTCCGAGTGCTAGGATGGACCGAGAGCCCCACCAGCGGGATTCGGAGAACACCCAATGGCTAAAGACGCGCACACCATCTCGAGCGCAGCAAACCCCGGCCCAGAGGCCGGCGGTGGCGAACTCACCGGGATGCGCGTCGCCGTCCTCGCGGAGACGCTGTACGAGGACCTCGAGCTGTGGTACCCGTATTACCGTTTGCGCGAAGCCGGCGCGGACGTGTTCGTGGTCGGCTCGGGCAGCGCCGAAACCTACCAGAGCAAGCACGGCTATCCGGTCACGGTCGACGCTGAATCGGACACCGTAACTGCTTCTCAGTTCGATGGCGTGATCATTCCCGGCGGCTACAGTCCGGACTACATGCGCCGCTCTCCAAGCATGGTCAAACTGGTCCGCGAAGCGCACGAGCAGGGCAAGGTGGTCGCAGCAATTTGCCACGCCGGCTGGATGCTGGCGTCGGCCAACATAGTGCGCGGCAAGACGGCTACCAGCTACCGCAGCATCAAGGATGACATGGTCAACGCCGGCGCGACGTGGGTTGATCGCGAAGTCGTCAGGGATGGGACGCTGGTCACCTCCCGCTGCCCGGCCGACTTGCCTGCCTTCATGCGTACGATCATCGCCGCCCTGCGCGAGCGTCGCGGGGCAGACGTGGGCGAGCTCCTGGCTCTGGCCCGATAGCGGTCGGCCCCTGCAGACCCTTTTGATCGGCCAGTCGGGCGGACCGACAGCCGTGATCAATGCTAGCCTCGCGGGTGCCATCCGTCAGGCGCGCTCAGAGGGGTTTCAGCGGGTACTGGGCATGCGGAATGGCGTGCAGGGCGCCCTGCAGGGCCGCCTGCTCGACTTTTCGGACGTTGACGATCAAGCGCTGGAGCGCCTGCAGCAGACACCATCGGCCGCACTCGGCTCGTGCCGCTACAAGCTACGCCCTGGCGACGCGGAACGGCTGGTTGGGTTATGTAAACGGGAACGCGTGGATGCGTTCGTCTACATCGGCGGCAACGATTCCGCGGACACGTCGCGGCAGGTAGCGCTGGCAGCCGATGCGGCTGGTCTCGATGTCCGGGTTGTTGGCGTGCCCAAGACAGTTGACAACGACCTGCCAGTCACCGACCACTGTCCCGGCTACGGCAGCGCCGCCCGCTTCGTGGCCCAGGTCACCCGCGAGACGGCTCTCGACACCCTGGCGATGCGCGCAACTGACCCAATTCGGCTGATCGAAGTCATGGGCCGGGATGCCGGATGGCTCGCCGCTGCAGCCTGGCTGGCCAAGGCTGGTCCTGAGGACGCGCCCCACCTGGTCTATGTCCCAGAGCGGCCCCACCAGATCGAGCGGATCGTGTCTGACGTCCGCGAGGTATATGCGGCGCTGGGGTGGTGTGTGATTGTGTTGTGTGAGAACCAGCCGACTCCTGACGGGCGGGTCATCGGCGCGGTGGGCGATCCGCGCTGGGTGGACGCGTTTGGGCATGCGTACTTCGACAGCCCTGCCCAGGCACTCTCGCAGCGCCTGCAGGCCGAGATGGGCGTGCGCGCCCGCTTTGACAAGCCGGGCACCATCCAGCGCATGGCAACCGGGTATGGCTCGAGCACGGATCGGGCCGAAGCCGAACTGGTCGGCCGCGCGGCGGTGACGCTGGCGACCGCGGGTACCTCAGGCGTCATGGTGACCCTTGAGCGCCAGCTCGAGCCCGGGTATGGGGTGCGCACAGGGACCACGGCCCTGGAGATCGTCGCCAATCAGCAGAAGCGGCTTCCGGCGGCGTTCATAGCCACACGCGGCAACGCCATGACGGAGGCGTTCGTGACGTACGCCACACCTTTAATCGGCGAGGCGCTGCCCGTTTTCCTGCAACTCTAGCTGGCGGGTTCGCCCGGGCCCAGCGCTTTGGACGCGTCGGCGGCAGGGGCGGCCAGGCCCTTGCGTTCCTTGAGGGCTGCAAGCTGCTTGTCAACTTCGCTTTGCTGCTCCATCAGCTGGAAGCGGTGGTCCATGGTGTCCGTGTCGAGCTCCCCGAGTGCCGCAGCGCGCGCCTCTTGCTGGTTTACCTTCTCCTCGATGCGGTTGAAGCTCGTGAGGGCGCTGCTTTGATCCATGCCCGACAGCGTGGTGCGAATCTGCGTCTCAGCCTTGGCACGGCGACTGCGTGCAATCAAGAGCTCCTGCTTGGTCTGTGCATCCTGTACCTTCGACTCGAGCTGCCGCAACGCGTCCTTGAGCTGCTCCACCTGATGCGCCTGCTGGTCGTACTGGGTCTTGAATCCGTCGGCCGTCTGCTGGAACGAGTTGCGGCGCGCGAGCGCCTCACGCGCCAGATCGTCCTGGCCCTTCTCGACGGCTAGTTCAGCACGCTGCTGCCAGTCGTTGGCTTTGGCCTCGTTGTCCTGGTAGCGCTGATACAGCAGCTTCTCATCTGCGATCGACGCCGCAACCTGGGTCTTGACCTGCATCAATTGGTTGTTCATGTCGATGATGAGTTGCTTGACAGTCTTCTCTGGGTCCTCAGCCCGATCGACGATATCGTTCACGTTGGATCGGAGGATTAAGGAAACGCGGTCCAAGATGCCCATGTGTAGTGCGGAGACCTCCCAAGATGCGCTGCGACGTTTCTTGCCACTGTAACCCGTACGACACAGCAAGCGGTAGAGAAGCCCGAGATCGGCCGGTCCCACCCAAGAGCGAGCTGTCCTCGTATGTGTGGCCGAAGGTACCGTACGCCTCTAGCCGCCGCCGCCCGGCGACTAGAGTGGCGAACACCGCGTGGGCGCTCGCGTAACGCGCCGACCATCACCCGCGTATCTACTGCAACGGACACCTACATGGCACTTGACAACCCACGTTCCCAGGTGGCGCACCTCTTGCGTCGAGCGGGCTTTGGCACAACCGAGGCCGAGCTAGAACAGTACACGGCGCTCGGCTTCGCCGGCGCCCTCGAGCGACTCCTTAACCCCGAGCAGGTAGACGACTCTGGCACTGAGCAATTGCTGGCGCCTCTCACCAACGATCTCGGCGACCCGAAGAAGATCGAAGCAGCGAAGTTCTGGTGGTTCACTCGCATGCTGTCTACGCAGCGGCCGCTCCAGGAGAAGATGACACTCTTCTGGCACAACCACTTCGCCACCGCCAACAGCAAGGTAGCCAACTCCGTGCTCATGCAGCAGCAGATTCAATTGTTCCGTGACAACGGGCTTGGCAGCTTCGAAACACTGCTCCAGAACGTAACCCGCGATCCGGCCATGCTGATCTGGCTCGACAACCGGCTCAACCGCAAGGGAGCGCCGAACGAGAACTTCGCCCGAGAAGTCCAGGAGTTGTTCACCGTCGGCATCGGAAACTACACCGAGCAGGACATCAAGGAAGCCGCGCGCGCCTTCACCGGACATACCTTGGGCAAGGACCTCAAGTACACCTTCAACAAAGCGCAGCACGACACTGGTGATAAGACTTTCCACAACCAGACCGGCAACTTCGACGCCGACGACATCCTGGGCATCCTTGTCCGCAATCCTGCCACTGCGCGCTTCCTCAGCACCAAGTTATTCACGTACTTCGTGTACGACAACCCGGACCCATCCACGGTCGACCGACTAGCCGACACGTTTGTGAACACGAACTTTGACATGCGGTCTGTCCTGCGCGACCTCTTCAGCGGTCCGGAGTTCCTGTCGTCGCAAGCCTTTCACGGACAGATCAAGCAGCCAGTTGAGCTGATGACCGGCTCGATCAAGGCGCTGAACGTGCTCAACGTAGGTCCCGACGCCACGCAGTTCCTACGCCGGATGGGACAGGACCTCCTCAATCCACCCGACGTGAGCGGTTGGAAGAGTGGGTCGGCCTGGATCAACGGGACGACCCTGTTCGAGCGTTTCAACTGGGGCAATCGACTGGCCATGGGTCGGGATTCGACGAAGCCGTATTTCTCCGACGTGCCTGCGCAAATCCAGGCGCACGTTGTGAGCTCGGCGGACGGTCTGGCCGACTATTACCTCCACTTGCTCGTCGACGGCGACGTCACTCGCGAAGCTCGCCAGGCGCTGCTCGACTATCTCAACGCGTCTGGCCCGCTGGCACTCGACAACGCCGACGCCCTTGACGTGAAAGCCCGTGGTCTGGTGCATCTTGCGCTCGCCACACCTACGTACCAGCTCGCCTGAGGCACACCCATGGCATTCAATAGACGTTCACTCATCACCCGAGGCGCGCTCCTGGTTGCCTCTGGCTTCCTGGCCCCGTCTTTCATCACCCGTACGGCGATTGCCCTTGACGGTCAGTCAAGCGCGCTCGGTGCGGTGACCCTCGATCCTTCGAAGAAGAACCAAATCTTGGTCGTGCTCCAGCTCTCGGGAGGCAATGACGGCATCAACACCGTGATTCCGTTTACCGATCCCGCCTACGCCGCATTGCGCCCCTCGCTGGGCGTGGCGGCGGACAACGTACTGCGCCTTACCGATTCCGTCGGGCTGAACCCAAACCTGTCCAAACTCAAGGTGCTCTACGACCAGGGCAAGATGGCGGTCATTCAGGGAGTGGGGTACCCGAACCCCAACCGCTCTCACTTCCGCAGCATGGACATCTGGCACTCTGCCCAACCCGAAACGTTCGAGCGATCGGGTTGGCTGGGGCGCTATGTCGCCGCTTGCCAGTGTGCCCAGGACAATTCGCTGCCCGCGGTCAGCATCGGCGACCAGCTCAACACCATGTTCTGGACCGACACCACTCTGGTGCCGGCCGTGGCGAGCATCGGGGCCTTCTCGTTCCTGACCGACACCAAATACAAGAACGACCGCACCTACCAGCTGCAGACGCTGCAGAACATTTACAGCCAGGCTGGCAACTGGTCGAGCTCAGAAAGCCTGGTTCGGCGCGGCACCCTGCAAGCCTTGACCGCCTCCGACGAGCTGCAAGCCGTGGCGGCGAACTACAAGTCGCCGGTGGCGTACCCAGCCAACAACGGCTTGGCGAGCCAGCTCAAGACCGTGGCCGAGGTAATCGCCGGCAACCTCGGCACACGCCTCTTCTCGGTCAGCATGGGTGGATTTGACACCCATGCCAATCAGAAGGTCAACCAGGATAAGCTCCTCGGCCAGCTTGGCGATGCAATCGACGCGTTCATGCTGGACCTGGCCAACATGAACAAACAAGACGACGTGACCATCATGACTTTCTCCGAGTTCGGTCGCCGCGTGAAGCAGAACGGCTCCGAGGGTACCGACCACGGCACGGCCGAGCCAATGTTCGTCATCGGCAACAAGGTCCAGGGTGGCATGTACGGGACGTATCCGAGCCTGGCGGATCTGGATAGCAACGGAGACCTCAAATTCAGCGCCGACTTCCGCTCGGTCTATGCTGGCATCCTGAGAGACGTGGTCGGCGCAGACCCAGCACCGATCCTCGGCGGCAGCTATGACCCAATCGCCGTCGTTCGTGTATGAGGTTTCGCAATCCTGACCGTCGAGCAGGCGGCTACCGATCGCTCCAGCGCGGACTGGTCGCTGGCGTTGCTGCAGGCGCGTTGCTGATGACCACGAGCAGCGCGTTTGCAGGCGCAGAGATGACTTCGGTCAACATCGTCGAACCCAGGCTGGAGGCGAAGTGGGGCTTTGCGCCAGGCACGCTGAGGGTCCGGCCGGGCACGTGGATCACCTGGTCGAACGCTGGCCAGGACCCGCACACCGTGACCGCCTCCGACGGCTCCTTCGACTCAGGCAATCTTGACCCAAGCGAGGGATTTTCCTGGTTGTTCGCCGACGCAGGCACCTTTCAGTACACGTGCACGCTACACCCATGGATGACCGGCAAAGTCATCGTCGGCAACGGCGTCGCACCACCCAGCCCGCCAACGGCCGACGCAGTTCCGCCCGACGACCAGGCGGGAGACTAGGCGCAAGTCCTCGAGGCGGCCGAAGCGGGCGGCTAGAAGCCGGTGAGCGCCTGGTCGAGATCCGCGATTAGATCGGCAGGGTCTTCGATGCCAGCCGAGAACCGCACCAGGTTGTCGTGAATGCCACGGTCGCGCCGCTGGACGGGTGTCAGACCCCGATGTGAGGCGATCAGTGGATAGAGCACCAGGCTGAAGCAGTCACCCATGGTTGGCGCGGCCCGAATCAGCTGCAGGCGTTCAAGGAACCGCATGACGGATGCCTTGTCCGCGTCGCGAATGCCAAACGCGAGCATCGCTCCAAATAGCCCTTCGGGAAACTGGCGACACGCAATCGGATAGTCGGGGCTGTCAGTCAGGCCGGGGTAGTAGACACGTTCCACCCGCCGATCTCTAGACAAGGTTTGCGCTACCGCGGCTGCGTTGCCACATTGGCGAGCCATTCGCAGGGGTAGCGTACGAACGCCACGCAAAGACAGATACGCCTCCATGACTCCGAGTACCGCGCCGGTGTATTTGCGCCAGTTTCGCAACGTAGCCGCCAGATCCGGCGTGCTGCAGGCGACCACGCCGCCGGTCACATCGCCGTGACCGCCTAGGTACTTTGTCGCGCTGTGAATGACGGCCGTCGCGCCCAGGCTCAGCGGCTTTATCAGGTACGGCGTGGTAAAGGTCGAATCGACCAGGATCGGCACGCCGCAGGTCCTTCCCACCTCGAGAACAGCCGCGAGGTTTGCAACCCGCTCGAGCGGGTTGGAGATGACCTCCAGCAGCAGCGCCGCCGGTCTCTCGGAAGCCATTCGGCGGGCCAGAGCAGGCACATCGAGCACGTCGACGAACCGAACCGCCACCCCTTCCTGAATCAACGTGTTGTTGAGCAGAGTAAAGGTGTCGCCGTAGCAGTCCTGCGAGGCGAACGGGACCGACCCCGGTGTGGGTGCGCAGGCCCGCACGGCAGCATGAATGGCTGCCATACCCGAGGCGAAACCTACTGCCGCCGGTGCATCCTCCAGGGCCGCCACGACGGCTTCGAAACCAACCACCGTTGGACTCGCGTAACGGGCGTACGAGTAGCCGGACTGCTCGTCGCCCAGCACACGGTCAAGCTCGTTCGCCGAGTCGTACCAGTAGCCCGACGCCGGGACAAGCGGCGGAGCAGTGGGATGAGCGCCGTCGATCGTAAACGGAAAAGCGCCGGCGTGAACGGCGAGAGTGTCAAAGCGCATTCTGACTGCTCCTGTCCTGGCTGATCTTCAGTATTCGCTGAGCACGATCTCGGAATACAACTGGAAGCCAACGGCGCGGGCCACGAAGGCGGACGAAGCGTTATCGCGGTCGTGGATATACGTCGGCACTCGATGGTGCTCGAGAGTACAGCGCGTCGCGGCCGACACTACGCCACGTGCGAACCCCCGCCCGCGGTAGTCGGCTTCTGTGGCTACGGCGATTTCCCAAATGCGGTCAGACTTTAGTTTCAGGGCCGCCCAGGACACAAGACGGCCATGCGGACCGCGCACGCCGAAGACTGCGCCGTCGAAGCGGGTGCGCAGGTGGAGCGCGGCTGGATCATCTTCGGCGATGTACTCGGCTTGATGCATGTTGGCGGACGGCGAAAAGGTCGCCGAGTCGGCGGCGCGAAAGTCGCCAGCCAGGGTGAAGGCGTTCGGCAAACACCGATGGATGGCGCGCCACAGGCGTCGAAAGGCAGGATCGTCGAGGAACTGCTGATGAGCGTCGGAGCCAAGCTCGGAGCGAAGCTGATCAATGAGGTCTGGTCGGCAGGCGACCACGGCGCCTTGGGCAAAGCTGAGACCCACGATTGGCAGTGTGTAGCCGTGCCATGCGGGCAGGCCGCGGCGAACGGTAGCTAGCACATGCACTCCGCCTCGACGAGCGATCGAAGGTGGGCAGGCAAGAACTTCCTCGGCGTATGCGTCGAGGGCCCGCAACGCCGCCGGTGGCAGACGGTTGGACGTAGCTGGAGTCATCTCAGCCAGCCCGGGTGGGAGCCGCCGGACGGCCCAGCTGCACGGCCCGGCGCTGCTCCGCCGCCTTCCCGCCGAAGGTGACTCTCAAGTTCGCTTTTCAGCGGGGTGGGGTGATGGTTCACACCCCAACTATGCGGCCTGGTCGATGCCGCCGGTTGGCTGGTGTTTGGACCCTGTTTGGTCGTGCAGGATCTCGAGAGCCCGACTGAGCACAGGATCAGCGCCTGGAGTCGTATCCGCGGAATTCGGCTCGATGACTTCATCAGGTACCACCCCGACCTTGTTGAGCGGCTTGCCGCCCGCGGACAGGATCTCGAACACGGTGACCTGCAAACCGGTCCCGTCCGGCAGACCGAACACCTGAGCTGCGGCGACACTGCCAGAAGTGTTACTTCCAAGGACGGTCGCCGCGCCGTGTTCCTGGATCGCCGAGGCGAAGATCTCGCCCATCGAAGCCGTACCCCCATCGACGAGCACCACCAGCGGGAAATCGTACTGACTGCCAGCGCGGGAGAAGTGGGTATAGTTAGCGCCGCTCCGGTCCACCTCTTCGTACACGCTGGTGCCCGGAGGCAGGAAGTCGCTCAGCAGGCGTGTCCCAACGTCGATGCGCCCACCCGAGTTGCCACGCAAGTCGAGTACCAGTCCGTGGACGCCTGCCTCACGAAAATGGGTGACGTCCTGCTCGATGGCATCGACGACAGACGGTTCGGGGAAGCCACGCAAGCTGACGTACCCGATGTCGTCTTCGATGAGCCTCTGCCTGACGAACTGCAAGTGAATTTCTGCTCGGGTGACGGTGAAAGTCAGTTCTTGCGGGTCGCCGTCTCGGCGCACCACGATTTCCACGCTCGTTCCGGCCGCACCGCGGACGAGGGCCGTCATTTCGTCGAGCGCCAATCCGTCGACTGGTTTGCCGCTGATGCGCACCAGACGGTCGCCAGCATGCAGCCCAGCCAGTTTGGCTGGGGTCTCGTCGTACACCTCGACAATGCTTGGCTCAGCCGCACGTGAGCTGACGCTGATGCCAATGCCAACGTAGGTGTTCTCGCCGCGTGCCCACGCCTGATAGTCCGTGTACTGCTGCGGGTCCAGGAAATAGGTGTGGCCCTCGTTGACGAAGCGAACCATGCCCCGAATTAAGGCGTGACTGGCGACGAAGCCCTCAGGATTGCCGTTCGGGCCAGCAACGTACATGCTCAGGGCAGAGCGCATGCTCTCCAGGTCGGCAGCCCGATCTCCCGTGAAAGCCGGCGGCTTACCCGGCGCGGCGGCCTTACCCTCGGCGTCCTTGGCCAACTGGTCCCACGCGGCCCCGAGCAGCATCTGGGTGTCCAGCGGGTGGACGTAGTGGTCGAGCAGGAGGTTGTACGCTTCAGTGAACGAGCGGGACTGTGTGGCGGCATCTTCGGCAGCCAGCGGAGCGGTCACCGTCGAGGGGGCGGCAACAACGGCGGTCGCGGGCAGACCTGAGCAGGCAGTGACGATCAGGAGGAAAACGAGCACCCGCCGCCACTTCATTGCCTTCACCGCCCTTCGAACCGACGGCTTTATACCAGCCCGTCACTGCGCCCGAGAATGAACACGGTTGAGGCCTGGTAAACTCAAGCGTGGATCTTTCCTGGCTCGGGCACGCCTGCTTTCGGCTGCGGGGGCGAGACGTTACGATCCTCACCGACCCGTACGAGGACGCCACCTGGGGCTACCCACCGCTGGTCACCAGTGCTCAAGTGGTCACGATTTCGAACGATCATCCACATCACGCAGGGGTGGCAGGGGTGGAGGGGCGGCCACGCGTCTTGCGCGGTCCAGGCGAGTACGAGATCGGCGGCGCGCTGATCTGGGGAGTGCGCACGTCGCGGCGAAAGCACGACCCAGACGCAGCCAACTTGAAGAACACGGCGTTCATCATTCAGCTCGAGGAGCTCACGGTCTGTCATCTGGGTGATCTGGCGGAGTCGCCGCTGAGTGCCGAGGAGCTGACGCGCATCAAGGACGCTGACGTGCTGCTCGTGCCAGTCGGCGGCAGTTGCACCATCAACGCCGCTCAGGCAGCCGCCGTCGTCGCCCAGGTAGAGCCGAAACTGATCGTGCCGATGCACTATGCGACCGACGAGACGCAGGGTCATCTGGCCCTCGACGATGTTGAGCGCTTCTGCCGCGAGCTCGGCGCAGCTGACGCCACTCCCCGCACCCGCCTGAACATCACCCCAGCGTCCCTCCCGAGCGAACCAACCGTAGTCGTCCTCGCCAGGGGCCGCAGCCAGTGACACTGCGGGAAGCACAATCCAGCTTCCAGATTCCAACTTGGCCGGCTCAGTTGGGGCTTCCGCGCGACGCCGTGGATCTCTGAGCAGCGAGCGCTGCCCAAGGGCTGCCGGTGACGATCGCGGACGGGCCGCCACGCGCGGCGAGCGAGAAGAAGGCGGCGCACCTGGCGCAGCTCGCTGCGGACAAGGGCGCCCGGCTACGCGGCGTTCGCTGGACGCGACCGGTGGGCCTCCAACGCTTGGCCCTCAAGAGATCTTCACCATCTCCTCGGGGACGCGGCGACCACAAGTGATCGAGGCGCATTGACCTCCAGCGCCCAAGGGGTTGGCGGGGCGTCATCACACTTTTAAGCCGCAGAGCCAGGCGGCTGGCGAGCTTGAGCGCTTACGGTGCGGCGTCGAAGGTCCACCGGAAGCTGCCTGTACGGCCCTGGTCGTCCACAACGGTCGCGCGCACGCTGTGGCGACCGGCTCCGACCTGGACTGTGGACGAGCCGCGCCACACAGACTCGCTACGTTGCTCGAGCGACACATCCAACGCGCTGCCGTCCAGCTCCAGCCGAATGGAGCTGATAGCGCTGTCCCCTCGCCCGCGGACTTCGATCACCTGTGGTCCTGATTGCACGCGAGTGTCGGGCGCAGGCGCCGGCAGCAGAATCCAGGGTGATCGACCGCTTGCGGACGGAGTCGGGCTCGGCGTCGTGGCAGGCGTTGGACTGAGCCCCGGGTCCGTGGCAGGCTCGTCCGTCGGCGTGACACGAACCGTCGGCTCAGGGGTGGCCTTGGTCACGGGCGTGGGCGTCGCCACATTGCTCGTGGGCGTACTGGTCACGTCCGCCGGTGTCAAAGCCGGCTGCGGCGACGGTGGCCCTGATCCACCCAGCCCAAGCTTGGGTGGCGCCGGTCCGCTTCTCGAAACAGCCGCGGCAACTTCCCCAGCCGCGGAAAATAGCGCCCCAACTGCCGACCATGCCAGGCTGCCCAACAGCAGGATGCCGACGATGCCGACCATTGCGGCTATCAGCCGCCCCGGAGAGCCGTCATCAGCCGGCACGTGTCGGGCCACATCGTTCACGCTAACGCCGGCGCATACCCGAGGTAGCCCACACCGCGCTACAACGTGCATACGGTTTGCCTGACGCCGGCGCACTCGTACACTGGGCCCGTGCAGCCCAGCGAGCCTTTGGTAGATGGCCGCCCGGCATTGGCTGGCGTGCGAGTGGTCGACCTGACCCAGTTCGAAGCGGGCACGTCGTGTACCGAGACGCTAGCCTGGCTCGGAGCAGAGGTCATTAAAGTCGAGGAGCCGAAGCGGGGGGATCAGGGACGCTCGGCCTCGAGCGACCTACCCGGCGCCGACTCCTTTTATTTCCTGCTGTTGAACGCCAACAAACGCAGCGTCACCTGCAATTTGAAAGATCCGCGCGGGTGCGAGCTGCTGCGTGGGCTCATCGAACAGGCGGACGTTTTTGTCGAGAACTTCGGACCCGGTGTGATCGAGCGACTTGGTTTCGGGTACCAGGAAGTGTCGCGGATCAACCCGCGCATCATTTACGCCCAGATCAAGGGTTTCGGCGCAGGCAGTCCGTACGAATCGTTTCTGTCTTTCGACATGATCGCCCAATCGGTGGGCGGAGCTTTGAGCACCACTGGTGAAGCAGACGGCCGGCCGCTCAAGCCAGGACCCACCATTGGCGACACCGGCACTGGCCTGCACATGGCCATCGGCATCCTGGCCGCGCTGTATCAGCGCCAGTCCACCGGCCGTGGCCAGCGGATCGAAGTAGCCATGCAAGAGGCGGTCATCAACTTTTGTCGGATCGCCTACGCCAGCCAACTGGTATCAAACCAGGCGGCGCCACGGGTCGGCAACCGCGGCGCGCTTGGCACCAATGCGCCAAGCGAGGCGTACCCGTGCAGGGGTGGAGGTCCCAACGACTACTGCTACGTGTACACCACGCGGGCCGGCAATCACCACTGGGAGCGCCTGCTGCGCGTCGTCGGCCGCGAGGATCTGCTGGACGACCCCCGTTTTGCGACCAACCGCGACCGGTATGCCAATAGGGACGCCGTCGACGCGGCCCTAGGTCCGTGGATCGCCCAGCGAACGAAGCTCGAAGTCATGGAGACGCTGGGCAAAGCCGGAATCCCGGCGGGTGCTGTGTTTGACACGGACGAGCTGATACACGATCCATACCTTCGGCAGCGGGGTGCGTTCGCCACTGTCGATCACCCCGTGCGCGGGAAAGTCACAATACCCGGCTGGCCAGTCAGGATGAGCGATTCCAGTGTGCCTCTGAGTGCGGCTCCACTGCTAGGCCAGGACAACCCACCGGTTTATGGCGAGCTGCTCGGCCGCACGCCCGAGCAGCTCGAAGCCCTGCGTGCAGAGGAGGTCATCTAAGTCCATGGCCAGCGTCAACGGCTCCCAGATTCTGGCTCGCAGCCTTCGCCGGCTCCAAACCGACACGTTTTTCTACATCATGGGTGGCCCAATGATGGCCGCCGAGTCGGCCTGCCTCGAAGAGGGCCTGCGGGCGATAGACGTCCGCCACGAGCAGGCAGCGGCGATGATGGCACACGCGTATGGACGCGTGAAGAACACGCTGGGCGTGTGTATGGCTGCCTCTGGTCCGGCCGCGACCAACCTGATCACCGGGGTTGCCAATGCTTGGGCCGACTGCGCCCCGCTGCTGGCGATCGGTGGGTCCGCCCCCATCAGTCAGCGCGGCAAGAGCGCATTCCAGGAGATGGATCAGGTGGCGGCATTCAAACCGATCACCAAATGGGCCGAGCAGTGTGCAGATCCCAGACGTGTGCCCGAGTTCGTCGCCACGGCAGTCCGGCAGGCGCTGAGCGGCCGCCCTGGCCCCGTCTATCTCGACATGCCCGGCGACGTACTTTACAAACAGGTTGAGGAAAGCGAGGTCACGTATACAGACGCCAGCCCGGCCGCCTTTCGCGCTCGGCCGGCGGGAGACCCAGCCTTGATCGAAGACGCTGTGCGGTGTCTGGCTCAGGCGGAACGCCCGCTCGTATTGACCGGCAGTGGCATTCTGTGGTCTGACGCCGAAGCCGAGCTGAAACAGTTTGTGGAGCTGTGTGGCGTACCGTTCTACACCACACCCCAGGGCCGTGGTGTCGTGCCGGACGACCATGCGCTGTCGTTCCCAACCGCCCGTGCGACCGCATTCCGCGAGGCGGACGTGTTGCTGTTGATCGGCACGCGCATCAACTACATCATTGGCCACCTGGCCGCGCCGCGGTTCAGCGCCAGCGCCAAGCTGATTCAGGTAGACATTGACGGCGCCGAGATCGGCCACAACCGCGCGGCCGACGTGGGGATCGTGGGCGACGCTCGGGCGGTGTTGCGACAGCTCGTTGCCGCGGCCGATGGTCGCGTCGATGCGCGCCGGTATTCAGGCTGGCGCGAGCACCTGGCCAACGTTGAAAGCACGAAGCGCCAGGGAGCTGAGGCTGCGATGAGCACGGACCAGCAGCCAATTCATCCCCTCCGCCTGTGCAAGGAGGTGCGCGATTTTCTGGATCGTGACGCAATCCTCGTCGTGGATGGGCAGGAAATACTGAACTACGGGCGCCAGTCGATTCCCACCTTCACGCCCCGCCACCGTCTGAATTCGGGCGTATTCGGGACCATGGGCGTTGGGCTGCCGTTCGGGATCGGCGCCAAAGTCGCCAAGCCCGATAAACAGGTACTTGTGCTGCATGGCGACGGCTCGTTCGGGTTGAACGGGATGGAGCTCGACACGGCGGCGCGCCACAAGATCCCAGTGGTGACCGTCGTCAGCTTGAATGGTGGCTGGACCGCCGATCCGAAGCGTGAAAAGGCGGGCCGCGATTTGGGCTACACGGCCTTTCACAAGATGGCCGAGGCGTTGGGGTGCCACGGAGAGTACGTCGAGGCACCCGAAAAGATACGCCCGGCGCTCGAACGGGCCTTCGCCTCGGGCTCTCCAGCGCTGGTCAACGTCCTCACGGATTGGCGAGCGCGGGCAACCACGGCCGCGTTTTCGGTGTACTCAACCTGATCGAGCCCGATGTCTGAGCGCTATCTTCGACCTGGCTGGTTCACACACCACCTCCTCAACCCGCTGGTCGAGTGGCTGACCCGGCGTGGGGTGAGCGTGTACGGCTCGCGCATCCTGGCCGTTCGTGGCCGACGCAGCGGGCAGTGGCGAATGGTTCCGGTGAACTTGCTTGAGTACCGCGGCCAGCGCTACCTGGTCGCCCCGCGCGGCGTGACGGAGTGGGTGCGCAATATCCGCGCCGCAGGCGAAGCCGAGCTCCGGCTGGGATCGGGGCGCCAACCAGTCAAAGTGGTGGAGCTGGCGGACATCCAGAAGGCCGTTGTGCTGCGGGCGTACTTGCGACGTTGGAGATGGGAGGTCGGGCAGTTTTTCGAAGGGATCGGCCCAGGCGCAACTCAGCAAGACCTCGAGCGCGCGGCGCCGAAGCATCCTATCTTTCGCATCCTTTGATCCCAGGGCACGCACGAGCCCATCGTGTGCGTCGCTCTCACTGCGGCAGCTTGAACGCGCCGCGTCTGGTGACTGGGGCCGACGGTGGCGGTACGACCGGGCCGATGTCGCCGTCGGGGGCTTCGTCCAGGTCGACGATGACCGGAGCGTGATCGCTGGGTAAGTTGCCTTTGCGGGCCTGCCGATCGACCCAGGCGGCCCGCACCCGAGCAGCGATGGCGGCGCTCGCGAGCACCAGGTCGATTCGCATTCCGAGGTCTTTCTGGAACATGCCAGCTCGGTAGTCCCAGTACGTGAACACGCGCTGGGTAGGCCAGTGATCGCGGACAACATCGCGCAACCCGATTGCTTGCAGGTCGGCCAGCGCCGCCCGCTCGAGTGGTGTGACGTGGGTTTGGCCCACATACGCCTGCGGGTCGAACACATCCGCGTCGGCGGGGGCAATGTTCAGGTCACCGCACACGATCACGGCGCCAGCGTCAGAGCTGAGCATGTCACGCAGGGCAGCCAGCCAGGCTAACTTGTAGCGGTAGTGGTCTGAGTCTGGCACCCGGCCGTTCGGCGTATACACGGACACCACGCGAATGTCGCCGCAGGTGGCCGACACCGCGCGCGCCTCCGGGTGCGGGAATCCAGGGCCGCCTGGGATGCCGATCAGCACGCTTTCCAGGCCGACACGGGACAGGATGGCCACGCCGCTCCACTGCGGCTCGCCGTGGACGGCCAGCGCATACCCGCGCTCCGCGAGCGCCTTGCCCAGCAGCGCGACGAACGCGTCGTCCGCGAGCTTGGTCTCCTGCAGGCACACGACATCCGGCTGCCGCTCGTCGAGCCACGGCAGCAGCCGCGGTATCCGCACCTTGACCGAGTTCACGTTCCAGGTCGCAATTCGCACCCGACTTAGGGTAGCTGCGTCAGCCCACGGGGGCCGGCATCGTATTGGGTGCCCGGGGGCCTGCCGTCAGCCGACCCGTGGGCCGACACAGCCGCGTTGCCGCCGTTCGACGCCGATGGCAGTCCGTGCACCGGACCACACACTTCGCGATCTCCGCGACGACAGTGCCCAGGCTGCATCCACGTTGGATGAGCAGGCCGACGTCCGCTCGCTCGGCATGGCGATCGAGGTGGTCGAACTCGAGCAGGGCTGGTTCCGACTCCCCACAGTCGACGCAGGGGTGCTCAGCCAGAAACTCCAGGACCCAGCGGCTCGGAAATTCGAGAGCGAGCTTCAGCGCCGGGCGCTGTCGGTAAGTGTGCATGTCGCCACCCTACGCTCGGCGCGTCACGGCGACCGTCACTTGCAACCGAAAACTCGCGCCTGCTTGAAATCCAGGTGGAACTGGGGGGACTCGAACCCCCGAACCTCTCGGATGCGAACCGAGCGCTCTCCCAACTGAGCTACAGGCCCTGAACAGACCGGAGTATACCGTCGGACGGCCCGCACCTTCGGGTCGGCGATGACGACAGGGTCAGCCCCACCGCGCCTCGACAAGCAGCTGCGGGAACGTCGCTTTGCCCCCGCCAGGTCCGCCCACCGTCAGGCCGTGGCCGGCCATAGGCGCGTGCCAGGGGAACGTTGACACTTGCGAACCGCCACTCCCCTGTTGGAGCTACGTCTTCGGAGCTGGCCGGGTTATGCGCCTGGTTCTAAAATGAGCCGCCAGTCCCGGCCACTGAAGAGGTACCACACGTTGGCGCCGGCGATGCGCACGCCCCGCTGCTCAAGCTCGTGCAGGGTGAACAGGCGGCCTTCGAAGCGCTCGCTGATCTCCGGCGGCGCGAGCTCAGCGCCATCGCCGGTGCGAACTTCGACCACGCGGAAACTACCCAACATCAGCCGTATCAGATCATAGGCTTCCGCGCTTGCGCCACGTGGGGCCGACACCGCTGGTGCGGGCGCGGCATGCGCGCATCGACTAGAATCTGCCACGCCAATGCCAGGGTACGGATCCGCATTCGGACGCGGTCTGATTGTGGGCGCCGGTGCGGCGCTGCTCTACGCAGCTGCACGCGAGACCATCGCCCCCGCTCCGACGGACAGCGTCGACGAAGCCCCAACTGCCGACGACCGCAACCGGATGATCGACTGGGATTGGGCTACGAAGGTGGCCGTCCGGACTGCGGGCCGCACGCCGACCCTGCACCCGGGCGCTCGGGCCCAACTCCAAGCCCAGTACGCAGTCATGCTCCGCGACATCGAGCAGCCCATCGCCCGGTACACCGGCAACGACCTCGCCCTCGACAACACGGTCGTGGAAGTGCTTGATCGGCCAGCCTGGATTCGCGCCAACATGGTCAACTTTCGCTCGCTACTCCAGCCAGTCGAGGACTTTTACCGCGACAGCCTCGTCCGTTCGCGGCTCGGATCACCGCCTGCCTTCCAGCTAGCTGCACGTCTCATGCTCAGCTCACAGGTTGGCGTGCTGGTCGGCTACCTCGCACGACGTGTGCTTGGCCAGTACGACATCGCCCTATTGGGTAATGATGCGCCAACACACGGCAAGCTGTATTTCGTCGAGCCAAACCTGCGCCACGTCGAAGATACGCTGAGCGTCCCCCCCGACGAGCTGCGGCGTTGGATCGCGCTCCACGAGGCAACCCACGCCCACGAGTTCGAACTGTACCCGTGGGTCCGCGCGTACCTGAATGCGTCCTTGCGGCAGTACCTGAAGCTGCTCATCGAGGACATGCGTGGACAGACTGACCAGCACACCCTGCTCACCATCGTCAACCGCTTCATTGCCAATCTTCGCCACGGCCACAACGTGATCAACGCGTTGATGACACCCCAGCAGCGTGAGTTGATATCGCGGTTGCAGGCGCTCATGGCGCTGGCCGAGGGATACTCAAACCATGTGATGAACAACGTCGGCCGGGACCTTCTGCCGAACTTCAAGCTCATCCACGAGCGCGTCGAGCACAGGCAGAGAGAGCGCTCCTCGCTCGAACAGCTGTTTCTGAAGATCACTGGCTTATCACTGAAGATGGAGCAATACCGCCTCGGCGAACGGTTCGTCGACCAGGTCGTGCAACGACGCAGTATTGGATTCGTGAACCGCGCCTGGCACTCCGTCGAGGCGTTACCCACTGAGGCCGAGATCAGGGACGCTGGGCGCTGGATCGCGCGCATGGAGGCCGCACAGCTCGAGTGAGGGACGTGATGCGGTTTACGGTGGTCGACCCGCGGGGGCGAGTGAGCTTTATTGCCCCGTGTGCCACGCTCGAAGCCCTGGTCGCGGCTTGCGCCAGCAAGACTCAGCCCCGAACGCTTGAGCAGCTTCTCAAGGCAGCCGAGCCATTCGTTGGCGACGTAGGCGAGCGGGTGCTGAGTGGCCTGGCTGTCTTCGACGAGCACAACTCGCCCTCGAACTATCGTTGGATTCATGCAGCCTTGGACTACTGTGTGGCTCAGGAGGCGCCAGTCTTCCGAGTGCTCGATTCGCGCACGGAGGAGATTAGCCTGAGCCCAGTTCGGGCTGGGGTGGTGGTGTTCAATCTGCTCGCCAAACGCATCGTGCAGCTGCAAAACACGTATTCCGAGATTCGCCGCAAGGGACGCGTGCGAGTGCTGCGCAACAACCAGCCGACCGACCGCGTTCACCGCTACGAGCTGCCCGAGGATTGGTCGCTCGTCCCTTCTCGCGCCACTTCCTGATTGTGGTGTCGGGGGTGCTTGCGTCGGGCCTGCTGCCCGACACGGCGGCCTTCACCGCCGGCGGCCACCTGAGACTCGCTGGCTGCGATGTTGTCGACCTGGTGGCCGAGTACGGAACCCCGCTGTATGTGTATGACGAGGCCACGATTCGCAATCGGGCTCGCGCCTACCGTGACGGCATGCAGGCCGCCTATGGCGCCGAATCGCTGGTGTGTTATGCGGCCAAAGCGTATTGCGCGCCCTGGCTCCTACGGGTGGTGGCAGAGGAAGGTCTGGGCCTGGACGTGGTTTCGGGTGGCGAGCTTTTCGTAGCCCAGGCGAGTCGATTTCCAGTGGCTCGGACCTACTTTCACGGCAACAACAAAGGCGAGGACGAATTGGCGATGGCGCTTGAAGCGGGCATAGCGCGCGTGGTCGTCGACAACCTGGAGGAGATCGAACGCCTGTCGCGGCTGGCAAGCCGCATGGGCAAAGTGCAACCAGTGCTGCTGCGTGTTGCGCCGGGCGTCGAGGCGCACACCCACGCCCACGTCAAGACGGGCGTGCTGGACACCAAATTCGGCGTCAGCCTCCAGACTGGCGCGGCCGAGGCGGCGGCGCTGGTGATCCATGAGGCGCCTGGGCTTCGGCTGGTTGGCCTGCACGCGCACATCGGCTCACAGCTGTTTGAGCTCGAGCCGTATCGCCAGACAATCGAGCGTGTCTTCGAACTAGCCGCGAGGCTGCACGCGGCTTTCGGCTTTGAGTTGCGCGAGTTGAGCCCTGGGGGGGGGTTCGGGATGCGGTACACGGTTGAAGACCAGCCGATCCCGCCTGAGAAGATTACTCGCGCGATCGCCGACGGAGTGTGTGACGCAGCGCGTCGGGCTGGAATGTCTACGCAGCTCCCAAAAGTGACCATCGAGCCCGGGCGTTCGATCGTCGGGCCAGCCGGCGTGGCGGTGTACGGCGTCGGCTCGGTGAAGAAGATCGCCGGGGTGCGGACATACGTGGCCATTGATGGCGGCATGGCTGACAACATCCGGCCGACCGCGTATGGGGCACTGTACTCGCCCCTGCTGGCCAACCGTGCTCTGGACGCGGCCGATGCAGTCGTCGCCGTTGCGGGCAAGTACTGCGAATCAGGCGATGTGCTGGTCAAGCAGGCGAGGATGCCTATGCCTCAGGTTGGCGACCTGGTGGCGGTCCCGGGCTCGGGTGCGTACCAGCTCTCGATGGCCAGCAACTACAACATGTCGCTGCGGCCGGCCGTGGTCGTGGTCAAAGACGGCCAAGCGCGCCTCGTGCGCCGCCGAGAGACATACGAGGACCTCCTGCGCCCCGAGTTCGCCTGACTGGCGTCCATCGCAATGGGCAGCATCCCGAGCGCGGTCGCGACGTGGCTCGCCACAAGCTGGGGATCGGCGAGCACTTCCAGCCGCACAAGCCACACCCATCGCGATAGACATCTACCAGGGCACTTGGCAGCCGTAACCGCCCAGTCCGTTTTCCGACTCCTCCCACGCCCGTTAAACGAAACCGACGAACCTTCCCCAGCAGCTCACTCCGCTGGTCGGCCGAGGCCGGGAAATCGATGACGTGGACCGCCTCTGCGGCAAGGTCGTAATGAACGCGCCTGCAACCACGCTGACAGCCATCAAACCCAGCCAACAGCAAGCAGCTTCTGAACCCCCCCCTGCTGACCCTACTGGCCTGGCTGGATCGAGTAGAGGTAGGCTGCCGCCGCGGCGGCCTCGTCGGCGCTCAGGCCCAGCTTCGGCATGGCTGTACCTGGCTTCAGGCTGGGCGGGTCCATGATCCACTTCGCCAGGTCATCTGGCGAGTTGTTGGGTACGACGCCGCCGGCGATCGTCTTGCGGTCGCTCACGGGTGGCAGGTTGCCGCCTGGTCCAAGGTTCGGGCCGATGTTGCCAGCTGCACCGGGGATGTTGGGAATGGTGTGGCAGCCGCCACAGCCACGCTGCAAGATGACGTTCACGCCCTGCTGCCCCCTCGGATCCAGCGCCTGGTAGAACGGTAGCGTCTGGACGTCTGGCTGCTTCGGCAGGGTCGCCACGCCCTGGGCGACATGGTCATTGACTATGGCCGCCGTGTGCTCCCACGGCGTTCCCATGTTGCCTTCGAACATCACCTGGCGGTCGCCATTGAGGATCATGAGCGTCAGCTCGTTGATGTGTTCGTCGAGCAAGGAGCCGCCGTCGATTTGGCCCCAGGTTGGCATCGGCGTCCCAGGTCGCACGCGCTGGATCGTCTTGAAGATGAAGTCATACTCCTTCGCCCGAGCATCGGACTCGGTCGGACGCAGATCGGGCCGATTCAGCGGCGGGGCAAGCCGCAGCGGGGTGACGTCGGGCACCACTGCACCCTGGCCCTTTTCCCCATGGCACGGGAAGCACAGCGCCGTAAACGTGGAGATGCCCCGACCGATGGAACTGTCGAGTTGGGTTTCCTGGGACACCACCTGCCGCGCAGGTTCGCGGAATCCGTAGCCCAGAAAGAGCAGCGCCATGGCCGCGATCATGGCCACAATAGCGATGATCTTGCGCTCCATGGCCAGCGCGCCGGTTGGCGGGCCGCCTGGCGCAGCCAGCAAAGGCTGCGCCCCGCGAGCGGCGTACCACCGGACCGTGCCCAGCACCAACAGTAAAAAGCCGGCCGCGATCAGGGCCGGGATGTTGGTTTCCATGGCGGAGGAAGCCTGAGCCTTCCTCTAGGCCGGGGGACGCACGGCGTCTGCCGCGTCGGCGACCGCTCGCGAAATCGCGACGGACGGGCCGGTCTGAACGACGATCTTGCCACTCGCGTCGATGTTGAGCGGAAAGCGGTCCATCGGGCGAGGGGCCGGACCCTGAATAATCTGTCCGTAACGGTTGTAGATAGACCCGTGGCAAGGGCACTTGAAGCGGCCCTTGTCCGCGAATGCCTGATCGCCTCCATCCGGCGGTCCGGGCATGGCCGGATCCTGCGCAGCCCAGGGAACGGTACAGCCAAGATGCGGACACTTCCAGTACAGCGCAAAGAATCCCTCGGGTACGCGCGTGATATAGAACTTGCCCTCGCGAACTTGCTTGACGTCGCCGACCTGGAAGTCGGCCACCAGCCCGGCCGTAACAGCACCGCCGAAGGCGCCCAAGCGCTTAGGCTGAAAGAAGCTAAGGAAACCGATGCTCCACTGGCCGAGTAGGACCAGCACTGCGCCCCAACCCATCCAGCGAAACATCATCCGTCGACGGACTCGGGTGTCCTGCTCGCCCTGGACCTCTTCCAGTTCTTGAAGCTGGCGCTCCTTTTCGGACGGAACGAATAACCCCAGCTCGCGAGATGTCTTAGCCACAATTCACCTCAATCGAGCCGCACCTGGCGTGGGTCCCAGGGCCACATCAGGATCATCTGCTGACCACGGAAGAACGAGCCAACGATTGTTAGTACAACGTACGCTACCACGAAGCCCGTAAACAGCGCGAACATGTAGTCGCGGACGCTGTCCGGCCGATAAATCACCTTGATTAACGCACACAGCACGAAGATCGGGGCGACCATCAAGAAGGTCGGCACGATCACGTTCGGCAGACTCAGCGCGCCTATTCCGAATGGGTTGACGTCCGACAAAATGGGCGCGTGGAGGGTAAAAGCCAGGCTCTGCATAAGCGGCTTCACGCCAATCCGCTCGTCGAACAAGATCAGAGCGATCAACACGATTGTCGAATAGACGATCGTGAAGATGCAGATCGGCTTGGCCTTCGGCGTGCCGAACCACTTGCCCACGTCCGCGGTGTTGCGGTCGAAGTATGGGATCAGCGGGATTGCTCCGAACAGCACGCCGGCCGGAACGAGAACTCCAGCCAGGGACGGGTGCATATGCAGCAGCAATTCTTGGAGATTCAAGAAGTACCACGGGGCCTTGGACGGATTGGGGGTCTTGTCTGCGTTCGCGTGCGCTTCCAGTGGCGATTGCAAGACAATCGAGACGACGACCATGCTGAGCAGCAACAGAATGGCTGCCAGGAACTCTATTGTCACCAGGTGCGGCCAGACGTACACCAGCCGATCAGGTTTCTCAGCCCCGGCAGCGGCTGCGGGCTCGCGTTTCGCGACCGCCGAGACCTGTTCGCGGCGCGCCGCGGCGGCGGCAGCGACTTTGGCCGGCACGCCGGCCGCAGGAGCTTCGGCGCCGGCGACTGTGGCGCGGGACGCAGCAGGGGCTGCAGCGGTTGGCTTGGCCGCGGGCGCAGCGGCCGGAGTGGGACGGGCCGCAGCCCCAGCCGCGGCAGGGTTGGGGGGCTGCCCGATGCCGGCCGCGGCGGCGCGCTGCTTGTACAGAGCCGCTCGCTCGGAGGGCGACAGGCCCTCCATGTCCGGGGTCTTGCCGAGTGCCATCAGAGCGGTCCTGAGATGCCGCCGTCTTTACGAATGCGCCAGAAATGGACGGCGATCAACACGGCAGTAATGAGCGGTACGCCGATGACATGCAGCACGTACCAGCGAATCAGGGTGTTGTCACTGATCTCGTACCCCCCGATGAGCAGGAAGCGCGTTTGCTCGCCGACAAACGGCGTTGCCCCGGCCATGTTCGTGCCGACCGTGACTGCCCAGATGCCGAGTTGGTCCCACGGCAGAAGGTAGCCCGTGAAGCTCAGGAAAAACGTACAGAACAGCAAGATCGCGCCAACTGCCCAGTTGAATTCCCGCGGCGGCCGGTAGGCACCGGTGTAGAAGACGCGCAGCATGTGCAGGAACACCACGATGACCATGCCGTGGGCTGAGTAACGGTGCATGTTTCTCAACAACAGCCCAAAGTTGACCAGCGTGTCCAGGTCCTTCATGTCCTGGTAAGCGACGCTCGTAGCCGGCCGGTAATAGAACATCAGCAAAACGCCGGTAACCGTGAGCAGCAGGAACAGGAAAAAGGACAGCCCGCCCAGGCAGAAGGTGTACGTGATGCGGAGGCTCTCGCGACGGATCCGCACCGGGTGAAGGTGCAGGAACACGTTGTTGAACATGATGAGCGCCTGCTGGCGCGGTGTCGACGGGTACCCCGTACGGAACAAGGCTCTGAAGATTCGGTTTTCGGTGAGCGCGCGGCGGACGTGGCCGCGACTCAGATCTTCAAGAAAGGGGCGGAACTCGTCGAGCATGGATACCGTCACCACAATGCTGCGGGTCTCTGCCTGCACCTGTCAAACGGTCTTTGCCTGTCAGACGAATCCCCACACGTACTGCAACCCGATCACTCGGCCTTGAGCATCCCTTTGCGCAACGCATACCGCACCAGTTCGTAGCGGTGGCGCACGCCCAGCTTCTGCATGATGCGTTCGCGGTAGGTGTCGACGGTCTTGGGGCTAATGACGAGCTGCTCGGCGATTTCGGTGCCGCTATAGCCTTCGGCGACGAGCTTCAGCACTTCGCGCTCGCGTTCTGTCAGACCGTCGAATGGCTCGTCGTCGCGAGTGGACCGATCCAGGTACCCGTCCACCAGGAGCTTGGTCGCGGCCGGATACAAAAACACCTCGCCTCGATGCACGGTTCGAATAGCCTCGATCAACTCGGTGTCGGCGCCGGCCTTGAGCACGTACCCCGAGCCACCGGCTTCGAGAAGCGGCAACAGGTACTGCGATTCTGCGTGCATGGTCAGAATGAGCACCTTCGACTTGAGGCCGCTCTGGCGAATTGCGCGGGTTGCGTCCAGGCCGCTCATGTGCGGCATTTGAATGTCCATGACAATGACGTCAGGTGTGGCACTGAGCGCGGCCTGGACGGCCGAAGCACCGTCGGCGGCTTCGCCCACGACCTCGATGTCGGGTTCAGCGTTCAAAAGAGCTTTGAGGCCAGCCCGAAGCACCGCGTGGTCGTCGGCCAGGACGACGCGAATCTTTGGCTCGATCATGCTGCGCTCAGGCCCGCCGCTGCGTGCGACGGCACGCGCGCGTGGATGCGCGTGCCATGCCCGGGCGAACTGTCGATGACGAGTTGTCCGCCTACCAATGCCAGGCGCTCCTGCATCCCGAACAGGCCGAGCCCGGGCTTGCGCGGGGGGCTGGGATTCTCCCCGTCTAGACCCCGCCTCTCCCTCACTCACGCGGCGATCC
>JBPCIO010000070.1:0-13491 GCA_051006215.1 Chloroflexota bacterium
GGGCGGTTGTGGGAGTTGTTTTCCGAATGCACCTGGACGCGAGGTCCAGGGCGAGTAGCCCTGGGGGGGGGGCCGCAGCCCACGAATCTAAAATTAACTCGTGACGAATTCCTACCGTGCCCACGACTGTAAAAGCAAACTCGTTACGATTTCCTACCCTGCGTGGGACTGGAGATCCGCGATGGCTTCGGCTGAGTCGAGGACGCCGATCTCGAGGCTGTACTTCTGCTCTGCGCCGGGCTCCAGGAACTGCAGGGTGCCTCGCGCGCGGTCGTCGGCACGGCCGCGGCCGAAGCAATTGGCCGGCTCAACCCCGGCGACGTAGGCGCCCAACCCAGGATGTTTCCACTGCCACAACCATGGCAGCTGGTCCGGCCGCTGCTTGACGTACACGCCGAGCCCGCGGCGGCGGTTGACCAGGGCCGTGTGCGCCCAGCCGTCCGCGCCGGCGCGTGGGCTGTGTACGAGGACCGCGGTGTGCATGTCGGGGTCGGGCGCGCCGTACTCGGCAGCAGTTGCCATCGCGGGCGTGAACTCCTCGGTCATAGGCTGGATCTCAGTCGCCGAGGAGATCAACTCGCTGCCGTCGTCCAGCACCGGGAAGCCCACGTTGATGTGGTAGGCGATCATGTGCGGAACGGCTGTATGTCCGAGATTCTCGACCACGTCGTCGACAAACAGTCGGCTCTCACCCAGGCGTGCCCAGACCCGGCGGGTCAGGCGTACGTTCTCCCCAAACACCACCGCTTCGCGGGTGCGGCCCTGCGCCCACATGACGTAGTCGTCACCCTGCCACTCCCCGTCCACGTAGACGTTGCGGGCCGGCAGATATGACGCCCGTCCGTGGAGCGGCAGTGCCTGGCCGGCGTCGGTCGAAGGCCACCCGGCAGTCGTCAGCCCGCACGTGGCCATGAGTCCGCCCGAGAAGCCGCGCAGCCACCCCTCGCCTCCAGGTTCGTAGAACGCCGCCGCGACTTCGCCGGTCGGCGAGCGCCAGCACAGCGGCATTCCCCGGTACTCGGCGAAGCCAATGTCCATGCCCCGGCCCGGCAGAACCGCAAACGCGAACCCCGAGCCGGTTCGCAGCTCGGCAACCGCAACGCCGGCCTCCGGACCGTCGGCCAGTGTGACCAGCCGCGCACCACCTACCTGGCTCACATCTCCAATGCGCTCGATCAATTCAGCTCGCGTCCAGTGACGCCCAAACAGCTCAGCCATGGCTACTCGCCTGCGCCCGCGCCACCGGCCCAGGCGCCCAGGGCCATGTAGCCACCGTCCACGCACACAGACTCACCGGTCATAAACGAGGCTTTGTCACTGGCCAGGAAGAGTACGACGTTGGCGATATCCTCACCTGTGCCAATCCGGCCGATAGGATGCGTCTTCCCAAACCGCGTGAGGGCCGCCTCCACACCGTCCGGCTCGCGGGCGGCCGAGGCACGCACCATCTCGGTATCAATTGTGCCGGGACACACCGCCAGCACGCGGATGTTCTCGCGGGCGTACTCCACTGCCATCTGGCGGGTCAGGGACAGGATCCCGCCCTTGCTGGCAGCGTACGCTGGCACGCCCTTCATGGACTGCAAACCTTGAACACTGGCAACGTTGATGATCGCGCCGCCACCCTGGCGACGGATCTCCGGAATGGCGTACTTGCTCATCAAGAAGTAACTCTTGAGGTTCACGTCCAGAATTCTGTCCCACATCGCCTCGGAGGTGGCCTCGACGTTGGCGTACGACTCCTGCGGCTGGATGCCGACGTTGTTGAACAGCACGTCCACGCCACCGAAGCGGTCGACTGTCTCCCGCACCAGGCGCTGGCATTCGCTTGCGCTCGCGACATCGCCCACCACCAGGTGACCCTGGCCGCCAGCGGCTTCGACGGCCTCAATGGCCGATTGACCGGCCACCTCATTCACGTCGCCAATGGCGACCCGCGCACCCTCGCCAGCAAATGCGATCGCCGTAGCGCGGCCCATACCCAGCGCTCCGCCGGTCACGATCACCACCTTGTCTTCAAACGCGCCCATGGTTCCTCACCGGTCTCAGGATGGCATACCCACGCAGGACGTAGAGTAGGCAGGCTGTTGTGGCAGTTGCCGGCTCAGTCGAAGTAGACCCCGCCGTTCACATCCATGATCTCACCGGTGATATAGCTTGCGGCGTCGGTGGCCAGGAAGAGGGCCGCATTGGCCACGTCCTCAGGACGTGCGGCCCTGCGCAGGGGTGCGGTGCGCTCGACATCCTCACGCAGCCGGTCGGCCATCTCCTGCCCGCCCGTGCTAGGCAGCAGGCTCGTGAGAACCAGGCCCGGGGCAATCGCGTTGCTGGTGATGCCAAACGGCCCAAGCTGACGTGCGGCGGCCTGGCACAAGCCGATCACGCCCGCCTTGCTGGCAGCGTAGTGGGCTGTGCCAAACACACCGCCGCCCTGCTTACCGGCGATGCTGCTCAACCAGATCACCCGGCCCCAACGCCGCGTCATCATGCCTCCCAGAACCGCCTGCAGGCACACGAAACCACCACGCAGGTTGATGGCCACCACCTGGTCGAACTCTTCCAGCGAAGTCTCCCACAGGACCGTCGACCGGGTAATGCCAGCGTTGTTCACCAGGATGTCCACGGGTCCGAGCTCGCGTTCCACGACCGCAACTGCTGCTGCCACGGATTCCGGCTCGGTCACGTCAAGTTGCACGCCCAGCGCCCGCTTGCCCATGCTCCTGGCATTGCGTTCGGCGCCGGATGCGTCCTGGTCAGCCAGCGCCACCGCCGCCCCCGCGGCCGCATAGACGCGGGCTATGGCCTGGCCGATGCCATCGGCTGAGCCGGCACCTGTCACCAACGCTACGCGCCCGTCCAGTCTGAATGGGCTGCCCTGCGCGGGCCCAGCCGTCACGTCCATCTTGCTCGCCAGTCTAACCCGAGCGAGGCGCACCAGGTCGTACGGACAAGAGGCGGCAGCAGGTCGTCGCCGGCCGGATGTTCGAGCATGTCCTCACCGTGCGAGACGGCCTGCTGGCTTGCATGGACGTACTTTCTGGCTGAGCGCTTATCCTGACCTGATGCAAGCCGCGACTGAAGAGACCTAGTGCGCTATCGAACGCTCGGACGAACGGGCTTGAACGTTTCGCTGCTAGGCCTTGGCTCCGGCGGAGCGAGCCGGCTCGGTCAGCGCTACAAGCTGCCCGCGAGCGAGAGCGAGGGCCTCGTTCGCCACGCGTTGGATGCAGGCGTCAACTTCATCGACACTGCCCCGGGCTACGGACACAGCGAGGCCCTGCTCGGGCAGGCGCTGGTGGGTGTCCCGCGCGAGCAATACGTGCTCTGCACCAAGTTTCAGCCGAACGCACCCGACCAGCAGCTCCATTCTGCCGCCCACCTGCGCACGTCTCTCGAGAACAGCCTGCGTGCTTTGCGGACCGATGTTGTGGACGTGTTCTACCTTCACGGGGTAAGTCCCGAGATGTACTCCGGAGTGTGCGAGCGGTTCTTGCCTGAGCTCACGCGGGCTCGAGAGGCCGGCTTGATCCGCCACATCGGCGTGACCGAGCGGTACCAGACCGATCACGAACACGCCATGCTCCGTACAGCGATCGAGGCCGGCGCTTTCGACGTGGTCATGGTGGGCTTCAATTTGCTGTCCCCGGCCGCCGTGACTTCAATTCTGCCGCTGGCCGCCGAACGCGGTGTGGGGGTTGTCGTCATGTGCGCAGTTCGCAGCGTGCTGGTCAATCCAATGGAGGTCGAAGCGTACGTGCGCGAGTGGCAAAGCGAAGGTCTTCTCAAGCCGGGCGTCGTCCAGACGGACGCAGCCCTCGACTGGCTCCTTGACGAACACACCCCGACGGTCGCCGCGGCTGCGTACAAGTTCGCCGCGGCTCATGCGGCGGTCGGTTCGGTCCTGACCGGCACTGCGACGGTCGACCACTTCGAGGCCAACCGGCAGGCGATCCTCGGGCGGCCGCTGCCGGTCGAGAAGGTCCAGCGGGTTGTCGACGTGTTCGGTCCGGTCCAGCGGAATGTGCAGCCGGCGCGAACTCGGGGGCAGGTTAGTTGATGATGGACACGTCCGATGCAGGCGCGGGGTTGGCTTTTGCGCCAGACATATTCGGTGGCGTGATTATCGAGGCCGACCAGTTGCCCGAGGACGGCAACGTCTTCGAAGCAGCCCTGCGACGGTCTCTGGAAACCTGGAAGGCTGGCCCGGTCAGGTTGGCCTGGCTGAGCGTCCCCATTCAGCGCGCTGGGCTCATTCCGATCGCCGTGGCGGCGGGATTTACCTTTCACCACACCAACGACAACGATCTGATGCTGGTGTGCCGCATCGTCGAGGATGCGTTCGTTCCCTTTCACGCCACCCACTACGTCGGCGTAGGGGGTGTGGTCATCAACGGTCGACAGGAATTGCTGGTGGTGTGCGAAAAGCATCGGCGCACCAGCAAGCCGTACTACAAGCTGCCGGGCGGGGCCCTGCACCCGGGTGAGCACCTGGTCGAGGCAGTCACGCGTGAAGTCCTCGAGGAGACCGGCGTGCAGACGCGGTTCGAAGCGCTGGTGTGCTTCCGACACTGGCACGGCTACCGCTACGGCAAATCTGACATCTACTTCGTGTGCCGGCTCTCGCCGCTCAGCGAAGAGGTGACCATGCAGGCCGACGAAATCGAGGAATGCTTCTGGATGCCGCTCGCGGACTACTTCGAGTCGGACCTCGTGAGCGTGTTCAACAAACGCATCGTGAGAGCAGCCGTGTCCAGCCACGGCGTGTTACCCGAATGGATCGACGGCTACGCCGACCCAGCTCGCTACGAGTTCTTCATGCCGCCCGAAGCAACGCAGTAAGCCTGGGCTCGGCGAGGCATCTAAGGAACCGCCCTCGCCCGCCGCCAGGCGGCTCCGCACGAGACTTCTCGGCGCGAACGATCCCCGAACAGGCTTCGTCCGGCTGACGCGAGCACAGCGCAGGCAAGCAACGGAGCAAGTGTGGCGTGCGCGTCAGACGAACCGGCCCTCGGCCGCCGCCAGGCGGCTGCGTGCGAGACTTCTCAGGCGAACCGACTAGCGAAGAGGCTTTGTCTGGCCGCCGCGAGCACAGCGCAGGCAAGCAAGGGAGCAAGTGCGGCTTGCGCCTCGACGAACCGCCCTCGCCCGCCGCCAGGCGGGTGCGTACGAAACTTCTCAGGCGAACCGACCAGCGACAAGGATTCGTCTGGCCGCCGCGAGCCGAGCGTAGCGGGGGAATGGCTTAGCGATACTGGGTGATCTGCTCGAACTGCGTGTGAAACTCTGGGCCCAGGATCTCTTTGAGCTTCTGCAGCTCCATGTCACGATGGGCGAGCGCCTGAGCTGCTACTCTGTCGGCGATTTCGGCCGGAATCACGGTGATGCCGTTTTCGTCGCCGTGCAGCAGATCCCCGGAGTGAACCTCCATGCCGTCGATGTTGACCGTCGCGCCAACGTCGTAGATGCTCGGCCGGCCATGCGCAACCACCAGGCCACGACCGAAGTAGTGGAACCCGCCCAGAGCCGTAATCTCCCGAATATCGCGTAGTCCGCCATTGGTGATCAATCCGACGGCCCCGACCCGCTTCATGGTCGTGGACATCATCTCGCCAGCGTGGCAAGACAAATGGATCTTGTTCGGATCGCCATCGTCGCCAATCACCACCACCGCCGGCAGGGGTTGAAGCGCGGCGATTGCGCGGTACAGCTCGGTGTGCTCACGTCGGTCCTTGTCTTCGGTGGTACTGTCGCCCTTGCACGTCACCGCGTACCCGAGCATGAACCCCGCCTCAGGCGTGAGGCAGCGGACGTTTGCTCCACAGTAGCCCGACACGCGTGGGCGAACCGTGAAGTACTCGATGGCATTGGCAATCGTCGGGCTGTCGATAGCCCGGAGAGCGTCGAGTTGCTGAGCTGAGAGGTGAGCCAACACAGGGCCTTTCTGCTTGGGTACTGAGCCTTCCGAGTCTAGCCGTTCCGCGGGCAGGCTGGAGCTCCGCTCGCTGACGGGAAATGCAACTTTCGGCGAGAACCGCGCGTCATAGTGCGGGTGGCTTCGAAGCGCCCGCCGAAGGAGTCTCACCATGCTGTACTTGCTCGCGGTTGTCCTTCCACCCCTCGCGGTGCTACTGTGCGGCAAGCCATTCCAGGCGCTGCTCAGCATTCCCTTGACGTTGCTGGGCTGGGCACCGGGTGTTATTCACGCGCTGTTCGTGGTCCAGAATCATTACGCCGACCAACGCTCGCAACGGCTAATTCGGGCAGTCGAACGCCACCGCGGCTTGATCTAGGCGCCGTTCATTCGGCCAACGCGTAGGTAATGCGTTGGCTTTGTTCGATACGCGTAATTGTGCCGAGACACTCGAGGTGGCGCAACCTGGCCAGCAACACACTCAAGAGATATGGCTCCGCCATCGGGCGCCGGTCGCCCAGGACAGGTGCAGTTGTCGTGAGCAGCTCGTACGCGCTGGCGGGGCCGTCTGCCAGTCCCCGCTGAATTGCATCCAGCTGCTCGCCGATCTGGGACTGTATGTGGTTCAGCCGGTTGGCAAGTTTGTCGAACGGGCGCCCGTGGCCCGGCAGGACCGTCTCGGCCGCAAGCGGCGCCAGCTTGCGCACCGAGGCCAGATAGTCGCTGAGCGGATTGGCGTGCGTGTCTGAACGCACGGTGATCGGTGCCGGTGCGCGACGCATCACGTGATCGGTGGTGAACAGGAGTCGTCGCTGGGGCTCGAACAAGCACACCAGGCCGCGGGTGTGGCCTGGGCACCAGATGACCTGCAGGTTGAGGTTGGCCCACGCGAGTCGGTCGCCGTCTTCGAGCATGCGGGTGGGCTGCGGCCAATCGAGCCCCTGCCATCGGCCGGCAGTCGGCGTGTCAGCTGGCAACCCGTTGCGCTGCAACCAGCCTGGCTCATATGCCATGCTTCGTCCCTCGGTTGTCTCGAGGCGATGCGCCAGGATCTGGCCTCCGTGCGCCAGCACGGCCGCAGCCGCCCCGACGTGATCGGGGTGGCCGTGGGTGATGAGCAGCCCTCGGACATCTGCCAGCGAGTACCCCAGCGACTCCAGACCACGCGCCAGGACCGTCTGGCAGTCGGGTGTGCCAAGCCCGCCGTCGATAAGCCAAACCGCGCCGTCGCGGATGGCGGCGAACGCATTCACCGGGCTGCCGTCATGCAGCGGCAGTGGAATGCAGTACAGATCCGGGCAGAGCTGCTCAGGCGCGTAGGAATAGTGCTTCGCGACTGCCACTACCAGCTAACGCCCTGCCACGGGTCGAAGTCGACCTCGAGCGCCGCCTGGGCCGGGCGGTCGGCTTCCGGCACGTTGCGCAGGTTCAGCCGAATTCGAGTCCAGGTCTGGTTGCGTCCGCGCATGGAATCAACCAGCAGGTCGGCCGGCGCCAGAAGCGACCAAACGTCCGGGTGGCGCGCCTTCCACCGCTCCAGTCCAACAAACGCCTCGGCCTGCGTAGCCGCTCGAGCGATCTCGATGAGCGGCGCAGTCGTTCGGCGGCGTCCGGTCGGTCCAACCGACTTGCCTGGTGCGGGCGGCAGAACTGCTCCCGCCGGCGCCCCTGCCTGTGGCGTGGGAGACTCCGCTAGCCCGGCCGCGGCGTCCCGGGCGGCCAGCTCCAGCAACGGCTCAAGAGAACCAACTGCTGCATCGATCCCGGCGGACGGGTCGCCGATACTCCCGAACCTCGACGGCACGCTATCGATCGTGAACGCGGCTGGATCGCACTCGGGCACCTCGCCCCACGCTAGAGGGGTCGACACGCGGGCGTCTTGGCTGGGCCGGACCGAGTAGGCCGAGGCTGTCGTGTGGTCTTTCGCGTTCTGGTTGTAGTCCACAAAGACGCCATGCCGCTCTTCTTTCCACCATTTGCTGGTGGCGATCTCGGGTGCGCGCCGCTCCACCTCTCGCGCCAGCGCCACAGCCGCGCGACGGACCTCTGGGAACGTCCAACGGGGCTCGATTCGACAGTACACATGGAAGCCGCGCGAGCCAGACGTCTTGGGCCAGCCCACCAGTCCGAAGTCTTCCAGCACCTGTTTGGTGACCAGCGCCACGTCCCGCACGTGTGGCCATGGGACGCCACGGATGGGGTCGAGGTCGACGCGGAGCTCGTCAGGTCGATCGACGTCGTCAGCCCGGATCGGATGCGGATTCAAGTCGATGCAGCCGAGGTTTATGACCCATACTAGCTGGGCGGCGTCGCGGACCACGATCTCGCTTGCGGTCCGACCCGAGGGGTAGCTCAAGTCGACGGTCTCGATCCACGCCGGTCGCGAATCCGGAGCCCGCTTCTGGAAGAACGGCTCACTGTCTGCGCCGTTCACAAACCGCTTCATGGCCATCGGGCGCCCGTCGACGCCACGCAGCGCGCCGTCGGCAACCGCGAGGTAGTAGTTCACCAGGTCCAGCTTGGTGTGGCCAGTCCGCGGGAAGAAGACCTTGTCGGGGTTAGTGATCACTACCTCGCGCCCGTCGATGTCCAGCGCGATCGTCTTGGCCGGCATGCAGCCACCATATCCGCTTCGGCGCCTGGCCGGCTTCGATCTCGCGCAAGACACCTGCAGGTTTCCGGATCAGCCTTTCAGGCCTGGCCGAGTGTCAGGCATGCCACGGCGAGTGCGTACTTCGTGCGCATGATCAGGCTCTCGATCTCCATGAACTCGTTGTTGCCGTGCACACCCGAGCGAATCGGCTCGGCGCTGGGATGGTGCGGCGAGAACCCGTACACCTGGGTGCCGAGCGGCCGCAGGAACCTGGAGTCCGTGAAGCCGACGGTGAGAGACGGCAAGATGCTGAACGCGTCACTGCCAAGGGCGGCCGCCAGCGACTGTCGCAGAACCTCCAGGAACGGCGAATCGGCAGGCGAGGCATTCGACACCGCGGTGTACTTGACCTCCACGGACACGTCGAGTCCACGCAGGATATGGTCCAGCTCGCGTCGGACGAACTCGTCGTCCTGACCCGGCAGCGCCCGCACATCACAGGTTAGGCTGGCGCGATCGGGGATGCTGTTGGACTTGACGCCGGCTTCGAGCATGGTCGGGGTGATGGTCAGGCGCGAGGCAGCCTTCAACATTGAACCCAGGGCAACTTGGCCCTGCAACCCATCGGCGATGCGGTCGATGTTCTCGGCCGTTGGCGCCTGTTTCACACGCAGTGCGCCCAGCACCTGGCGAAAGTACGGGTTCGAAACATCGATTTCGGGCTCATACGCTACGATCCGCTGAATCGCTTCGGCTAACACCGGAACAGGATTGTCGGCGCTCCATGGCACCGACGCGTGGCCGGAGCGGCCCCGGCGGGTGATGCGCGCTTCGAGTCTTCCCTTTTCACCCAGGCACACCGGATACAGCAAGCCCTGCGGGCTGTGGACGGGCGAGCCGCCGCCCTCATTGATGGCGACGTCCGCGCGAACCCGATCGGCGAAGTGTTCGGCTATCCAGCCGGCGCCCCAGGTGCCGCCAGACTCCTCGTCCGCGGCCGCCAAGCACACCAGTTCGCCCCCCAAACGCACGCCCGCCCGCTGGAGCAGGACCAGCGCCATGCAGTGGGCAACGACGTCGGTCTTGTCGTCGTCGGCGCCGCGGCCGTAGACCCGATTGCGATCGATGGTGCCTGAGAAGGGCGGGTGCTCCCACAGGCTCTCGTCCTCGACGGGGACGACGTCGGTGTGTGACATGAACAACAGGCGCTGCCCACCGGCTGGGCCAAGGCGGGCGATCAGGTTGCCGCGGCCGGGGGTGGACTCATGCACCTCGCACTCGACTCCGGCTGGTTCCAGCTTCGAGCGCAACAGGTTGCAGGCGAGTAGTTCGTCGCCGGTGTCCGGGCGCGATCCGCGGTTGATGGTCGGGATACGGACGAGGTCTTGCAGCAGCGTCACGATCTCGTCGTGCGCCGCGTCAACCGAACCCAAGAGGGTCTTCAAATCAGGCACGCAACTAACGCTACATGCTCCGCACCCGGCAGAGGAGGTCTGGCCTGAGTCGCCCAACTGGATGCGTGTGGCGATATGCGCCTGGTCCAGCGGCTGGAGGTAGTACAACGAGGTGGCGCTATGCAGCTCACCTCTCGTTTTTGCGCTCTCAGCTCTCCCGCCGCTCTGGGCCCGGGCGTCGCTCGGGTCGGGATCGCACTGGCCCTTCTCCTGACGCTGCTCCCTCTACGTGCGCAGCACGTCGCAGCCGCACCCCGCGCTCAGACCTCCAGCACACTGGTTATCGACACTACGGCCGAAGCCGAAAGCCTCGATCCGCCGCTGGTGCTGCAATTCTCTGGCAATTCGATCATCAACTCCGTGTTCGACAGCCTCGTCGAGCGCGACTACACCGGCGCACTCGTGCCGATGCTGGCCGAGGCGTGGACGTTTCCCGATCCGAGCACGATCGAATTCACGCTACGTCGCGGGGTCACCTTCCACAACGGGGAGCCATTCAACTCCACCAGTGTCAAGTTCAGCATCGAGCGCCTGCTCGATCCCGAGCTCAAGTCGCCTCTGGCAGGGGGGTGGCCGAAGGCATTCCAGTCGGTCGAAATCGTGGACGACTACACCGTTCGATTCCACCTCTCCCAGCCCGACGCAACCATCTTCGACGCGCTAGCAGTGAGTGGGGCGATGTTACCGCCGCAGTACTACTCCCAGAACTCAGAGGACGTCCTTTCCACCAAACCCGTCGGCAGTGGGCCATTCAAGTTTGTGGAATCGATCCGCGACGACCACACCACGCTTGCCCGCAACCCGAGCTACTGGGGTGTCGACACCTATAAGGGCACGCCGCTGGTGTCGGGCGTTACCTTTCGGCCGGTCCCCGACGCTGGCACACGCATGGCCGACTTGCTCAACGGCACCGCCGACATGATCTTTGACGTCTCGCCGGATGACCTTTCAACGCTCCGCGGGCGCGCCGGCGAGGGATATCAGGTGGTGACCGGCAATGCCTCAGCCAAGCTGCAGTTCGTGGAGTTCATGCCAAAAAAGTCCGCCGACCCACTCGCCGACCGGCGCGTCCGACAGGCGCTGAACTACGCCGTCGACGTTGAGGCGATTGTCACCAACCTGTTCAACGGCCTGGGCACGCGCCAGTCTAGCCCGATCATGACGGGCGCGCTTGGCTACGATCCCAGCCTGCCGGCGTACGACTACAACCCTACGTTTGCCAGGCAGCTTCTGGCGGACGCGGGTTATCCGAATGGCTTCTCTTCGACCATGGATCTGTCCTCATCCGACAATCGGTCTGAAGCCCTGGCAGTCATCGGCCAGCTTCAGCAGGTCGGCGTGATCGTCCAGCCGAATGCGCTCGAGCTGGCAACGTTCAACGCGAATTGGACCCAGGACAAGTCCAGCGATCTGCGTTTCGCTCGCTGGGGCGGGTTACAGGACCCAGCCGTCTTCCTGAACTTCACCAGCAACTGCGGTGGCTATCTGGCGGATCAGGTTGTCTGCGACAAGGATGCAACGGCGCTAGCGCAACAAGCCGCAACTACGCTCGACCCTAGCGTCCGCGTGGGTTTGTATGCGCAGGTGGCTCGTCTGCTGCACGATAACCCGATGGGGATCTACCTGGCCAACGACGTCAGCATCTACGGCGTCGGCCCGCGGGTGGCCGGTTGGCGCGGGCCCACCGGTCGCGACTTCCTCATCCCCACGAATATCACGCTCCAATAGAGCGTGCCAAACGTGCCGAGAGGCAGTCCGCCCCCGCGGCACCAGTGATGTATCTCGTAAGTCGGCTTGTTCACGGCGTGGTGGTGCTCTTTGGCGTGTCTGTCATTGTGTTCGGGCTCACCTGGCTGACGGGCGATCCGGCCTCGGTGTTGTTGCCGGTGAACACTCCGCCCGAGCAGGTGCAGGTGTACCGGCACTCGCTGGGTCTGGATCAGCCGCCGGCGGTCCAGTACGTCCTGTTTCTCGGACGCGCGGTGCGGGGTGACTTTGGCGTGTCTTTTCGCCACCGCACCGCCGCCTTGCCGCTCGTCCTGGAGCGATTGCCAGTCACCCTGTGGCTCATGGCCGCGGCGTTGATATTCGCCCTGCTGGTGGCGCTGCCCCTCGGCGTCCTGGCCGCGGTGTTCCACCGTAGCGCACCCGACCTGCTGGCCCGTTTCCTGGCCCTCCTCGGACAGTCGGTGGCCGCGCCGTGGCTCGGCGTGATGCTGATCTTCGTGTTTGCCGTAAACCTGCGCTGGCTGCCTTCGTCGGGAGCGAGCCGACCCGAGAGTGTCGTCCTGCCCGCGATCGTGGCCGGCGCTTACTCCGCGGCCGGGCTGACGCGACTGCTGCGCTCCAGCTTGCTGGAGGTCATGGCGAACGACTACATTCGCACAGCCAGAGGCAAAGGGCTGACAAACCGGCTGGTGGTCTGGCGACACGCGTTCAAGAATGCGGCGATCCCGGTGGTTGCGTTCCTCGGCCTCCAGATCACGTTCCTGTTTGGCAATACGGTCATCGCCGAGGCCATGTTTGCTTACCCTGGGATGAGCCGCCTGGCGGTCGATGCGATATCAACCCGCGATACACCGGTCATTCAGGTGTTCGTCTTGCTGGCTGGCACGCTCGTGGTGCTGGTGAACCTGCTCGCCGATCTGGTGTACGCCTGGCTCGACCCACGCATTCGCTTCGCGTAGTCCAGCTGGTCCGTCGCCTCGACGCAGCGGGTCTCGCGGGTCTGCTGCTGGTGTGCGTGTTCGTGGGCGTGGCCGCGCTCGCTCCGTTGATCGAGCCGCACGATCCGCAGGCTCAGGACATCGCCAGGCGTCTGAAGCCACCGGGCTATTTCGCGGCCGCCAGTGGCACCGTCTTCTGGCTGGGCACCGACGGCCTCGGGCGCGACATGCTCAGCCGACTCATCGAAGGCGCTCGAGTGTCGCTCCTGGTCGCTCTGGGCGGGGCGGCGCTGTCAGCGGTGCTCGGCACGCTGCTCGGGTTGATAGCCGGTTACGTCGGCGGGTGGTTGGATGCGGTCATCATGCGCGTGGTCGACGTGTGGCAGGCGATCCCGTTCACGATTCTGGCCATTGCCGTCGTCGTCATCCTGGGACCGAGCTTGCGAAACGTGATCCTGGTGCTCGGCGTCACGAGCTGGGTCAACTACGCCCGCGTGGTGCGCGGCGAAACGCTGGGCCAGCGCGGTGGCGAGATCGTCCTCGCCGCTCGGGTCCTGGGCGCCACGCCCGTCCGCATCGTGCTGCGGCACGTGCTGCCCCAGGTATCTGCCAGCATCATCGTCCTGTCGTCACTGTTGGTCGGCAGCATGATCCTGTTCGAGGCCTCGTTGAGCTTCCTGGGCCTCGGCGTACAGCCGCCTATCCCGAGTTGGGGCAACATGGTCCTGGATGGCGTCGAGCCCATCCGAGTAGCGTGGTGGGTCTCGTTCTTCCCGGGTCTAGCAACCTTGTTGACCGTGACGGGGATCAATTTGGTTGGCGACGGGCTCCGAGACGCGCTGGACCCGCGCCAATACCGTCGTTCTT
>JBPCIO010000071.1:0-3247 GCA_051006215.1 Chloroflexota bacterium
TCGCGCTTCCGCGATGCCGCGGCGCGGGTGCTCGGGTTGGCGCCATCGCCCTCAGACATGGACGACGAAGGCGCCTGAGTGGGCGCGGACAGCGTCCAGCTCTTGCACGCGCGCGAGATCCTGACGCCTGCCGATCACCAGACGCATCGCCGCTTTGTCTTCGAGGTTCCGCCAGAGTGCCGCGAGTTGCAGATGCAAGTTGACTACGAGCCCAAACACCTGTCCAAGAGTGAGTCGACACAGCTTGCCGAAACGGCGCTCGTCAAGCAAGCGGCCCAGCTGGCCGGCCGCGTGGGCCCGGACCTTGCCGCGCGCTGGTCGGCCGACGTCGGTCAGTGGGCGGAATCGGGCCGTCTCGCCAATCTGCTGACGGTGTCGCTCGACGACGCAGCAAGCAGGTATCGGGGGGCGGGCCATTGCCACGCCCACTACCAGCGCCTGGTGCTCGGGCTCGAATCAGCATCGCCGGGTCTGGTGGCCGGCCCACTTCCGGCTGGCGCGTGGACGCTCACGATCAGCGCGCACACGCTCGTGTCGGCTCAGTGCGAGCTCTCGATCCAGATCGGCGCCGAAATTGCCTCGAGCCGCTGATCGGCATCCCGTCGCTCGGCAAACACGTAGCGTTCGCCGGTGGCAATCTCGACCTCGCGAACGTTGCCTTGTCCCGACAATCGCGGGACCCAGTCGCCCGGACCGACTCGGCTGCCCACGGGCGCGACATTGCCCGAGCTATCTTCCAGCCACAAGTCCAGGCGTGGTCCGTTGGAGGCGAACACTCTGCGCTCCCGCAGGGCTGCGATCACAGCAGCCGGGCTGCGCTCGCGGGCATACACGTACGTCGCTATTTTGAGGCGGGCAGCAGCGGAGGTGGAGTGCACATCACCCGCGGCTACTGGCGCGGCGTGGCCGCCACTCGCCAACAGCTGTCGCCACAACTCCGCCGGTATCTCACTGCGCGGCCTGGGGGCGGAAAACACCTCCCACAGATCAACGGACCGTGGTTGCACGGCCCAGTTCCAGGCGCACCCACTGCACATCGGGGAGCCGAGCGCCGCTGGATGTGATACGCACAGCAGCCCGCCTTGCGCGTGGACATCGTCGGCGAGCGAGTCCATGCCACGCTCCTTGAGATCGCGCCATTCCGGCACGCGGGTCACTCCGAGGACGACCCCGTGACCACCAAAGGTTGTCACCTCGACACCCGGCACAAAGACAAGCCCGAGTCGCTCGGCTGCCGCGGCGCCTTCTTCGAGGCCACTCAGGGTATTGTGGTCAGTCAGCGCGACCGCTTCGTAGCCAGCCGAACGGCAGGCCTCGAACATGGCCGAGACGCTGTGTTGCCCGTCGCTGTGCAGCGAATGCAGGTGTGTTTCGAGCTTGAGGACGACGTACCCGCCGGCGGTGTAGGGACTCGCGCCTATCATCTCTCCACATGGTAGAGGTGCCGCATCCTCTGTCTGTGATCTCGACGGCCGCAGGACGCACCGTGCCGCTCAAAGTCCACCAGTGCGTCTGGAGCGGCGAGTTCCCGCCGAACTCGCTGGCGGCCATCCTGGACTGTTATCGCGCGCGTGTGGCCCGAGCGGAGATTGACGTGGCGATGCTCGCCGACCAGGATTTCCTGGTCGCCCACGATCTGGAACTGGCGGGGCCCACCGACGGTTATGGCCGTACCGATGAGACCACCCGATCTGAGGCGGCTCGGCTGTACTTGATGCACCGTGGCGTTCGCACCAGCGCCCATGCCGCCCTGCTGAGTGAAGTGGTTGAGGCCATTCGGCACGAGCCCTACCCGACGCTGCTCGAGTTGGACCTGAAGGACTGGAAACCGTGGGCCTGGCCCCGCGTCGAGGAGCTTGCCCACGTGCTGCAACCGGTTAAGGACCGTGTCACTTTTGGTGGCGGAGCGGATTGGAACCTGCGGCGGTTGCATGCTGTGGACCCCACATTCAGAATGGGGTTCACCATTAGCAACTACCTCGACTGGCTACCAGAACACGGCGTCGGGTCCCTGCCAGGTGTGCGTGGCGCCTATGGCTACCTGGACGCTCACCCACTCGCGCGAGCCCGCCTGGGGAGCACGTCTGAGTACCTGCGTGATCGGATCGGGGGTATCGTGCGACTAGTCCCGGGCGCGCGCGACATTCACATCCGACTGCTTGCGGTGGAGCGCATGCTGGAGGATGGACTGACTGGCTTGGTCGATATGCTGCATGCTCAGAGCATGCTGCTCGACGTCTGGACGCTGAACGCTGGCACGCCGAGGTGGCGCGAGCGGCTAGCCTTCGCGCTTGCCGCCGGCGCCGACGTGATCACTACCGAGACACCTCGCGAGCTGGCGCTCGCTGGCAGCCTGGCATGAGCGGGCCGATCACGGTGTGTCATCGCGGCGCCAGCGCTCTGGCCGCCGAAAACTCGCTGGATGCGTTTCGCATTGCCATGGAGCACGGGGTGGACTTTTCGGAGCTCGACGTTCACATTTCCCAAAACGGCGAGCTTGTGGTGACACACGATGCAGCGCTGGAGCCTGGGCTAGAGCGTGCCCTGCCACGCCTGCGTGAAGTGTTCGAGCTGGTGCGGGGCAGGATGGGTATTTACGTGGAGCTGAAGGGTGACCGCACGGCCGAGGCTCTGGGTAAATTGATTGGGCAAGGCGCCGCGGAGGGTGTGCGGCTGATCTCGGGTTCGGCAGTGTTGGAACTGGTGGCCGAGCTTCGCCTGGCTGCGCCGGAGGTGCCGCGCAGCATCCTGTTCAGGCCTGGCTGGCAAGTCCAGTCGATGATTGATGTGTGTGGGGAGTTAGGCGCCGCGTACGCGCATCCGTGTTTTCGACCTATCCAGCCGGCGATGGTCGACGCCTTTCACGAAGCGAATGTCCTGGTCATGACGCCGCACACCAACGATGCTGCCGAAGCTGGCTACTTCGCCGAGATCGGCGTGGACGTGATCGCCAGCGACGACCCACGCGTCCTGAGCAGCCTGAGGGGTGGGATGCGCGGCGCGCATCGGCGCTTAGACATTTGCGCTGGCAACCAGCGCTCGGGTCAGGCATCCTGACAGCACGAAGACTCGTCATGCAGAGGTGGTGGTACTCGTGGAGTTGAAACTTACCAGTCGTCGACGCTTCCTGGTTCTGGCAGGACAGGGTTCGTTCGCGGTCGGCACCGCGGCGCTGCTGGCGGCCTGCGGCTCGCCAAGCACTACCGCGACGGCGCCGACTGCCGCGCCACCGGCCGCAGCGCAGCCG
>JBPCIO010000072.1:0-37440 GCA_051006215.1 Chloroflexota bacterium
CCTTGGTGCTGGGCTGCTGGGGGAAGTTGTCGAAGAACTGCCGGGCCGGCCGAAGCTCGTCGCCGTTCACACTCAGCACGCCGTCGACGACCTTGACGCCGGGCAGCGTGTTCGTCTCAATCCCATGCGCAGTGACCGTGTAGCCTGCCAGACTGAGGCTCTCCCCAGGTCCAAGCGAGGCCTGTGCCTGCTGCTGGTACACCTGCGAGCCCACCGCACCAGCGCCGATCATCAGGATCGCCAGGTGCACGATGTACCCGCCGTATCGCCGATTGTTGCGCCGGATCAGGCTTCCTAGTGCGACCAGGTAGCCCTCGCCGGTGGCGTGGTGCCTGGCCAGCGCACCGCGAGTGAACTCCTGCAAAATCGTTCCCAGCACGAACAGGCACAGGCCGAACCCGAGCGCGGCAAACGGATCCCGAACACCCTCGACGAACAATACCACCAGCCCGATGACGGCCCCGCCGACGGGAATCAGGAAGTTGTCGAGCAAGTGTTCGCGAGATGCGCGACGCCAGGGCAGCAGCGGCCCGATCCCCATCAGCAGCACCACCGCGCCGAGCAGCGGACCCGCGACCTGCTTGAAGTACGGAGGGCCGACGCTCACTTTCGCACTGGCGACCGCCTCAGCCACCAGCGGGTAAATGGTGCCCCAAAAAATCGCAAACACAATGCCTAAAAACAGCAGGTTATTGATGAGAAAGCTGGCCTCGCGCGACAGCAGCGAGTCGAGCCGATTGTCCGAGCGCAGGTGTGGCAGTCGCCAGAAGAACAGCCCCAGCGAGCAGCCGATGACCAGCGCCAGGAAGGTCAGAAAGTAGGGACCAATCGCAGACAACGCAAATGCGTGTACCGACGCCAGAATCCCGCTGCGGACGACGAACGTGCCGAAGATGCTCAAAAAGAACGCCACCATGATCAGAGCCAGGTTCCAGGCTTTGAGCATGCCGCGGCGTTCCTGCATCTGGATGCTATGAATAAAGGCGGTTCCAACCAGCCAGGGCATGAGCGCCACATTTTCCACGGGGTCCCAGCCCCAGTATCCGCCCCAGCCCAGCACGTGATACGCCCACCAGGCGCCGAGGATGTTGCCCAGCCCGAGGATGACCCACGCCACCATCGCGTAGCGGCGGGACACCGCGATCCACAGGTTGTCCAGTTTGCCCGTAGCCAGGGCAGCTATGGCGAAGGCGAACGGGACACTCCAACACATGAGGCCCGCGAGCAGCATGGGTGGATGAATGCGCATGCCAGGGTCGTAGAGCAGCGGGTTCAGTCCCACGCCATCAGCCGGCGGCCGCGGCAGTGCTTCGAAGGGTGAGGCGACGAATCCAAGCAACAAGGTCATGAACGCCTCGACGGTCATGAGCACCGCGACCACGTAGGGCATGAAGATGCGGTGGGGCCCGGGCCGTCGCTGCTGCCACAGTACGATGGCCGAGAAGATCGACAGCGTCCACGCCCAGTACAGCAGCGAGCCCTGCTGGCCGCTGTAAAAGGCGGCCAGGACGAGGTCCATCGACATGGCTCGGCTCGAGTGCTCCCACACGTAGCGCAGCGAGAAATCGTGTAGCGAGAGTGCAGCCAGCAGGGTCACTGACGCGGCGGTGATCAGTCCCGTCACGGCCCACGCAGCGTGCTGACCGCTCGAGGTCAACTCGCGACTGCGGACCCGCGCACCCGCAATCGAGCTGACGATTGCATACAGCGCCAGCCCAAACGCTCCGACGATGCAGATCTGACCGAGACTAGACACGCGCCACCCGAGAGCTACGAAGCCTGATAGTCGTGCTCCTCTGGGGGTGCGTTCTCCAGTCGCGAGGGGCACTTCGCCAGCACGTTGTTGGCGGTGAAGGTGCCCTGGGCGTCCAGCTTGCCCTCGGCCACGATTTCTATGTTGTCGCCGATGATGTCCGGCACCTGGCCCCCGCGGTACACCACCGGCAGCGGAGCCGACGTTGGGTCGGCTATCAGGAAGTGAACGCCAAGCCCGGTGCTGTCCTTTGCCAGCGTGCCTGGCACCAGGTTGCCCGAGACGCGGTACAACTGATTCTGGGCCCCCGGGCCCTTCGCCTGGAGCTCGCTCACCGTCAGAAAGTAGACCGTCGCACCTTGCACGCCCATCACGATGAGGTAGGCGACCGCAAGCGCGATGACCCCGCCAGCAATGACGAACTTGACATTGGCGCCGCCCAACCCGGACGGTGGGCCCATGCGGCTAGATTGCGCTACGGAGGCCACTCTCGAATACCTCTTTCAGTATGACTGCCAGGAGCACTGTCGCGGCGCCAAAAATCAGGACGACGCGGCCATCCAGCGAGCCGAGCGGTAGTCCCACCCGCCGCCACCGAAAGGCGTACTGGTAGCTCACCGCGCCGCACACGATTTTGAGTGCGAGTAGGCCAGCATATACGTCGCCGGCCCCGCGCGAAAGACGGTCGAAGGTCAGGATCGCGCCGCTCGCCAGGAATACCACCAGCGTCAGTTCGGTGACTTCTTTGAAGCGCCGACGGGCTGCGCTGAGTTCTCCCAGTGGCGGACCGTCGAGCCACATGACCAGGCTCGAGCCTAAAAAGCCGATCGTTGCCAGGCCGTGCAGCCATCGCAGAACGACCAGCAGGACCTCAGCGAGCCAGGGCGCTGCTGGCACGCTGCAGCTCGGCCAGGAACTGCTCGAGGTCGGCCGCCGTCAGCGTGTTCCACTTGCGGACAAGACGAGCGTCGGGCGCAATGAAGTACGTCTCGGGCACCCCACGCATGCCGTAGGCAATCGAGATCGGCCCAGCATTGCCGGAGCCGTTGGGATAGCTCACCCTGTACTTGCGTAAGAAGGCCTGAGCGTCCGCGTCGACGTCTTGAACGTCTACCCCGACGAACGTGAAGCGGTCAGCGTTTCGGCGAGCGGCATCCTGGAGCAACGGCGCCTCGTCGGCGCATGGACCGCACCAGGATGCCCAGAAGTTGACCACCAGGGGCTTGCCGTTCTTCAGCCCTTCCGACAGGGTGAAGGTCGAGCCATCGAAGAGTCCCAGCGAGAAGTCGGGCGCGGTCGAGAAAGGAACGTTCACGACTTTGCTGCTGGCGACCTCCTTTTGCTGCAGGCCAAACCAGAGCAAGCCCAACAGACCGACGACGATTGCGCCGGACGCGGCCGCCAGGGCAGCCGGCAGCCACGGGCGACGGGGCACCTGTGCAAGGATGTCCGGCTGGGTAGCCATAGGCCAGTCTAGAGATGCCTTAGAGTCAGGAGCAACGAACCAGATCGGAGCATTCGTGGCGACCACTGTAGAGCCTGCAGCCAGAGCGAGGGTCGATTCGCTCAGTTTTCCACCTCAGCGTATCCTAATGGCACCCGGCCCAAGCAACTTGCATCCGCGCGTGGTCCAGGCGCTGATCGCGCCGCTGACCGGGCACAAGGATCCCTACTTCCTGGCCGTCATGGAGGAGACAGCCGGGCTGCTGCGCCAGGTGTTCGAGACCACGAACCGAGCCACCCTGGCCTTGCCGGCCACAGGTGGAAGCGGCATGGAGGCCGCGCTCATCAACCTGCTCGAACCTGGGGACACGGTCGTGATCGGGAGCGCCGGCTTCTTTGCGCACCGCATGCTGAATATCTGCGGCCGCCTCAGCGGAGTCAACGTGGTTGTCGTCGCGGGCGCATGGGGCTCGCCGATCGACCGGAACGAACTGGTGGAGGCCGTGCGTGCGCATCGGCCGAGAGTCCTGGCGGTCGTGCATGGCGAGACGTCGACTGGCGTCGAGCAACCACTGGATGGTCTCGCCGAGGTGTGTCGCGACGTCGACGCGCTGCTGGTGGTGGACGCGGTAGCGTCGCTAGGCGGCACGCACCTGGCGGTAGACGCGCTCGGCATCGATATTTGTTACAGCGGCTCTCAGAAGTGCCTGTCTGCGCCGCCTGGACTGGCGCCGATCACGCTTTCGCCGCGTGCCACGGCCGCTATCGCGGGCCGCCGGGTACCCGTACAGAGCTGGTACCTGGACCTGGGGCTGCATGCGCGCTTCTGGGATACCGAGCACATGTACCACCACACCACGCCCGTACTGAACGTGTACGCCTTGCGCGAGGCGTTGCGCATGATCGTCGAAGAAGGCCTGCAGCAGCGAATACAGCGGCACCGACGGCATGCAGCTGCGCTGTGGGTTGGCCTCGAGGCGCTCGGGTTGCGGTTGTTCGCTGATCCGGCGCATCGGTTGACCCCGGTGACTACGGTCCTCGCGCCGCCCGGCGTGTCCGCGTCAATTGTGCGCGAAATGCTGCTCGACGAGTTCAACCTCGAGATCAGTGGCGGCCTGGGAGACTACGCCGACCGCATGTGGCGGATTGGCATCATGGGCCATTCAGCCCAGCAAGCCAACGTCATGCTGCTGCTGGCAGCCTTCCAGCACGCCCTCGTGCGTCAAGGCTTTGCTCCCTCAGCCTCGGGCACCGCCGCCGCCGAAACCATCTATTCATCCACCTAACCCTCGACCGGGGCCCAGGTCATGGAACGGCCGAATCGTTCGGCAATTGGCCGTGCGGAGGCCCGAGGCGTCCTGAATCTGGCCGATATGCACAGATAGCCTGATCATGACAGGGGTCGACTCGCTGCTGGGGCGGCAGCGCGAATAAGTCGGCCTCCTTGGAGCTAAGCAATTAGAGGATGTCTTCGGTGGTTCGCTGCATTCGGGACTCAGACGTCGATAGCTTCGCGGATCCTGGCTCACCGTGGTCCAGGGCCGCCTCAATGTGATCCCGCTGGATCCCCCTGCTTTAGCTCCTGAGGAGCCCGCTGCTCGGGCTGTTTTCGATGAGCTCGCGAAGGTGAGGCGGCGATAGCGGCATTTCTGTGATACGGACGCCGAATGGAGCCAAAGCGTCTTCGATGGCTTCGGCGACCAGGGCCGCCACCGGGATGGTGCCGGCTTCACCCACGCCTTTGACTCCGAGCGGGTTGAGCGGGCTGGGCGTCTCGAGGTGGGCAACCTCGATAGACGGCACCTCGACGGCAGTCGGCATCAGAAAGTCCATGAAGCTCGCGTTGACGAGCTGCCCGCTGTCGTCGAAGAAGAGCCGCTCGTAAAAGGCGCCGGCGATGCCCTGGGCGACGCCGCCGTGGATCTGGCCCTCGACAATCGTCGGGTTGATGAGCACCCCGCAGTCGTGGACCACAACGTAGCGGAGGAAGGTCAGGTTGCCGGTGCCCGGGTCCACCTCAACGATTGCGGCGTGCTGGCCGCTTGCCCAGGTCGCGCGCTCGGGCGCAAAGAAGCCGCGCGCCTCGAGCCCAGGCTCCTCGCCATCCCGTAGGACTGCCCCCGCACGTGGCTTGACCAGCCGCAAGGCGGCCTGGTTGGCGTCTTTGCCGTAGGCATAACGAATGGGGTTGGCGGCCGTGGCAAGCGCACCAAGGCTGAGCTCCTGTCCAGGCGCGCCTTTGACGCGCACGCTTCCCTCCCGCAGCTCGAGGTCTTCGCGGCTCACTTCCAGGAGCTCGGCGCCGAGCGTCAGCGCCTTTTCGCGTACAGCTCTGGCCGCCACCCCGAGTGCGTTCCCAGCGGTGACCAGCGCTCGGCTGGCGTAGGTGCCCGCCCCCCAGTTGAAGCGGCTGGTGTCCCCCGTCACGACGCTCACGTCGCCGACGTTGCAGCCGAGCTCGTTAGCCACGATCTGGGCGAAGCTGGTGTGGTGGCCCTGTCCCTGGCTGGTGACAGCGGTGACGGCCAGGACCCGGCCGCTTGGCTCGATACGGACGTGGCCGCCCTCATACGGACCAATACCTGTTCCTTCGACGTATGCAGCAAACCCGACTCCGAGATAGCGACCGTGTTTGCGCGCCTCAGCCTGCTGGGCGCGGAAGGCCGGCACATCGAGCATGTCCTCGGCGAGTTGCAGGCCGGCTGGGTAGTTGCCACTGTCGTACTTCGTCGGCGCCCCGTCCTGAAACGTGAGCCCCACGTCCCAGGGAAAATCGTCCGGCTGGACAAAGTTGCGGCGGCGCACTTCGTTGGCGTCGAGCCCGAGCTCGCGCGCAATTCGATCGATCAGTCGCTCCATGACGAAGCACGCCTGGGGTCGACCGGCGCCACGGTAGGGGCTGACGCAGGGGGTATTGGTGTAGACGACCGTGAACTCGGAGCGGTAGTTTGGCACCCTGTACGGTCCCGGCATCTGAGTGACAGTGATGACCGGCACGACGATGCCGTACGGGGTGTAGGCGCCGGTGTCGTGCAGGAACGTGCTCTCCAGCCCCAGAATGCGGCCACGACCGTCCACGGCCACGCGTGCGGTGTGCAACTGCCCGCGCTCCTGGTTGGCCGAAATGAAGTGCTCACGGCGGTCCTCGGTCCACTTGACGGGCTGGCGGAGCTGGATTGCGGCCCACGGCACCAGCACCTCCTCGGCGAAGAACAACATGATCTTGGTGCCGAATCCGCCGCCCACGTCGGGTGCGATGACGTCTACCTTGAACTCTGGCAGGCCGAGCATGTTGGCTAAGCCGTTCTTGATCGTCAGCGGCGCCTGAGTCGCGTCCCACACCCTCAGCGACTCCTGCGCCTGGTCGTACACGGCGACTACGCCGCGGGCCTCGATGGGGCTGCCGCAGGAGCGTTCGATGAACAGATGCTCCTCGAACACGTGCTCGGCGTCTCGGAACGCGCCCTCTGGGTCCCCAACCACCTGCACCAGGTGCGCGGCGACGTTGCGCGGAACGTCGTCGTGGACGGCCGGCTGATCCGGCTGGTCGGCAACCCGAAAGTCGACGACCGCAGGCAAAGGCTGCCAATCCACGTCGATCCGGCCGACGGCATCCTCGGCAATGTAGCGGTCTTCGGCTACCACCATTGCCACCGCTTCGCCGATGTAGCACACCTTGTCCACGGCCAGCGGCCGCTGGGTGCGGCCGTGGGTCAGACTCGGGTGCGGAACCACCAGCGGGGCGGGCTGGTTGAAGTCGCCCAGGTCAGCGGCGGTATACACGGCGCGCACGCCGGGGTAGGCGCGCGCTGCCGACACGTCGATGCCGGCGATCCGCGCATGCCCATACGGACTCCGCAATATCGCGGCGTGGAGTACGCCGGGCGGGTCTATGTCGTCAACATACGACCCAAGCCCACGTAGCAGCCGCGGATCTTCGTTCCTTCGCGCAGCCGCCCCGACCTGGCTCACGTCCCAGCACCCGCAGCAACTCGCCCGTCGCTAGGCTGCTCCGCCATCCGCTCGGACGCTAGCTGCACGGCTTTTACGACGTTTTGATAGCCCGTGCAGCGACACAGGTTGCCGCTCAGGGCGATGCGGATCTCCGCCTCAGACGGGCGCGGGTTGTCGCGCAGCAGAGCGAACGTGGTGATGAGCATGCCTGAGGTGCAGAAGCCGCACTGGATTCCGTGCGCGTCCCAGAATGCTTCCTGAACCGGATGCAGTCCACCCGTTGCATCGCTCAATCCCTCGACGGTGGTAATTGCGGCTCCGTCGGCCTGGACCGCCAGCATCAGACACGCGCGTGCCAGTTCGCCATCGACCAGCACAGTGCAGGCCCCACACACGCCGTGCTCACAGCCGACATGGGTTCCGGTCAGACGCAGCTCGTGTCGCAGAAAGTCGCTGAGCAGCAGGCGCGGCTCAACCGAGCGCTCATACGCTCGCCCGTTCACGACCACCCGAATAGCGCGCCGCTCAGGCACGGCGACCCAAAGATTCCAGCGTGCGCCGTACGTCGAGGGCACTGGAGCCGAGCGCGCATGCGCGCTCGTGCGCCAGGCGGGTCGCGCGTTCGGTCAGCACGCCGGCAAGATGGGCGCGGTACTCCTTCGTGGCGTGGATGTCGGCGTCCGGATCGATGGCGGAGCGGGCCGCCTCAGCAGCGACCCCAGCGCGCTCAGGCACGCTTCCGCCGACGAGCAGCGTCTCAGCCTCACGGGCTCGCGCCGGCTTCCCGCCCACCCCAGTAAGCACAATCCGAGCGTGACACACCTGCTCGCCGTCGAGGCGCAACGACACGGCCACACCGGCCAGGGCGAAATCGCCGTGACGCCTAGCAAACTCGACCCATGCTTGGCCTGTGTGGCTCAGGAGCGGTGGCAGCCACGTCTCGACCAGGATTTCGTCGGGCGCGAGAACCGTTGTGAGATAGCCCACAAAAAAGTCTTCGGCGGCGACGGTACGCTGCCCGCGCGGACCGACGATACGCAGTTGAGCCTCCAGGCACACCGCCACGGCTGGCAACTCGGCCGCGGGATCGGCGTGAGCCAGGCTGCCGCCGAGTGTGCCGCGGGAGCGTATCGCCTGGTGGCCGACCCACCCGATCGCTTCGACGAGCAGTGGTTGCAGCTTCATGAGCCGGGCGTCGCGCTCGATGCTCGCCTGGCGGGTCATCGAGCCGATGGCGATGCCCTCGGCTGCGGGCCTGATGTACATGAGCTCCTCGACGCGGTTCAAGTCGATCAGCAGGCTTGGACGCGCCAGCCGGAAGTTGAGCAGCGGAATGAGGCTCTGGCCACCGGCCAGGAGCTTCGCATCCGAACCGCCCTCGGCAAGAGATGCGACGGCGTCCGCGATGGATCGCGGGGCGACGTAGTCGAAAGGAGCAGGCTTCATCGCGCAGCCGAATTCGAGAGGATACCGTGTCTGACCCTGGCTCGCGTGCGGTCACCAACACCGCGCCCGGGCCTCGACACGCTTCTCAGGTCGACAGGCTGTCGAGTTGCTTCTGGGCGATCCGGTTGTCTGGCTCGCTGGTCAGCGTGCGCTCGAACGCGTGGCGAGCGCCCTCCTTGTCGCCTAGCTGCAGTAAAGCGCGACCCAGCATGTTCGTCCCGCGGGCTCTGAGGGGTTCCCCGTTCCGCAGCACCTCCACGGCTTTGGGCCAGTTTTGCTTCTCGATCAGGCTGGCCGCAAGCGTCTCCACGTCTTCGGCGTGCACCACCGCGCGTGCCGGCGCAGCCCTCGATGATGGCGGCGCCCACGCAATGCCAGCCTTCAGACAGAGCTCGATCAGAATGCGCTCGGTGTCGGTTGCATTCGCCTGTCCCAGATTGGCGATGGGGTGGCTAAACAGCTCGCGGATCCCACCCGCCATCGGCAGCCCTTCTCCAAGCAGCTCGCGGCCCAGATCGTGTCCCAGCACGACGACCGCCTTGGGCCGCGAGCGTTGTAGGGCCACGCCGATAGCCGCCCGTGAGGCGCCACGGTCGAGCGCCTTGTCCAGAACGAGCACGCCGAGCGCCAGCCGCGCGAGCAGCGGGCCAACGTGTGGGCCGTGCGGAAGTTTCGGGAGCAACTGGCGCGCGTCGGCTGGGTCGCTGATCTCGCGCCCGGTGGGTGCCAGGTCAGGGGCTTCGCGGGCCACCATCAACATGTCCATGTCTACCATGATTCACGCCCCAGCCCGCGTGCGACAATACGCAGCAGTCTAAGGGTTGAAGTGAGGAGCTACATGGCTGCAGAGGCCGCGCCGGTCGAAGTGCATAGGGCGCGCGAAGAGGAGCGCTTGTTCGGCGGTGACATCGTGTGGTGGACGCTGCTGCTCGTAGTCAGCGTGGCGGTCATCCTGCTGGGGTTGTCCCAGGCGCCTCAGATTCACGGCTTTCTCATTTTGTCGGTTGGCGGCGTGGCCGCTGGAGTGGCGTTCGCTCAGATCGCGCTGCGACTACCGTTTTTTACGCATCGCTTTTTGTTCAGCATCCTTCTGGCGGTCGTGGCCTTGGTCATCATCGGAGTCATAGCCCAGGTATTCAACATGTCGCTGCCCGTACCCCAAGCTTCGCTCGACGTGATGTACAAGCCGGCTATTTCGGGCGGCTAGAACGCTGCAACTCGGCGCCCGTTTGATCAGATGACGTCGACTTCGGCGTAGGCGCGCCCGCTCAGCTGCCGGTACCCCGGTCCGCGATCGAAAAACGGCACGAACCCGCGATCCCGGAGCATCTGGTCGCGAAGTGCTTTGGTCCCGCCCGCGTCGACCGCAAACACTCGATCCTCGGTGTGCGTAAGCATGACCCCGTAGTCAGCCCGAGCCGAGTCCTCGCTGACCTTGCCCTGGGTGACGTCGAACGCGACGAGTCCAGGCTCGCGTTCCAGCGGATCGCCCCACCCACCGCCACCAGTGGTGTCGATGCGAACCAGCGTGCCGGCGGGAATCGGCTCGTTGTCCACGAGCCCTTCCAGGTGTCGTTGATTGGGGCCGTCTGGATCGACCGTGACGCGGAACGGCTTCCCGGCGCGGCCGCCCTTCAAACCCCAGCAGCCCAGGATCGACCGATCCGCCACCGACAGAAAGGCGCAGTCCTGCAACACGCGGATGTCCTTGCGATAGCCGAGGCCGCCTCGATGTGTTCCTGGCCCACCCGAATCCGGCGCCAGCCCGAGCGACTCGATCCGCAGTGGAAAGCGAGTCTCGGTAAACTCGACCGGCAGGTTCTTGGAATCTGGAACCACATGGATGGTGTCCGACCCGTCGGCCCAAGGCCGTCCACCTGATCCGCCGCCCAGGACCTCGCGCATGAGATACGGTTGCCCATCCGCGTCGAGCCCGTGGAAGCCGGTATACCGAATCGTTTCCTGGTCGGCCGGCATGTTGCCCCCAGTCGCCTTGGCCAGGACACCCGCCAGGATGCCGAGCAGACGCAAAATGACGAATGTGCGGGCGTTGACGGGGGCCGGGAAGATCGGCGTGAGCAACGTGCCGGGGGGCGGAAAACGCAGTTCGATCAACGGCACCACACCCTCGTTGACGTCGAGCTCGGCCATGCGCTCGGGAGTGTCGGCCAGGTTCCGCAGGATCGGCGCAATCCACTTCTTGAGGAAGACGCCGTCTGCGTAGTTGCCGGCGTGGTTGATAGGCCCTTTGGCCTGTGGGCTGGTACCCGAAAAGTCGATGATCAGCCGCCCGTCGGGGGACGTCGTCAGTGCCATGCGTTGGGTGTGCAGACGCGGCGGGTCCACGCCGTCGTGTTCCGCGTAGTCTTCCCAGACGTAGGTTCCAGGCGGTATTTTGCTCAACAATTCCTTCTGGAATGTGGCCGTTGTACGAGCAAGAATGGCTTCGAAGCAGTCTTCGACGGTCTGCCGGCCGTAGCGCTGAAAGAGGTCGGAGACCCGCTGAGCGCCCATGCGACAGGCGGCCACCTCGGCGTCCAGGTCACCCCGCAGACTCTCGGGCAGGCGTGAGTTGCGCACCATAACCCGCATCAAGTCGGTATTGGGCTGGCCAGCGTCGAACAGACGCACTGGCGGGACAATCAGGCCTTCCTGGTAGTAGGACGTGGCATGGCTTGGCATCGAGCCAGGCACGCAACCACCAATGTCGTCGTGGTGGCCGAACGCTTGCACGAACGCGACGACCTGTCCGTTGTGGTGCACAGGCACGGTCACGCACAGGTCTGGCAAATGGCCAATGCCGCCTTCGGATTGATAGACGTCGTTGTGGAAGAAGACGTCACCGGGTTGGATCGTGTTAATCGGGAAATCGCGCACGATCGGTTGCACCAGCGCCGAGTAGGAGCGGCCGGTGAGCTTGCGGCAGTGCCGATCGTGGATCCCGCCCCGGAAGTCACGCGCCTCGCGGATCATCGGCGAACGAGCGGTGCGCTCGATAGCCGCTTCAACCTCCGCCTCGACCGATGCTAGGGTTCCTTCGACAATCTCCAGCACGATTGGATCAATCACCAGGTCTCGAGCTCCCAGGCTTCGTCAGGATCAGATTGGCGTAGTTGTCGACCCTGGCTTGCAGGCCTGGAAAGACGACCGTCGTGGAGCCAAACTCCTCGACGATCGCCGGACCGTGAATGCAATCGTCGGGCTGCAGCCGCTGGCGGCTGAAGATCGGGGTCTCGACGAACACCTGATCGAAGTAGACCTGGCGGCGACCCGTGCAGGCGCGCTCTGTTCCGCCGTCGAGCACGCGCGGTCGCGGCTGAATCGCGGGACGCCGGATCGGTCCGATACCCATCACCCGCGAGTTGACCCACTCGATGTGTTGGTCGGGACTCCCGGCGTACGAATAGCCGTACGTCCGCTGATGGGCGGCGTGGAACCGGTCGACTACCACGTTCGCGCTGGTGCGATCGAGTGGTCCATTCGGAACCTCGACCCGCACCTCCCAGGCCTGGCCGAAGTAGCGCATGTCGGCCGATCTGATCACTCGCATCTCGAGCTCCGAAAAGCCTTCGGCCGCGAGTGCGCGGCGCGCCTGGTCCTCGAGGCGGGCGTACGCGGTGTTCCAGCGCTCCAGGTCGAGCAGGTCGTCACGTTGAACCGACGTGGTTACGTAGTCGCTTTTGACGTCGACGGTAAGCAGGCCAAAGGCGGACACGTTGCCTGGGTCTATCGGCACCATCGCGGCCTGCAGCTCGAGGATGTCCACCAACTTGCCAGCCTGCAATGGACCAGAGCCGCCGAACGCGACCAGGACGTAGTCGCGGATGTCGAGACCGCGTTTGACGGTAACCTGCCGCGCGGCGTTGGCCTGACTCCAGGCCGAGATTTCCAGTACACCGGCGGCCGTCCGATGGAGATTCAGACCGATCGCCCTGGCCAGTTCTGCGATGCCTTGCTCAGCCCGGCCAACATCCAGCGGAATCTCTCCGCCAAGCAGATGCGGCGGCACGCGCCCGAGCACCAGGGTTGCGTCAGTGACCGTCGGCTGCTGGCCACCCTGGCCGTAGCACATGGGGCCCGGATCGGCGCCGGCGCTCTCGGGACCGACCCTCAACCGCCCGTCGGGGGCGCGTCGAGCGATCGATCCCCCGCCGGCGCCAACGGTGACGACGTCGGTCATGGGTACTTTGACTGGGAAGCGGCCGACGCGACCTTCGGTTGTGAGGTGCGGCAATCCGTTTTCGACAACCGCCACATCCGTACTCGTTCCACCGCCATCCAGGGTAAGGATCTTCGAGAAACCGGCTGCCTTTGCCAGCAGTGCTGCGCCGAGTGCGCCCGCAGCCGGGCCACTCAAGAGCGTCGTGATCGGAGACCGGGCCACGTCGCGCGCTGAGACAACTCCGCCGTTCGATTTCATGATGTAGAAGGGGGTGGCCGAGCCAACCTCAGCGTGCAGCCGCGTCTCGATCTGGCTCACATACCGGCTCACCCGCGGCTTGACGAAGGCGTCGACGAGCGTTGTCATGGCGCGCTCATACTCGCGGTACTCGGGCAGTACCTCCGAGGAAATCGACACGCTCGCAGTGGGGTGATGGCGCGCCAACGCGTCGCGCATCTGCCGTTCATGGTCGCCGCGGGCGTAGGCGTGCAGGAAGCACACGCCGATACAGTCGATGCCGCGATCCCGAAACCACCCCGCCGCGGCCTCAGCATCGTCGGGATCGAGCGGCGTCAGCACGTCGCCCCGGACGTCGATCCGTTCGGTCACTTCCCGCACCAGGTGAAGAGGCACGATGCGCTCGGGCTTGACCCAGAAGTATGAATTTCCATAACCCTGCGGCACGCTCTGGCGCGCGATCTCGAGAAGATGCTTGAAGCCGCGCGTCACGATCAGCCCGAGGCCAGGAAACGAGCCGGGTTCAGACAGCAGTGCGTTTGTGGCCACGGTGGTGCCGTGCGAGACGCCCACGACTTCGGTGCTGTCGAGGCGAAAGCCCGACTGCTGAGCAATCTTGTGGACCCCGGCCATGAACCCTATCGAAGGGTCTTTGGGTGTGGTTGGAGTCTTGGTGGTGTGGACGGCGCCGCTGTCTTCGTCGAAGGCCACGACATCGGTGAATGTCCCACCCGTGTCCAGCCCGAGACGGTAGCGCGGCATCAGCGAGTGCTAGCTGTGACCGGCAGCGCAACCAGCCCGGTTACCCAGCCCTCGACCCCGTCTGACGTCCGTACCCGCACCCAGACGCCGCCGCCGGGCACTGTCTGGCGCTCGAGCACGTCGAGCACCTGCTGCTCGTGGAGCGTGGCCAAGGGCCGGCCGGAGACCGGATCGGCACGCAGGATGGCGCCCCGACCACCAGTGTTGCCGATGCTAATTCGCTCGCCGGTGGCGGTCGGCTGCGGGCTGCTGACCGGGCTGACGGCAACCGCCGCCGCCAACGTGGGCGGCGGAGTTTGGTCCAGGTTGCCGAAGCGCGTACGCACGTTGGTCGGTGTGGGTTCGGAAAGGCGGAACCCTGGCGTAGCAGTCGCGTCTGCCTGTTGGCTGCTTACGCCCGGAACTGACCCGGCCAGCTCGAAGAGACGCGGCAAGGCGGTGACAACCAGCAGGGGTATGCCGAGCATCGCCACGATGAGCAACAGCTTGAGAAGGTTCAGCACGCCGCCCGATCCGCGTCAATCGTAACGGTAGTGGTACGGACTCTGCGGCTGGAGTACTGGCGGCGCTAGACAGCGCTAGCGGCCAGGGACTCGACGGCCTGTGCGAAACATTCAATGGGCGGATTGACCAGGCCCGCCCCGATCTGGCCGATACCGGCCCGGCGTGATGCGATGCCGGTGTTGATCTGCGGCAGGATGCCGGTGTGAAGCACCATCCGAGCATCGATCCCGGTGGGCGTGCCGCGGAAGTTCAGCATGGGTAGCGTATAGGCTTCGCTCTCGCCCAGCGTGATCTCGTACATCCTCTGCGAATACGCGATGGCGTCCTCGGGCACACCTCCGACGAACTGCACGATCGCGGGCGCGGCGGCCATTGCGAAACCACCAACGCCGGCCGTCTCGGTTATGGCCGAGTCGCCCATGTCGGGGCTGGCGTCATCGGCGCTGTGGCCAGCGAAATAGAGCCCCTTCGGCGTCTGCGCTGGGCCGGTGAACCAGCGCTCGCCAAGACCGCTGACCTGAATGCCGAAGTCGGTGCCATTGCGCGCCATCACGGTCACCAGCGAGCTGTTCGGAACGTCGCGTGCGGCGTCCATGGCAGCTTTGCAGGCGGCCATGCCGAAATTCAGGAAAAAGTGCTCGTTGCCTGCCGCAAACTCGAGCACGCGCCGACGCTCCGCCGCGTCCAGAGAGTCAAGCGCGGCGATGCGTGGCGCGAGCGCCTTGATCAGCAGAGCGCTGGCCGCCCGATTGCGATTGTGGCATTCATCGCCCATGTGCAATGCCTGAGCGATGAGCCCGCGCAAATCGATGCCCTCGGGCATGCTGCGCACCGCCTCGCCCAGCGCTGGACCCAGAACGCAGCGCATCCAATCCAGACGCTCGAGCACGTCGGCGCCTGTGCCCCCATACCGCAGGACACGACCCAGGCCTTCGTTCAGGATCGAATATGCCAGGTTGCCAGCGGCGCGATTTTCGACGATCAGCACCGGCATCGAATAGGTGGTCATGCCGGCCATCGGCCCAACCGTCTGGTGCTGGTGGCAGGGTTCGAATCGTACTTCGCCACGGCTGGCCATGCGCTCCGCCGACTGGCTATCCGGGGCTAGGCCCTCGTGCAAGAGCGCGCCGACGGCCGCTGCCCGGACGGTCGTGCTCAGGCGCTCCCATTCGATGGGTGGCCCAGCGTGGAGGACCATGTCGCGCTGCATACCGGGGACGACCTCTCCCGCTGGCCGAACGTCGACGAACACCTGCTGGGCGTCCATGACGCGGCGCAAAGCGACCTGGTTGGCGTCATCAACAGCGTGCGTCCACAGCCGACCGAGCAGCGTCGCATGCTGAGCATCTGCATCGGCTGGCGGGCGCCAATCGACGCGTTGGACTGCCACGCCTTGCTCCTCGAGGGTCTGGGCGAAGAGGCCTGCGCCGGAGCTCAGCACACGCATTGGGCTTCCGAGCAAGGGCCGCATCAGGCGGCAGCGCCTGCGGCAAGCACGCGTGCTGCCACAGCGGCGTGATAGTTGGACTCGACTACCTGAACGCCAGCACCACGCAGCGTCGCTACTTGCCCGGCCAGACCCTGGGGGTCGCGGTCGGTGCCCACAACGTGCGCAATTACCGCCAGCTGACGCCCGCCAGCTTCTGCCCTGGCCACGGCCTCACGCACCGCCGGCACGAGGGCCCCAGACGGATCTGCGTGGGAGCCCAACCCCAGAGTGACGTCAAGAAGCAGTACCGCCACGTGCGGGTCATCGCCAGTTTCGACGACCGCCAGATTGCGCAGCGTGGGGTCGATCATCGGGTGGGCGCGCCCCTGGGTGTACCGGTCGTCGCAGAAATCGACGAAGCGATGTGGCACAGTTGGCTGCTCCTGCATCACCACTTCCGCCTCCTCGCACAGTGTTCCGCCACAGAATAGACCCCGCACCTGAACCCGTCCGGCTTGCAAACGTGGCCGGGGCAGGCCTTCTGGGGGGAGCGTGGACCATGAAGCAGCCGAGGAGGCCGCCAGGCGCGCCGCCTGGTACAGGGTGGTTGCAATCTGAACCGTCCCGTGTGGCTCTGCCTGCGAGTTCAACAAGCAGGCGACAACTGGCTTGGTTGCTGTCGCGGCCGCATTCAAGATACGCTCGGCAACTCGCTTGTCGGACGCCTTGGATACCAGAACGATGACTTCTGTCGCGGCGTCCTTGGACAGCAGTTCGAGCGCGCTCAGGGTAGTCATCCCGCCGACAGCCGAATGCAGATCGCGGCCGCCGGTGCCGATGGCATGACTGATCCCCTCGCCGGCCTGGTGGAGCAGGCTGGTCACCTCCTGCAGACCCGTGCCTGACGCGCCGACGAGGCCGACGCGGCCGCGTCGAACCACGTTTGCGAAGCCGAGGCCAACGCCATTCAGGATGGCGGTGCCGCAGTCGGGGCCCACAACCAGCAGGTTTTTGGCGCGCGCGAGCTGCTTCAGGTCGACCTCGTCGTCTACCGACACGTTGTCGGAGAAGAGGAACACGTGCAGCCCCTCAGCGAGCGCCTGGCGAGCTTCGCTTGCGGCGAACCGTCCTGGCACGGAGATCAGCGCCAGGTTTGCCTGTGGGTCCGCCCGATGAGCGCTCCTGAGCGAGCGCGGGATCTGGACGCGGGCTGAACCATCACCCGCGGCCCCAGCCGTGTGAGCTCGCTCGCTGAGTAGCGCGGCGGCCTGGTGTACAGCGGAGGTAGCTGTCGACTCGCTTTTGGCCCGAACCGCGATCACCAGGTCATTTGCACCTGCCGTCTGGGCATCGTCCACGAGCAGCCCGGCATCCTGCAGGAGCTGGCGATTCAGGTCCGTGGCCATGACCAGCGCCCCGTCTAGCACACCTGGCAGACTCAGGACGTCTGAGCTGACCTGAAGCAGCGTGATCGAATCGACATAGGCTGTGTGGCGTACGGTCGCGGCGACGAAGTCCGCCATGACTCTGCGCTACACGAAGGCGACGAAGCGGCAGAACGCGGCTTCGCCACCCATGAAGCGCCACGGGAAGCAGCCGACGGTCACGCGTTGATCGAGCACGCGATCGATCTGACCGCCGGCGTTTTCGATGTGGATGATGTCGTGGGGGAACAGGTCGAAATGCATGACCTGAATGTCGTCGTCCGGCCAGATCTCTTCAAGCGGACGTCCGAGCGCGGCAGCACACTTTCTGGCGTGGTCTGGCCGCACCTGGCGAATGACCGTGTTCATCGGGTGATCCGCGCTGCCGGCGTCGATGGCCAACCAACGAATGCCGCGCGCCTTGACCCAGTCGGCAAATTCACGAGTGGGACCTGGATGTTTGATGAAATAGCGCGTCTCGTCCGGCTCGATTGGCGCACACTCGGCTGTCCAGTTGGAGGGATAGAAGCGGTGGTACCCCGTATGAATGACGAGGATGTCGCCACGTTCGATGGTGATTCCGGTCTGCTGCTCCCACTGCTCGAAATGGGCCGGCCCGTAGATCTGATAATCGCCCACACCCATCTTCTGGAGGTCGACGACGCAAGCCGGACCGACCAGAAAGTCGATCGGCAGCTCGCCGATGCCTTTGGCGTTGGTGACGAAGTGATTGGGCGCGTCCAGGTGCGTTCCGACGTGCAGGGTTGACGTAATCTCCATACCCCCCACGCCCTCGAATGCGACTCGCTTGACCCACTTGATACTCGGCCCGTCGTAACGCGCAAAGCCGGGCGTGTTGACGTCCCAGTTCTGAGACAGGTCCAGCACGTTCAGGGGCACTGGTTGGCTGGTAACCATCGGCGAGATGGTAGCAGGGGCTACCCTGTGCCCCGTGTTGATCGGGGTCGACGCCAGCCGGGTATCACGCCCGCTGCGCACGGGTACCGAGAACTACTCTTTGCACGTTCTGCGCCACTTGCTGGCGGAGGACCAGCGCAACGCCTATCGCCTGTACCTGAGCCGACCGCTGGTGGACGGCCTCCTGCCGATCGGTCCACGCACCAGTAGCCGGCTCATCCGGCTGCCGCGTCTGTGGACGCAACTCGGACTCTCCAGCGAGATGGTGGTCAGCCCTCCAGATGTACTCTTCGTTCCGAGTCACGTATTGCCACTTGTGACACCGGCTCGGTCTGTGGTGGTGGTGTACGACGTGGGACACCGCTTCTTCCCACGCGCTCACCGCGTTGCCGAGTGGCTGTACCTCGAATGGGCGATACGTAGGCACGTGGCGATCGCGACTCGCCTGCTGACGATTTCAGAGGCCACCAAGCGCGACCTGGTGCGCCTGTATGGTGCCGACCCCACGCGGATTGCGGTTGCCTACCCGGCCGTCGAGGAACGCTTCAAGCCCGCCACGGACGACCAAATCGCGCGAGTCCGTGCCCGCTACGAGCTAGGAGACGGCTACGTCTTACATCTGGGCACGATCAAGCCACGCAAGAACCTGCCCCGCCTGGTTCGCGCATTCGCTCGCGCCAATTTACCGCCTCACACACAGCTTGCCCTGGGTGGTCTGACAACCTTCGGATCGCGACTGGTCGACCAGGCAATCGAGGAAGCTGGCATCGCCGACCGCGTGCGGCGCCTGGCGTACGTTCCGGAGGTCGATCTGCCGGCCTTGTACGGTGGCGCGGGGTGTGTGGCCATGGTCAGCCTGTACGAGGGCTTCGGCATGCCAGCCCTCGAGGCGCTGGCGTGTGGCTCACCGCTGGTGGCCAGCAATCGCGGCTCGGTGCCGGAGATTGTGGGCGACGCGGGCCTCCTCGTCGACCCGTTGGACGTGGGATCGATCGCTCGGGGGCTCGAGCTGGCGGTCCGCGATGCCGCCGTTCGCACCGCCTTGAGGGCGCGCGGCCCGCGCCGCGCGGCGCGGTTCGACTGGCCGTCTGCGGCGCGTGTCACCCGCCGCACCCTGGAGCAGGCGTCCCTGCCACAAGCTGACAAACTGCCTCGATCCCGACGGCCGTCCGCTGCCAGCTAAAAACTTCGGCGCGCCGCCTGGCCGCCCGCCCGAACGCTCGTCTTCGGGCCGAGTCGTGCAGCAACAGCCTGAGGCGCTGGCGGAGAGTTACTGCATCAGCCACCAGGTACCCCGTTTCGCCATCCACAACGGTCTCCAGCAGCCCGCCGTCGCGCCACGCCACCACGGGCACCCCACACGCCATGGCTTCAAGGGGCGCCATGCCAAACTCCTCGCCGTAGGGTGTGAAGACGGCCACAGCGGCCCCGCGATACGCGTTCGCCAGGTCGCCCGTGGTGAGGCGGCCACGGAAAACCACGTCCCTGGGCGCCAATCCGCGTAGTTCTCGCAGGACCTCCGCGGGACCGCCGCCGACCACATGCAGGGGTAGGTCGGGCATGTCGCGCCACATCTCCAAGAGGCGATGGAGTCCTTTTTCGGGAGACAGTCTACCGACCGTTATTGCGTACGGCCCGTCACCTCGGGAGGTGTCCTGGCCTGGAGAAAACTGGGCCAGGTCGACGCCAGGGTGCACGACCGCGTCGGCCTCCCGGCCATACAGCCTCAGCAGAGCGGCAGCAGCGTAGTGGCTGTTGGCGACCAGCCGGGCTGCTCGTCGCACGGCCAGCCAGTCGAGCACGCGGCGCAGACGCAGATCGGGCCGGCGCGCCCCCGAGCGGAGGAACACGCTGCGCGTGGAGTGCGCCCAGTACACCACCCGGCCTCCGTTGCGAAGCGCGAGCAGATTGGCGCCAAACGAGTTGGTGACGATTGCATCAGCACGAATGTGCGCAATCGGCCACTCGTACCGCTGCAGCTGCCGATAGGGCAGGCTGGTCAACTCAGCATACGTGCGGCCTGGCTCGATGCCTCCGAGCAGAAGTCGCACGTCGTGGCGCTCGCCGAGCCCGCGGGCAAGCTCCATCACCGCCCGCTCGCCACCTCCGAGCGTGTTGGCGTGACTGTGCGCCAGCACAATGCGCATGTTGCAGGCAGTGTCAGGGCTCAGCGGTCACGTTGTCGATCAGCGCGCCTGCGGCTACAATTCGGCGCGGCCACCCGGGCCTCGCATGCCACAACCGCAAGAGCCCCCCGCGCACCCTTCATTGCAGCCCCACTCCTTGGCGATCACTATCTGCCGAGGTTCCCACGGGTTTTCGAAGGCGTGTGTGCACATCGAGCGTTGCAGGAGCAGCCGTCTATGCATTTGACAACGGAGGCCGGGGATCCGGTTGCGCCGGCCCTGTTCGAGGAGGACAGTCTCGGGCTTGCCCCGCACATCGTGCTCCCCGAACCGCTCCCGTCTGACGAAGATGACAGCGGTGATGATCCGTTACGGACCTACCTCCGTGAGATCCATGAGGTAAATCTCCTGACCGCTGCCGACGAGCGCATGCTCGCCTGTCGGATGGAGGAGATGATTTGCCTGGACGAGATTCGCGCTGAGCTCGCAGGCGCCGAGGGCGGTCAACCAAGCGGTACCGGCATCGCACTGCGTTTGTACGAACGCTTCTACGAGCGGCGGGCGCTCGCCGAGGTGCTCAGCAGCATGGAACACATCGAGGACATCTCGGTGCTGCTGCAGTCCCCCGTCGTGCGCCTGCGACTCGACTACGTGCCAGACCTGGACCTGGGTGGAGCGCTCGGCGGACGGGTCGGCCTCGACGCGAGCGGCTCACAGGCATTTATCGTCCGCTTTTCGATCGATACGCGGCTGTTTGCGCCAGCCGTGTTGGGCCTACTTGCATCGGAGCCGCCGGCAGACCTCCCGTCGCCAACCTGTATGTGGCAGCGCCTGGCGGTCGCCGGGTGCGACGAAGAACTCGCCGACTATTTCGACGAGATGCACGCACGCGGCGAACGCGCAGAGCGGCGGCTGATCGAGTCGAACCTGCGCCTGGTTGTGAGCGTGGCTAAGAAATACCTGGGTCGCGGGTTAGCCCTGCTGGACTTGATCCAGGAAGGCAACCTGGGACTGATGCGCGCAGTCGAGAAATTCGACCATCGGCGTGGCTTCAAGTTCAGCACCTATGCCACCTGGTGGATTCGGCAAGCGGTGGGTCGCGCGGTGGCCGACCAGGCGCGCACGATTCGTGTGCCCGTTCACATGACCGAAGTGATCAATCGGCTCGCGAATGTGTCACGTGACCTGATCCAGGAGCTTGGACGTGAGCCCTCAGCGGCTGAGATCGCTCTGGCAATGGGGTTGGTCACGGAGTCGTTTGAGGCTGAACTGGCAATCAATGCTGCCTCGCTGCATGAGGACCCGATCACACGCCGCCGGGAGATCTTGAAGACGGGCGTGCTGTTCGAAGTGTGGCGTATCCAGTCGCCCATGCGCGAGGAGCTCGAGCGAGCCGCGCAGCGCGTCATGCAAGCCCGGCGTGCTGCGCGCCATCCGGTCAGCCTGGCGGCGCCGATTGGCGACGATCAGGATGGCCAGTTGGGTGACCTGATCGAAGACGCGGAAGCCGTCTCCCCGATCGAGGAAGCCTCGCAGGCGTTGCTGCGGGACACGGTGCACAACGTGCTGGGCTCTCTTTCCCAGCGCGAGAGTCGTATCATCGCCCTTCGATTCGGCCTCGACGATGGTCGCCAGCGGACGCTTGAAGAGGTCGGCCGGGAGTTTGGCGTCACGCGCGAGCGCATCCGCCAGATCGAAGCCAAAGCTCTGCGCAAGCTACGGCATCCGAGCCGTTCCAAGAAGTTGCGGGACTACCTGCGTTAGCGTCCACGCTCACACGTGTTCATCCGCTCCGAGCAGACGTCAGCTGCGGTTTCGGCGGCCGCCAGCGTAGAGTGGTTTGGGGCAATGCGACAGCCGCGCTGGTGGGCAGGGGTATGCGGGGTTCTCCTGTGCGCTGCCGCGGCTGGATGCTCGTCGCTTTTGAGCGCTGATCCCACGCCGGTACCGGGGGCGGCCGCAACGCTCACCCGCAGCGTTCGAACGCCTATTCCGACACCCGCGCGCACGCCCGAGGCATCTCCGTCCTCGAGCGCGGTCCCATCCCGCGCCGCGCTCGCCGTCTCTCCAAGCGCTGTGCCGGCTGCTACGAGCCAGGCAGCCGAGGAGGAGGACATCGCGCAGGTGCAGCGAGGCATGGAGCAGGCCGTAGCGAGTGCCGCTCTACCCGGAGTCGAGAGCATGCTGCTCGACCATGTCTCACTGTCGACTGCACAGGGAGGCAGCGTCATGGACAGCGCTCAGACTGCGGCCTGGCTGCGAGACCATGCCGCACCGGGCATCAAAGTGACTCGCGTCGAGCAGGATACGCAGACGCAGGTGCTCCAGGTGCTCACCGACGGGTGGCCCGCCAGGGATCCCATCCAACAGGGGCACGTGAGCTTCAATTTGCGCCGCTACGACACCAGTGGCCGGCCAGACGAAGATGCCGGTGCCTGGAAGGTCGACGTCATCGAAGCGGACTAACGCGTGGCGCAGTCAACGCTCTGGCGACCGCGACACGACATTCAGCGCCGCTGGTAGCTCGAGAAGTAGGTCGCTCGCGAGCAAGGTCCGCCAGTCTCGGCGTTGCAAGACGCGTTCAGCGGCAAGTCCGTGGACCCCGACGGCCAGGCGGGCGGCATCCCGAACCGGCACAGCCTGCCCCAGCAGCCCCCCGCAAACACCGGCCAGGACATCGCCGGTACCGCCGGTTGCCAGGGCTGGGTTGGGGTGAGCCCACACATCCACGCGCCCGTCGGGCGTAGCGATGCAGGTACATGGCCCCTTGGCTATCAAGACGCACCCCCAGCGCCTTGCCAGGCGCCCGGCATGCACCCAGGCTGGCTCAGACGGATTCAGCTGTTCCCCAACCAGACGCTCGAGCTCGCCCGAGTGGGGCGTCAGTACGGCGTTAGGCCCGAGCAAGTTCGGCCAGCCCTCGATTTGCGAGAGGGCGGAAAGGCCGTCGGCGTCTATCACCAGCCGCTGCTCGGGGCGGCGCAGCCGCAGCAGCTCGTGCACAAATGCGGTCCTGCCGGGGCCTCGCCCCAACCCTGGTCCGAGCACTACCGACGTGGCGGCAGCCAATTGCGGAGCAAGGAGTCGAGCCGCCGACGCGCCATCAGAGCTGACGACGTCGTGTTCCGTATATGTTACTTCGGGCAGGTGGGCCGCCGTGTTGAGGCGCACCTCGCGCGTCGAAGCCAACATCACCAGGCCAGCTCCCACCCGAGCCGCGCCTCCCGTACAAAGTACGGCTGCGCCTGGGAAATGGTCAGAGCCGGCCACAACCAGCACCCGACCAAAGGCATACTTGTGGGCTGACAGCGGCCGCGGCGGCAGCATTCCGCCAAGTTCTGGCTCATCGAGCAATGCGTACGGCAGATCCACTCCCGCCGCTTCAGGGATGCCGATCTCGCGCGGGATGAGCTTTCCTACACGCTCCACGGCAGGAAAACGCAGCAGGCCCTGCTTGACGCCGCCGAGCGCGACTGTGCAATCGGCGACGACCACCGCGCCGGGTAGCTCACCGGTGTCAACATCGATGCCGCTGGGGACGTCAAGAGCGACGACCTGCAGGCTCCGGCCACGCAGCGTGTGTACCTCGTTGAGCTGTAGGGCGAGGGACGCCAGCGGCTCTCGCAGGGCGCCACGTGTACCGATGCCGGCCAACGCGTCGACCGCCAGGCTAGCGCGTCTCAGCGCTTGTTCCACGTCCGAGCGGTGATCGTGCAACATCACCGAGGCGCCGCTAGCCTGCAACTGTGCCAGCTCGGCATCGCTCACGCCATGGCCACGCGTCAGAACAAGGTCGACGGGCGATCCATGCTGACTCAGCCACTGTGCTGCTACGGCGCCGTCGCGACCGTTGTTGCCGTGTCCCACGAGCACCACAACCCGTTCGCCTGGCTGCACCAACCGCAGCGCTTCTTCGGCTACGGCGTCGCCTGCCCGCTGCTGCAGCGCGGCAACAGTCAGTCCCTGGGCGAGCGCGGCTGCCTCCAACTCGCGCATTTCAGCAGCCGAGACGATTTTCATCGTCTCGGTGCCGCTTGCTCAGGCAGGTGTAGCGACGGCAGCTTCTGCCACTGGAGAAGTCGCGGCGGCGCCAGCGGGACGGGGTCGCGGTCGACGGTAGTAGGCTCGCACGGCGTCACCGATCTTGCGCGGGTCAGCGCTGTGTGCCTCTTTGATGGCGTCGACCACGATGCGTGGAGGTGGCAGAGCTCCGGTTTCCTCTGCGAGCGCGCGGCTAAAGGCCTCCATCGCCTCGTCGTCGACGATCGCACTCTCGCCGCCGAACTCGGCCAACAGCTGACGCATCTCTACAATGTCGTCCTCGTCCTTTCGGCGCTGCTCGGCCCGTTGCTGGAGCATGTTGGTGCGGCTGGGAAGCCGACCGGGCATCGGAGGACCACCCGGGCGGGGGCCACCCATGCCTGGTCGCATTGGCGGACGCGGACCCATTGGCCCAGCCGGCCGCGGCCCACGTGGACCTGCCAGGCCGCCCGCTGGGCCGCCGGCGCTCGGTGCTGCAAACTCCGGCTCGAACTCGCCAGGGCGGCCTCGGCCACGGCCACGTCCACCCCCAGGGCCGCCGTTGCTGCCCGCGAAGGCGCCGCCGCCTGGGCGGCGCCGCCCGTCACGGCCAAGCTCTTCACCACGGTGTTCCCGGCGCGGTGCGCCCTTGCGCCGGTCGCGATCGAACTGACCGTTCGGATCCAGGTCATCGGCTTCCAGATACCGATCTACACTCTCGCGGCGGGAACGGGTGGCTCGACCCCGCGGGGCGGACTCCACCACGACCAACGGGCTCTCATCCTCTTGGGGCACCTCTGTCGGCGCAAGCCCGGCCTCCTGCAGCGCGGCATACTGGCCGAGCAGCGCTTCCTTCAGCGACCTTCCCACTTGTTCTCCCTGCAGTCCGTCAAATTCCTGGGGCCTCGGCGCAGCTCAGCCGTCGACAATACAGCGACGGGCACAGCCCGCAACTCTCGGATAGGTTCATGCCGCCAATTGGCAGTCCTGCAACGTTACTTGATCACAGGACCCAGGACCACCTACGAACGTCGGAGTGATCTCCGCGCGGAGACTTCGCTGTCGTGGTGACCTTGCCGATGCCTTTCGTGGCACACGCGCACCAACCTTCGCAGGCTCGGCGCGTGACCAGTCTAACAGAACAGGATGCGCCAATCCAGCGATCGCGTGGTTGTCACGAATGACGGCGGTCCCGACCAGATTCGAACTGGCGGTCTCCTCCTTGACAGGGAGGCATGTTAGGCCACTACACCACGGGACCAAGCGGGACGTTTCACAATTGTACCGACTCGCCTCCGGACCCGCCAACCGGACCCCTGGCCGCGCGCAGCGCCTCGACCAGTAGCTCCTGCCGCAGCGCCAGGGTGAGGTCGCCGCGCGTTTTTTCGAGAATCCCGCGCGTGCTGTCGGTGCTGCGGCGCAACCCACCCGTGAGCGCGTCTGGATAGTCGAGCGTCACCAGCAGCGAATAGATGTCGTCCATTGCGCCCAGCAGGCGTTCGCACCCATCTACTTCGCCGCGCCGAAGCTGATCCAGAAGGTACCGGCGCAACTCACCAACTGCTTCCGCCAAGCCATTCAGGAACGGCGCAGGAGCTATGCCAAGCGTGGCCGGCTCGGGCAGCGCGTGGCCCTTCACGAGCGCATACGTGCTATGGGCTTCGACGAGCTCTTTCTGGGCGTCCTGGACGTAGCCCGTCCAGTACAGATCACCCATGTCTGACAGCAGCCTGACGATCTGCGTGTTGAGCGCATCCGCGTCGCCCAGCAAGCGGGCTGCATCCTGGAAGTCACGCCGGTGAATCGCGCGAATGGCGTTGGCGCAGGCGCGGATAAGTTCACGTGACCAGCGCAATGCTTGCTCGCGAGCCGCATTCTTGCGATCGAGCTGCGTTCTTGCCCAGGCATCGATCAGGCTCAGGTCGAGATTGCTCACATCAGCGCGCGCGCAGCAGCTCAGTCTGAGGCACACGCAAATGGTAGTCCGGTGTGCGACTCGTAACACAGCCGTAGCGGCGCCACACCTTGCGGCCAGGTTTGCCCAGCCCCTAGCATCGCCGGCCAGCGGGCTTTCAATAATCCTAAACATGCCGCGTTTGACGCTTCTGCTGTTGGGCTGCCTAGGCCTGGTGTTCGTGGCCGCTCCTGGACCGCCCCGTTCGGCCCCTACACCGACGCTGACATTGGCGCCAGTTCAGCCGACCACCAGCCCAACCCGAATACCTAGCGCGACACCCGTTCCAGCGGCATCAGCGACACTGCCTGCCTTGACGCCGACGCCAACGGCGGCGCCCGAGCCACTTGACGCCCCTGAACTGCGCGGCGTCTGGGTTGACGCGTTCCACGATGGTTTCAAAACGGCCCAGCAGGTCGACGACCTCGTAGCGTGGGCGCGCGAGGCCAATCTGAATGCGCTTTTCGTCCAGGTCAGGCGTCGGGGTGACGCGTACTACTCGAAGTCATTCGAGCCGCGGACTGAAGATCCTGACCTCGCACCCGGGTTCGATGCGCTGCAGTACCTCGTCGACCGCGCCCATGCGGGGCCACGCCGCCTGCAAGTCCATGCTTGGCTCGCCACGCTGCCTGTCTGGCACCAGCGCGATACACCGCCCCTGGCGCCGAATCACCCATTCAATCTCCGCGGCCTGTCTGCTGATCCGCTGGACACCTGGCTCATGTACCGCGACGATGGCGCGGCGTGGGCGGGCGCGGGCAGCGCAGGCATGTATTACCTGGACCCTGGCAATCTCGAAGTACAGACTTACACCACTGCGGTGTACGTGAACCTTCTCCGAAATTACGATGTCGACGGCATCCATCTGGACCAGATTCGCTACTACGAAGGCGACCCTCTTCGATGGGGGTACAACCCGTCAAGCGTGGCTCGGTTCAACACGCTCGTTGGCCGCGATCCAGCCAGCCAACCTGCGCCGGCCGATCCGGAGTGGGTCGCTTGGCGCCGCGACCAGGTCACGGCGCTGGTGCGCCGCATCTATGTCGAAGCCAAGGCGATCAAGCCCAGCGTAGCCGTCACGGCCGCCGTCGTGGCCTGGGGCAAGGGACCCCAGACCGCCGACGATTGGGAACACCAGGCCCCGTTTGCGGCTGTTCTCCAGGATTGGCGTAGGTGGCTCGACGAGGGGATCGTCGACTATGTGCTGCCGATGGACTACTACCGCGAGGCGGGTGAGCAAAGCGGCTGGTTTGATACGTGGACGCAGTGGCAGGTGAGCCATCCTGGCAAGCGCGGCGTGGTGCTCGGGATGGGCTCGTACCTGAACAACGCGGATGGTGCGCTCGCGCAGCTGGGTCGTGCGCGCGCTCTGGGCGCCCTCGGCGTGGCGTTGTACTCATATGCGGTGCCGACCGCCGACCTGTCCGAGGCTAGCCAAGAGGAACGTGATGCCTTCGCCACCCAGCTTCGGTCGGTCTTCGTCAGGCCTGCCCCAGTGCCCGCCCTGCCTCCGCCATTGACCGCCGCCAGCCACTGAGGGCCGCGCACGTCGGACCGTCTACAGCGGTTGGCGGCCGGCAAAGCCGGCTTCGACTTCGTGCCACCAGCGCAGCTCGAGCGGTTCGCCACGCCGCCAGCACAGTTGGACGACGCGGTCGTCGCGCACGCTCGGGAAATCGATAAGGCCGCTCTGGACATCCCGTACGACGATCCCCATTTGCTGGATCCGTTCGACCCGCAGCGCCAGCTGCCGCGCTACCGCGCGCCTGGCTGCCTCCGGGGAGTCGCCGGTGGCCTGAGGTTGGACCTTCCCGTTCGCCCGCACTTTCCGCTCCGCGGTCTCAGCGTCCCGTTCGGCTCGCGTCAGGTTCTGGCTCAGGATCTGTGCCTCGCCCAGCAAGCGGTCGACCTCGGGCAAGAGCACCTCGGCCTCCTCACGGGTGAACGTGCGCGGTCGCGACTCCACGGGATCGTCTGGGTTGTAGCAGGTCTCCGACCGCTCCTACTATCCCGACGACATGCACTGTCGGCGTATGGTCCTGCTGCTGCCGATGCTGCTGATTACGGCGTGCGCACGATTCGCGCCACGGCCGCTCGACCATGTCGCATCGATGCCCCCAGCGGCTTCGCCTGGCCTACGTGATGTGCGCAATCGGCTTGACATCCACTATCACCTGAACGCACCCGCGCGGCTTTCCAGTCGCATCGTGGCGTCGGACGCCACGCAGTGGCTGATCCACGCCGACGCGCCGCGACCCACGCCCGGCGACTACGTGCTGCAGTTCGACGGCACGGTGCCTGGGCCAGGACCGAACGAACGCCGCGTGCTGCCTGACGGCGACTATCATGTAATGCCGGACGTGCAGTCTTGCGACCAGGTCCAGCAAGAGCGTGTCCCAATGCGCATCCGAGGCGCCGACACCTCCACGCCCAGCATCACTGGCCTGACGCTGCTGCCCGATCACATCTCGCCAAACTTTGACGCTCGTGACGACGTGACGCACATGACGTTCCAGGTGGCAGAGGACGCCCGCGTGTCCGTGTTTCTGGACCAAGCCGCGCCGGCTGGAGTGCTACGACGGATCTGGATGGGCGAGGAGACCCGCGTCGCGGCTGGAGAGCAAACCGCGACATGGGATGGCACAGCCAACGGCCAGCCGGTCGCCAACGGCGACTACCTGCTGGGCATACGAGCGCGCGATCAAGCCGGCAACGTTGTCGAAACAGCCCAGCCGCTTGTCGTACAAGACGCGGGCGTGCCTGATGCGTCGATCGCCTCGGCGCATATCGGTCCGCTACAGATCATCCGCGGCGGCCAGGTGTGCCTCGAAGTAGTCGTACGCAACTCCGGGCAGACCCTGCTGCGCACGGAGGGCCCGGACCCAGGCTATGTCTACGACTCCTTTGACAGCTATGCGTCTATCGAGAACCACCGATTTGCAGAGCACGCCGGCTTCTGGCGCATCGGCGTTAACTGGTCCGCCAGCACGGACACGAACGGCGCGACATACCCCTACCGATGGGGCTTCGGACACGACCTCCAGCCCGGTGAAGACGTCGCCGTTTCGGGCTGCGTAACGGTCCACAACGAACAAGACCGGCTGGTGTATTTCGCCGGCCTCATCCAGGAAAATGTCGCCATCCACAGCCCCGGCGCTGGACTTGTACGGGTCGCGATCTCATCCTGACGCAGAGTCTCGGCCCGGACGCTGCGCCGCGTGTGTCGGCGCTGATCGTTTCGCACAACACGCGTGAGCTGCTGTTGGAAGCGATTGCTTCGGTCGTGGACGAGTACGGAGTCGAGACAATCGTCTTTGACAACGCCTCTCGCGACCACAGCGCCCAGGCTGTTGCGGCCCGTTTTCCTAGCGTTCGGTTGATCTGCTCTGATACCAACCTCGGCTTCGCGGCGGGTATCAATCGGGCGGCCGCCGTCGCACGCGGGGAGGCGTTGCTACTGCTCAACTCGGATGCGGCGCTGCGTCCAGGCACACTGAAGCTGCTGCTGGATGTGCTTGACCGAGACCCTCGCGCGGCCCTGGTGGGCCCCGCCCTGCGTTACCCGGATGGTGCTTGGCAAGCAGCGGCGTTCCGGTTTCCGGGGCTAGTCCAAGTGTTCCTGGATCTGTTTCCTATCGCGCGCTTGACGGAATCCAGCTTGAACGGGCGCGTGCCCGTCAGAGCCAACAGTTCAGCAGTACTCATCGACTACCCCCTGGGGGCGTGCATGTTGGTCCGGCGCGCCGCCTGGGCGGACACCGGCCCATTGGACGAGGGCTACTTCATGTACTTGGAAGAAATTGACTGGTGCCGGCGTGCGCGCCGTCGGGGCTGGCGGGTCTGGCACCAGCCTGCGGCCGTAGCGGTCCACCACGGCGGCTCCTCGACCCGGCAGCAGCCAGAGGCCATGTTTGCTCAACTCTGGCGCAGCCGTTTGCGGTATTACCAGCGCTTCCATGGACTGATCTTCAACCGCGTCGTTCACGGCGTGGTACGCCTCGGCCTGCGGGCGCATGCCCGCCGGATGGGCTCCGAACAGGGAGCGGCCCTCCGCAGCGTCCGCCGGCTCGTGATGTGACCGGCGCTCGTCCGCGACTCACCGCGGCAATCATCGCCCGCGACGAGGAGAACATGCTTGGCGAGTGCTTGCGGTCGGTCGCTTTCGCCGACGAACGTCTGGTGCTGGTCGATTCGGCGACTCGCGATCGTACTCGGGAGGTAGCCAGCGCGTGCGGAGCGCGTGTGGCCGAGCGAGCGTTCCAGAATTTCGGCGCCCAGAGGGATGCAGCTTTGGCATTGGCAACAGGCGACTGGGTCCTGTTCGTCGACGCCGACGAACGTGTTACGCCTGGACTGCAGGACGAGGTGCTGGAGAGGGTCCGGCAGCCATGTGGGCGGCGGGGATTCTGGGTCCCGCGCGACAACTACCTGATGGGTCGCGTTGTGCGCCACGCTGGTTGGTTCCCTGACTATCAGCTTCGGCTGCTCGAGCGCGGTGCGGCTCGTTTCGACCCGTCGCGGCCAGTCCACGAGCTTGCGCTCGTCGACGGGGAGGTCGGGCACCTGCGTGAGCCGCTGCTGCACTTGAACTACCGCAGCCTGGCCGAGTTCGTGCGGAAACAGGAGCGCTACTGCCGGCTCGAGGCGGAACGCTGGCTCATACGCTTCGGTCCGCCACGCGCGCGCGCCTTGCTGGGCCAGCCCGTTCGGGAATTCTGGCGCCGCTACGTCGAACTCGCGGGGTATCGCGAGGGCCCGCTCGGTCTGATGCTGTGCGTGGTCTTAGCCTTCTACGCTGGCAAAGCCGTTTGGCTGGCCAGACGGCGCGCACTCCGCTCCTGAACGGTGTTCGGCTCCGCAGCCTGCCCTTCGCGCGACTCGGCGTGGGCTAACCGGCGGCGCGGGTTAGCTCGGCTACGGTTGTCAGCTGACGCACTTCAAAGATGACCTCACCCAGCGTACTGCTGCGCTGGCGCAGCGTGTGCAGCAGGCGTGGGATGGGGTTCGAAGGCGACGCCGCAAAACCGTCGCCGTAGCTGCCGTACAGCGCAAAATAGGCTTGATTCAGCTTTCGCACCTGAAATCCGCGTTGCTGCAGCTCGTCGCGACGGTCCCGCATGTAGGCTTCGGCGTCGTCTACCTGCCCGTTCGCGAGCAATTGCTCCGTCTGCGCGCGCGTCTCGCGCATAAACCCCCGAAAGTCAAAGGCTGGTGGTCTCGCCGCGCCAGTCGCGCCAGCGCCGGCTGCGGGCAGCGACAGATCGAGGCGGGTAGCCAGGTAAGCGCCGACTTCAACCCCGACCAGATCTGCGGTCGTCTCGTTGATTTCGCGCGTCTCCTGATTGTTCCAGTAGCCTCTGCCCAGCGGGTAAAAGATCAGATACTGATGCAGCCACTCGTGAGCCACCGCTGCTAGCACTCGGTCGGGCGTGTCTTCTTCCAGGACCATCGAGGGATACGTCGCTAATCCGCCGATTGGCGCCACCAGCGACGAGATGCCGGTGCTGTCAGCCGACGCTTCCAGATCTGCTTGGGCTGAGAAGTCCATGGGCTGCAGAACCGATGACCCGATGACCCGCAGGGCCGTCCGGGGCGCAATCACCAGTACGTTCGGCGGGGGCGTCAAGGCCACAAGCACCGGCGGAAACAGTCGCGCCAACGGCAACGGCTCCGACCAGGTCAGTCCACCGGCCTGATACGCCGAACTCACTACACGCTCCAACGCCGCCTCCGCGCCCGGACGAAGATCCGGCTCTCGCGAGCCGGCTCGAAAGTACGCCCGCAACGTGTCCGCGTCTGAAGGGCTGTCCGAACTATCGCCAGAGCCGAACAGGCCCAGCCACAAACGGGTCGCCCGTTCGCCGAGATGCATGGTCTCCCAATCCAGCAGCCGGAACCCGGACGGCCCAACCAGGTCGCGGATGCGGGCGTTGTCCGAAGGCGCGGTCGGGGCCAGCAGCCACGGCAGCAGCAGCAACAGGCTCGGCAACCAGCGCAGCGCGCCCATACGACCACCCTATCCGAAAGCCGCCACTGAGTAGCATGCTGCTGTGCAGCCCAAGGTGGGTGCGCTGGACGAGAACGGCATCGGAAAGGCGCTGCAAGCAGCTCAAGGCGGCGACGTGGCCGCTTTCAACATGCTCGTGCTGGAGTATCAGCGCCAGATGTTCAACGTCTGCTACCGCACGCTGGGCAACAGCGAGGATGCCGCGGATGCCACCCAGGATGCCCTGCTCAGTGCGTTTCGGAGCCTGAAGACGTTCCACAGCGACGCCAGCGGATTGCGGAGTTGGCTGTTGCGGATTGCCGTAAACACGTGCTACGACCAGCTCCGTCGCCGCCAACGGCGGCCCGTGGACAGTCTGGACGCCCCGAGCACAGCAGATCCGGATCGAGACGCGCGTCTGGGCGATCATGTGCCCGACCCGAGCCTGGGTCCCGAGCAGCGCAGCCTTACGTCCGAAACCGCGCGTCACATTCAGGCGGCGCTCGAGCAACTGCCGGCCGACCAGCGGCTGACAGTCGTGCTCTGTGACGTCCAGGGCCTCAGTTACCAGGATGCCGCGCACGCCATGGCTGTCGAACTGGGCACGGTCAAGAGCCGGCTCAGTCGAGGTCGGGCCCAGCTACGCGAGTTGCTGGTCGCAAAAGGGGAACTGCCCGCGGGCTCCCAGCGTCTACAACAGAGAAACCCGTGATGCAGCCAAGCGACCACATTGCCGACGAGATCCTGTCGGCATCTCTCGACCATCAGCTCGAGCCCGAACAGGCCCACGAGGCGGCTGCGCATCTGGAGTCATGCCTGGTCTGCGTTGGGCGTCTGGACGAGTTGCGAATGATGGTTGGGCTGTTGCGCGGTTTGCCCTCGCTCGAGCTGCCGCGAGACTTTGCACTCGGACCCCGGCTGGTGGCGGACCCGCCCAATCTCGTGCGGCTGCGGCGCTGGTACGGGGTGGCAAGAACCGGAGCAGCGACGCTGGTGGCTGCGTTCGTCCTTGTGTCGGTGGGATCCCTGTACGTGGACTCCCGACCCGAAGCCACGACGGCCGGGCTGTCTGCTCAATTTCAGCTCGGGGCAGCGCCCGCGGTACCCGCGGCTGCCTCAGCCCAGGTTCGGGCTGTTGCACCGCCGGCCCCGGCTCCAGCAGCTAGGGGGCCAGCTCTTTCGACCGACTCGGCATCCGCCAGCTCGGGAGTAGCCGGGGCCGGAGCAGCAGCTCCCGCCCGCACACTCGGGCCGACTGCAGCCGCAGTCGAGGAGGTACGCACCGCGCCGACGCCCGGCGAGGATCTCGGCGACCAGGTCAGCGCCGCCACCAGCGTTCGAGCGCTACCCACGCTTGCTCCAACACCCGGCCCCATCCCGACGCGCACACCCTTCCAGATCCCGCGGCAACCGGTCGCTAGCGCTGTCTCACCTTCGGCTGCGCCGCTGCGGACCGGGGCTGCGATCATAGGTGCGCTCGCCCTACTGGCCCTGACGGCCACGCTGCTCATCCGGCGCCGCCTTCGGGCGACGTCCATTGCCTTCACGGAGTGACCCGACATGCTTCCTCGCATCGTTCCGCTTCTTAGTGTCGCCGCCGTCGTAGCGGCCTCGCTCGCGATGGCTCCACTAGCCAGCGGACAAACCATCCCGAACCAACCTCAGGCCAACTCGGGCGTCAGCGTGGTCGGTCAGGGGATCGTCGTCGCCCAGCCGAATGTGGCCCGCATCACCCTGGGCGTTGAGGTCTTCGACCAGTCACTGTCCAAAGCCCAGACCTCGGCGAGTACGAGCATGGACGCGGTGGTGACCAAGCTCAAGGCCGACGGCGTCGTCGACACCGACATTCGCACTGTCAGCTACAACATCAATCCTCAGTACGACCAGCAGAATCAAAACCAGCCAGTCCTACGCGGGTACCAGGTGCAGAACCTGGTCGAGGTCAAGACCACCAATGTCGGAGGGCTGGGGCCGCTCATCGACGACGCGATAGCGAGCGGCGCCACGCGCGTATACGGCATTCGGTTTGAAGCATCTGACATGGCCGGCTTGAAGACTCAGGCGCGTGATCAGGCCATGCAGGACGCGCGAGCACAAGCCGAGCAGCTCGCCCGAGATGCCGGGATCACGCTGGGACGGCCTGTGTCCATCGAAACGGCCGACACCGGCGGAGCCATCCCGGTGCGGGCGCTGAGCGCGCCTCAAGCCGCTCCCGCCGCCGCGGTCTCGACGCCGATCCAGCCAGGTGAGCTGTCGGTTTCGACGACTGTCCACGTGGTGTGGGCCATTCAGTAGTCGGGTCCAGGCCGCACACCTCTGTCACGCCTGGCTGGTGCACGGTAAGCGCAGCAACAACAGGTCCAGCAGCAGGCGCGCGTTTACATTGGTGTCGAGGTCGAACAGCGTTTGCTGAATCGAAAGTAGCGCCTGGCGGGTGGCAAGCGGGTCCACCTGCCTTGCAGTTTCGGCAAGGATTGCCTGCTCGCCAGAGCCCAGGTGTGCAATGCGATGGACCAGGCCAAGCTGCACCAGCAGCACGTCCCGCCACCAGCTCAGCCATACCCGCAGTGTCTCGCGCACCGTCTCGGGCTGGTTCGTCCAGCGTTCAGACAGGGCGCGGGCTCGAACGAGTCGCTCCAGGCGTGATCCGCTGAGAGCCTCCACGAGCTGGCGGGCGTACGTTTGCTGCTGCTCGAACAGGCCTGAATCACGCGCCGCGGACACGGCCCAGCCCTGACGGCCGCCGGCCAGCGCCGCAAGTTGGTGAGCTCGCTCCGGCTCGGCGCCAGCCGCGACCAGTGCCTCCGCCAATTCTGCCCGTTGTGACGGGCGCAGTCGAATCTCCTGGCAACGTGAGGCGATCGTCGCCAACACCCCGCCGCGTTCGACCGCGGTCAGCAGAAAGACGACAAACGGAGCTGGCTCTTCGAGCGTTTTGAGCAGACGATTACCAGCGTCCTCAGCAAGTTCTTCAGCATTGACGATCAGGTACACCTTAGAGCGACCCATGACCGGCTTGAGCTGCGCATCGGACTGGATAAACGCAACGTTGTCCACATACTCGCGCGCCGAACCTGATGTCGCAGAGGGCTTGAGCGAGATCAATCGGCGTTCGGGCGCACGGCGTACGACGCGCACGTCGGGGTGGACGTTGCGCTCGACGAGCCGGCAGTGCTGGCACGTGTGGTCGGGCCGATCCGCGACGGCCGGCGCGAGGCAGTTGAGGGCCTTGGCGATTTCCAGGGCGAAGGTCCGTTTGCCGACCGAGCGGGGTCCAGTGATGAGGTACGCGTGTGCTAACCGATTGGTTGCCAGCGCACCGCGCAGCCACTCGAGGGCAGCCGCATGTCCAATCAAGCTCACATGCCGGTGAGCGGCGGCGGCTGTACCCGCAGCTCGTTTTGGACGAAGCGCACGCCTTCGATCACTCGCACCACCTGTTCGACTGCATCGCGATCTTCTTCGGTGACGACTTCGCCTTCAATTCGCAGACGGCCTTCTTGGGCCACCACCTTCAATCCGTCGACCCATACGGTCGCGTCGCCCAGCACGGTGGCTTCGACCCGGCTCGCCAGGGCCAGGTTCGACAAGCGCTGTCGGTCTAGCGCGGATGGCTCGAGTGTGCCGGTTTTCACCACTGCCTCGACGATATCGAGCGTCTGGTCCACGCTGAACCGGCCGGTGTTGATGATCAGATCCCAGTTCTGCGGATCCATCCACTCGATGTTGAACAGGTAGCGCATGTAGCCGTTTTTGTCTTTGTCGTTGCTGCGGATCAGATCACGCGCTTTATCACGACTCAGCGGGCCCGGCACGTCGTCGAAGCCGCGCTCCATCACCCGGGCCAGGCGAACGTCCATGGACGCGATGATCTGCAGTCGCAGCACATTGCCAAGGCCTTTCAGCACCTGTCCGGCGCCCAGCCCGACGATCACCACATCGCCATCCGTCGCGAGCTGGGTGGTCACCCGGCGCAGCACGCTTGCATAGCGGCGACGTTCCTCATTTAGCCGCTCCCAGAACGACGGGGGCCGTTCGTGGAGCTCTGGCGCGCGGTCCCACGCGACATCCGGCCCGCCGAGCTGTTCGGCCAGGTGTACCAGCTCTGCGCGTTCGACAAGACGGTACTCCAGCCGCTCGGCGAGCCCGCGCGCTGCGGGTATCCCCGAGCGAGCCGGGATGGCGCGAAATGGTGATGACGGCCATACCCTTTGCGGGTGCATTGTAAGTCGTGGCGGCGCAGCGCAAGCCTGGCGCCGAAATCGTAATGCGAGTCACTATCCGGGGTAGACTTCGGCCCGAATTGAGTACGGCTACGCTGACAAAAAGCTTGGATGGTCACCCCCTCCCAGAAAGCCTCGCGAGAGCCCTGCTTGGACTACCACTCTTTCTGAAGGTGCTGGTAGCCAACTGCGTCGTAGTGCTTTTTGGCGTGGGACTCGGCACGTGGTTCACGCTCACCTTTGTCGCCAGCCCGAGTGGTGGCACCATCCACTGGTCGGCCGTCGGGATCATGCTGGTGGTGGGGTTTGCGGGCAGCGTGCTCATCAATGGCCTCGTCCTGACACTCGCCCTGCAGCCGCTGAACGCGCTCGAGCGCACCGTCGATCGCGTCGCCGCAGGCGATCTCAACGCGCGCGCCCAACGCGTGTTGTTTCGTGATCCGGAAGTCGAGCGCCTGGGCGACACGCTGAACACGATGCTGGACGTGTTGCACGAGCATCAGGCGTTGCTGCAGAAAAGGTCCGAACAGGTCCTGGCGGCTCAAGAGGATGAGCGTAAGCGCATCGCGCGCGAGTTGCACGACGAGACCGCCCAGGCGTTGACCACGTTGCTTATTCGTCTCAAGATCCTTGAGCGAGCGCGCACGGCTCCCGAAATACGCGACCAGATCGACGAGCTGCGGGAGTTGACCGCGGACACCCTCGAAGCTGTGCGCAAACTCGCCGTGGAGCTTCGCCCCGCCACACTCGACGATCTCGGCCTGGTAGCTGCCCTCGAGGGGTACACGGATTCCTACGGTGCGCGGATGCGCGTCCGTGTAGCGTTCAGCGCCGAGGGCTTCGACGATCGCGATGGGCGCCTGCCGCCCCAGATCGAGTTGGTGTTGTATCGCGTGGTCCAGGAGGCGCTGACCAATAGCGCCAAGCACGCTGGCGCGCGGACGGTGCGGGTCGAATTGTCTCGGCGGCCCGACGAGGTGATTGCCGCCGTGGCTGATGATGGTCAGGGCTTCGACGTGGAGGATGTCATGCGCTCGCGCGAGCGCGGGCTCGGCCTGTTCGGGCTGCAGGAGCGCCTGGCCTTGGTAGGCGGACAACT
>JBPCIO010000073.1:0-8826 GCA_051006215.1 Chloroflexota bacterium
GGGCGAAGCTCGAGAAGCCGCCGCTTGCGTCGGGTCGGGCAACATTTATCGAGGCCGATATGCGCGACTTCAGCCTGGACGTAGCGGACTTCGATCTCGCCATCTCGGCGGTCAAGAGTCTCGCCTATCTGACAGAGCGAGATGACCAACTTCGCTGTTTGCGCAGCATCGCGGCTCACCTCAGACCAGGCGGAGTGCTGGCGATCGACTTCCTGCACCCACGCCCGGAGTGGCTTGCGGCTGCACCCGGGTCGATGCAGGACGACCTGCTGCAAAGAGTGCCGGAGCGCGGCTTCACCCTGTCCCGCGTGGAGTCGGTCGTGAGCACCGACCTGGCGCGCCAGGTGAGGATAATTCGCTCAGCGTACGAAGTCATCGACGATGGGGGAGCAGTCGTCGCCAAACGGTTTGTCGAGTGGCCATACCGCTGGACGTATCGCTTCGAAGCCGAGCACTTGCTCGAGCGCGCCGGGTTTGCCATTCAGGCTGTGTACGGTGGGTATCGGCGCGAGCCATTCGCCTCAAGTTCACAGGCGATGGTCGTCCTAGCCTCTCGGCTGTGAGAACATACCCGTAGGGCTGGACCGGGACCGACACGGGTGCTGGAAACCGATTCGACCGAGCGGCCCGGGCGGGGTATCTGGTTAGGCTTCGCCCTTGCGGCGCCGGCCGCGGCGGCCATTGCGAGCTTTGGTCTGTGTCCCTCTGGCTTCGCGCACTTGAAAACGCAGCACGCCCGTGCCACCGTCCCGCGCCCACTTCAGCGAGTAGCCGGTTTGTTTGGCGGCCTGGCCAAGTCGACGTTTCAATGCGCGGCTGGAAAGAGCACCTAATTCAATTTCGGCCGCATCACCGGGCTGCAGCTCGGCGAGAGCATCTGCGTAATCGGACAGGTCCATTTGACCACGCTTTGGAAATACCTTGGCTGCTTCGTCAGATGTGAGCTTGCGAATTTGCACAGACACGAAGATTTCTCCCGAAACCGAGTTCGATGAATCTTGCACTTCGAAGTGCAAGATCAATCATACACGTTGGGAGGCTTAAATCCGGCCAAAGTCGCGCGCTTCGCCCCACACTGAGCGAAAAGCGTCAGCGATCTCGCCGAGCGTACAGTACGCTTCGACTGCCTCAACGATAAGCGGAAGCAAATTCTCGTGTTCGTCGCTGGCTGCGGACCGAAGACGTTGAAGAAGGCTCCCGCAGCGTTCATTGTCTCTACGTGCTCGTAGCAGGCCCAGACGCTCACATTGACGCTGTCGCACGCTGGGATCGACGGTCAAGATCTCCGTCGTTGGCTCAGGCTCGCCACTCTGAAAGCGATTGGTTCCGACAATAATCCGTTCACCGCGTTCGACCTGGCATTGATATTCGTACGACGCTTCCTGAATCTCGGACTGAATGTAGCCTGCTTCAACAGCTGCGAGAGCGCCTCCAAGCTCGTCAATGCGTTGGATGTACTGACACGCTCGACGTTCCATCTCGTCCGTTAGCGATTCCACGTAGTACGAGCCGGCCAGCGGGTCCACGACGTCCGCAACGCCGCTTTCATAACCTAGAATTTGTTGGGTACGCAGCGCAAGCTCTGCCGTTTCGGCGGTCGGCAGGGCTAGCGCTTCATCCTTGGCGTTGGTGTGTAGCGATTGTGTCCCGCCCAGAATTGCGGCCAGCGCCTGTACGGTAACCCGCACAACGTTATTGTCGATCTGCTGCGCTTGCAGGCTTACACCCGCCGTCTGGGTGTGAAAACGAAGCATCCACGATCGCGCATCCTGGGCTGAGAAACGTTCGCGCATGATCTTCGCCCACATGCGCCTCGCCGCACGGAACTTGGCAACTTCTTCGAGCAAGTTGTTGTGGCTGTCGAAGAAGAAGGCCAGTCGCGGGGCGAAGTCGTCCACCTTGAGGCCCACCCGCAAGGCGGCATTGACGTACTCGATGGCGTTGGCCAGCGTAAAAGCTAGCTCTTGGACCGCCGACGCGCCAGCTTCGCGCATATGGTAGCCGCTGATCGAGATCGTGTTCCATTGCGGTACCTCGCGCGCGCAGTAGGCGAACACGTCGGTAATCAGGCGCACACTGGGCCGTGCCGGATAGATGTACGTTCCGCGCGCGATGTATTCCTTCAGAATGTCATTCTGAATAGTTCCGCTGAGAAGGTTCGGTTCGAGGCCTCGCTTCTTCGCCACCGCAATGTAAAGCGCTAGCAGGACGGCCGCGGTGGCGTTGATGGTCATCGACGTGGTCACCTTGTCGAGCGGGATACCGTCCAGCAAGTCTTGCATATCGTCGAGCGAACAGATCGACACGCCGACCTTGCCAACTTCCCCCTCGGCCATCGGATGGTCCGGGTCGTAGCCCATCTGTGTCGGGAGGTCGAACGCGACTGAGAGGCCAGTCTGGCCGCGTTCCAGGAGATACTTGTAGCGGGCGTTGGATTCCTCGGCCGAGGCATACCCTGCGTACTGGCGCATCGTCCACAAGCGCCCTCGGTACATCGTGGGCTGCACACCCCGAGTGAACGGGTACTCGCCTGGGTAACCCAGGCGCTCGCGTTCGATCAAGTTACGCTGCGCGAGATCGTCGGCGGTGTAGGCAATCTGCTGGCGAATGTGCGAGGTCGTCTCGGTCAGGGCGTCGCGCTCCGGAGTGCGCTCGAGGGCGTGCTTGAGCGTCGTCTGTCGCCACTGCTTGCCCGACTTCGAGCTCACGCAGTCACCTGTCCCTGCTCTGCTGTTTCAGCTCACGCCACAGCAGGGACAGGGCTTCGAGTGCCCCGCGGCGTTTGTATTCAGTGCGCGTGGTGGAATAGCGAGTCTCCTGTGAGACCTGGCGACCCTCGATGTCGACGACGATGTGCAACAAACCGACGGACTTGCCTTCGGACTCATTCGGACCGGCCACGCCGGTTGTGGCTACCGAAACGTCAGCGCCAGCGGTGTCGCGGGCAGCGGCGGCCAGCGCTCGTGTCGTCGCTTCAGCCACGGTTCCGTGTTCGTCCAGGACAGTGGGCTGTACCCCCAGGGCCTGTTTGGCGGCGGCAGAATACGCGACGTAGCCAGCCAGAAAATAGTCCGAGGCGCCAGGAGCTTCGGTAATCAGGCTGGCCAACTGGCCGCCGGTTGCGCTTTCCGCGACCGCCAGGGTGAGACCGCGTTCACGAAGCAGCGCCCCGACTACCGATGGGAAGCTGTCGGATTCGGTTCCGTATACGAACTCCGCGACACGCTCGCGGACCCGCGCCTCGAAGCCGTCGAGTTGCCGCACGGCTGTCGCTCGCTCAGCAGCTTTGGCGGTCAAACGCAGGTGGATGCCATCACTCTTAGCGTACGTGGCAAGGGTCGGATTGGCGGAATGTGTCAGCTCGCCCAGGGCTTCTTCGGCGTGCGATTCGCCAATGCCGACGAGCTTCAGCACACGCGAGACGATCACTCCACCCGTGATCAGCCGGGCCAGGCGCGGTTCGGCTTGGTCCGCCCACATCTTGTGCATCTCGTGCGGCACGCCGGGCATCGAGACGATGACCTTGCCACCGCGTTCGACCCACCAACCTGGGGCGGTCCCAACCGGATTCGGCAAGTAGGTCCCAGATGGAATGGTGGTGGCCTGTTTCACGTTGCGATCAGGCATGGTTCGGCCCCGGCGACTGAAAAAGGCTCGCAGCTCCTCCTCGAGGTGAGGCTGGATTGCGAGCTGCTCGCCCATCACATCGGCGATGGCTTCGCGGGTCAGGTCATCTTCGGTTGGACCAAGGCCTCCAGAGGTGATCACGACGTCCGAACGCTCTAGCGCGTTCCGGACGGCCTCCGCCAATCGCTGGCGGTTGTCGCCGATCTGGGACACGTAGTACAGGTCGAGGCCGAGGGAGGGCAGCTGCTGGGCGAGGTAGTTGGCGTTGGTGTCGACGATCTGACCCAGCAGGAGCTCAGTGCCGATTGACAGAATCTCAGCTTTCATGCGCTTACCTATTCAACCACCAGGAGCACCTGACCCTGCTCAATGGACTGGCCGGGCTCCACGCCGACTGACTTGATGGTGCCGCCGCGGGGTAGCGAGAGCTCGTTTTCCATTTTCATCGCCTGCAGGACGACCAGGGGTTGCCCCGGCTCCACCGCGTCGCCCGCCTGGCACAGCACCTTGATCAGCAACCCCGGCATCGGTGCGCGTAACTCGCGACGGGCGTGGGTCGCAACGCGGCCGCCGACGACGGAAACCAAGCGGGCGCGCGCTTCGTCAACGACATCGGCTGCGAACTCGAGGCCGCCGATGCACAGCCTCACCCCATCGTCTGCGGTGGCCGCCATCAGTTCCGTAACCTGCTCGCCAAGCGCAAGCCAGCGCAGCGTGCCGCGAAGGGTCTCCAGTTGGACAGGTCGCTCCTGACCGTCGTCAACACGCACCAGTACCTGGTCGCGTTCACGCCGCACCCGGATTCGCAAGACCCGCTCGCCGATAGTCACGTGGTAGTTGGTCTCGGGCACAGGCGCTCAGCGTCGGGCGGTCTGGCGGCCGACTCTCCGCCAGGTGGAGTCTCCGCCGTCGGCTGCGGGCGCGGCTGGAGCCAGGCTGCGCACGCGCCCGGCGTCAACCAGGAGCGCGGCTGCAATAGCCGCCATCTCGACGCTGCCGTCCCTGGCAAGCGCGTCAGCATGCGCGGGCGACCATTCCCGCTCGAGCCAGCCCGTGTCGACGCTGCCCGAGCGAACGTCAGGATGGGCCACGAGCCATTGATGGAGTGGAATGCTGGTGCGCACTCCGAGAATCAAGAACTCACGCAGGGCACTCGCCATCCGGTCTAGGCCGAGCTGTCGATTGGCGGCGTGCACGATCAGTTTGGCAATCATCGGATCGTAGTAGACACCGATGGTTGCACCTTCTTCGACGCCTGAGTCGACCCGCACGCCTGGACCCGCCGGCGGCCGGTAGCCGATCAACTGGCCTGTGGATGGCAGGAAGCCTGCGGCTGGGTCCTCAGCGTAGATCCGACACTCGACCGCGTACCCACGCGGCTCGATCGCCGACTGGTCGTAACCGAGGTGGTCTCCACTGGCGACGCGTAGCTGCTCGCGGACCAGGTCGATGCCGGTAACTGCTTCGGTGACCGGGTGTTCCACCTGCAGTCGAGCGTTGACTTCAAGAAAGTAGAAGTTCCCGTCCGGGGCCAGGAGAAACTCGACCGTTCCGGCGTTCGTGTAGCCCGCGGCCAGCGCGGCGCGCACCGCCACCTCGCCCATCTGCTGACGTAAGCCCGGGCTCACCGCCGGCGAAGGCGACTCTTCGAGGACCTTCTGGTGACGCCGCTGAAGGGAGCAATCGCGCTCGCCGAGCCAGACGCACTGGCCGTGTGCGTCGGCCAGGATCTGCACTTCGACGTGACGAGGCCGCTCGATAGCGCGCTCGAGGTACACGGCAGGATTCCCGAATGCCGCGCCAGCCTCGCTTGTGGCCTGACGAAAGGCCGCTTCGAGCTGCGCTGGCTCGGGCACCATCCTCAAGCCCTTCCCGCCCCCACCGGCCACGGCTTTGAGGGCGACCGGGAAGCCGATGTCGTTCGCCGCTCGGCGCACGTCCTCGATACTCATCAAGGGTTCGAGGGAGCCCGGGACAACCGGCACCCCGGCCGCCTGCATCAGCTTGCGCGCCTCAGTTTTGAGTCCCAGGGCGCGCACTGCCTGGGGTGGTGGGCCAACAAAGATCAGCCCGGCGTCGATGCAGGCCTGGGCGAACTCGGCGTTCTCGGCCAGAAATCCGTAGCCAGGATGCACGGCGTCCGCGTTGGACGCACGCGCGGCTTCCAGGATTCGATCAATCCGCAAGTAGCTGTCTGTGGCTGGCGCTGGACCGATCACATACGCCGCATCGGCCATCCGAACATGCAGCGCGTTGGCGTCAGCCGCCGAATAGACAGCCACTGGCGAGATGCCCATGTCGCGGCAAGCACGTATCACGCGCACCGCGATCTCACCTCGATTGGCAATCAACAGTCTCTTGATCAAGCCGCTTGTAGTGAGTCTAAACCTCAGCTCGCTTCTTCAGGAGCTCGATGCGCGCGGAGTGCGCGCGCTGCGCGCCAGGCGACGATTGGGCTAGCGCTCGTCACAGGGCAGTCACAGCACGAGCTCGAAACCGGGCCACCGCCCGGGTTGTCCGCTACCGTCGAATTGACCGGAACGCCATGCCTTCTTTGCTTGCCCATGTCCCGTTCGTCGTGGTCGATCTCGAAACGACCGGCGGGAGCGCGCAGTACGACCGCGTCATAGAAGTGGCTGCCATCCGCGTCGAAAACGGCGTGGTGCAGGACCGCTTCGAGCGCTTAGCCGAGCCCGGCGTTCCGATCCCGCCATTTGTCACCCGCATCACCGGCATCAATGCCGCGCTCGTGCGCGGCAAGCCAGCGTTCGAAAGCCTGCTACCCGATTTGCGGCGTTTATTCGACGGCGCCGTCGTCGTGGCCCACAACGCGAGCTTCGATTGCAACTTTCTCAGCCAGGCATTCAAGCGTGCGGGTCTCGACTGGGACGGTGACCGACTGTGCACGCTGCGGTTGGCCCGTCGTTTGATGCCGGGCCTGCACAGCTACAAGCTGGATAGCCTGTGCGCGTTCCTCGGATTTTCGTTCGTCCAGCGCCATCGGGCCGGCCCGGACGCCGAGGCGACCCTGTCTCTCCTCCAGCACCTGCTTCAGACGGCGGTCGGTCGGGGTGTCGATAGCCTGGCCAGCCTGCTGCGCGTTCAGCAGCAGCCGGTAACCAACACACGCCGCAAGGGCCGCGTTGACGAGGCCCAAGTCGCAAACCTGCCGACCACCGCCGGCGTGTACCTGTTGAAGGATCTGCACGGGCAGGTCGTGTACGTCGGCAAGAGCGTGAATGTGCGGCAGCGGGTTCGCACCCACCTGCGGCCGTCGGGCACGGCCAGCAGCGCCGCCCAACCTCGGCTGCGCCGACGGCTGGCCCACATTGCAGACGTCGAGGCAATCGAGACGAACTCAGAGCTGGAAGCGCTGCTACTTGAATCAAAGTTAGTGAAGCGGTATCTGCCCGAGGCGAACAGCCTGCTGCGCGACTATCACGACTATCCGTTCATCAAGGTGGATGTCAACGATCCCTATCCGCGTCTCGAAGCCACTCGGGAGCGCCCGACCGACGGCACGCTGTACTTCGGGCCTTTTCGCCGGGCGGGTGTTGTTTCGTCGGCCGTGCTGTTTGTGAACGAACAACTGGGGTTGCGGCAGTGCAGCGGGTCGTTACGGCAGGGCCAGGCCGCGTGCGCATTGCTCGAGATGAAGAAGTGCCTGGGGCCGTGCGTCGAGGCGGTTTCGAAAGAAGACTACGCGGACGCGGTCGATCAAGGCGTGCGCGTGTTGCAGGGTCAGGACGAGGCGGTGCTGGAACGCGCGGCTCTGAAGCGCGACGAGCTGGGCGAGCAGCTGCGCTTCGAGGAGGCGGCCGAGCTCCGCGACCGCATTCGCGACGTTCAACAGGTCATTGGTGTTCAGCAACGCCTGGCGGCGTTTGCGGATAGGAACGTGGTGGTGGTCACCCCCGACCGCCAGGCGGATCGGATGCGGTTGCTGCTGGTGCGGGCCGGACGCCTGGTGGAACAAGTGTCCTTGCCAGTGCGCGCGACACCCTCGCACCTGCGGCATCTCCTGCGGCGCGTGTACCGCGGCGGATCGAGCTCGCAGGTCAGCCGTGACGAGCTCGACGACCTGCTGATCCTGGACGCCTGGCTGAGGCGCCACAAGGACGATATTCATGAGGTGACGATTGCCGTGAATGATCCTGATTCGGCGGTAAACGCGCTGCGGGCGGCTATGCTGACGTCGTCCGCGGCAAGCTCAAGCCTCCAAACCGTCAGCGCCTAATCCCAGGTCCCGGCGGGGACCAGGCCTATACTGGCGCGAATGCGGGTTGCGGTTATCGGTGCGGGTGGCATCGGCGGACTGTATGGCGGGCTTCTCGCTCGCGCAGGCCACACGGTCGCATTTCTGGCCCGCGGCCAGCACCTGAAAGCCATTCGAGAGCGGGGTCTGGAAGTCAGAAGCGCCGACTTCGGCACCTTCGTCGTCCAGGCCGCGGCGTCGGAGGACCCGGCCCAGCTCGGCTGGGCGGACCTGGTCCTGTTCGCCGTGAAAACGTACGACCTGGAGCAGGCCGCGCACGCGGCTAGACACGCGCTTGGTCCCACCACCAGCCTGCTTACGTTCCAGAACGGTCTGGATGCGCCAGACCGGATAGCTGCCATCGTCGGCGAACAACACGTGCTCATCGGCACGACTGGGCTGGAGACAACCATTGTCGAACCTGGGGTGATCGGCCATCTCACTCCCGGTCACTACGTCAGCGTCTCGGCGCTGAGCGGGCCGCCGACGCCTGCCGCCGAGCGGACTGCCGAGGCATTCGTTGGCGCCGGCATTAACGCCAACGTCGCACCGGATGGCCATCTCGCGCTCTGGCAGAAGGCGTGGCTGCTCATTCCCATGGCCACCATCACCGCGGTGTGTCGCGCACCAATTGGTGTGATCCGCGACTTGCCCGAAACAGCCGAGCTCATCCGCACGCTGCTCGACGAGGTCACCGCCGTTGCCCGAGCCTATGGCTACGATATGCCTGAGGCGAGGGAGCGCGCGCGCGCGTGGATCGAGCGGGCTCCATTTACGATGAAAGCATCCATGGCGCGTGATTTCGAGCGCGGAAGGCGCACCGAGCTGGAGGCACTTACTGGGGCTCTGGTGCGGATGGCCGATGCGAGGGGCGTTGGCGTGCCGGTGTCCCGAGACACCTACGCCATCTTGGAGCTACGTGAGCAGCAGCCGGATGTCGAACA
>JBPCIO010000074.1:0-24433 GCA_051006215.1 Chloroflexota bacterium
GCTGAAACCGCGGCGATACGGCAGCTTGCGAATCAGCGGGAGTTGGCCGCCTTCGAAATAGGGCGGAACGCCACCACCGGCCCGCGCATTCTGGCCCTTGGTGCCTTTTCCGCCCGTTTTGACCTTGCCGCTACCGGGCCCGCGTCCGATGCGGATGCGCTGGTGGGTGGACCCGTCTGGCGCACGAAGCTCGTGCAGGCGCATGTTAGTTTTCCACCTCCTGGATATGGACGAGGTGGGCGACTTTCTGCACCATGCCTCGGGTAACGGGCGAGTCTGAATGCTCGACCACCTGGTGAAGTTTGCGCAGGCCGAGGGCACGGACGGTTGCCCGCTGGCGCTCGGTTCCGCCGATGACGCTTCTCACGAGCTCGAGCTTCAAGGTTTTCACCGTGGGCTGGCGATCTTCGTCAGGCACTGGTGCGCTCCTCGGACAGGGCCGCCTCGGCCGCCGGTGACGGCTCAGCCTCAGGTTGGCCCGAGCTAGTCGTGGCAAATACGCCCGGCGTCAGGTCTGAGCCGGCCGGAGTCGGAAGGGACGGCGTTGGTGCGGCAGGAGCGAAGGCGGGTGCCTCCGCCGCGCCCGGCGCGGCTGGTAGCCCCGCAGCTTGCGCATGCGACTCGGGTTCAGCCGCGGTGGTTGCCAACGCTGGAGCTGGACTGGATGGGCTGGGGGCGGTTTCGGCCGCCGCTGGGCTCTCAGCGCTCTCAGCCGGGGCGCCCGCTGCCACGGGCTGGCGGGCAGCCGAAGGTGTCGGCGTAGGTGTCGGCGCTACCCGTCGGCGCATCTGGACGACTGCTTGAGGGTCGCGCAGGTTGGTCAGCGCCAACAGGGCCGCCTGGACCACGTTCACGGGGTTCGAGCTGCCGAGCGATTTCGACAGAATGTCCTTGATCCCGGCCGCTTCGACGACCGCGCGGACGGCGCCCCCAGCAATGACGCCTGTGCCCGGCGCGGCCGGTTTGAGCAGCACTTTCGCCGCGCCAAACTTCTGCAAAATCTCGTGCGGGATGGTCGTCCCGGCCATGGGTACCCGGATCAGGTTCTTGCGTGCCCGCTCTGCGCCTTTCCGAATTGAGTCCGGTACTTCATTCGCCTTGCCCAGGCCGACACCCACGTGCCCCAACCCGTCGCCGACGACGACAACCGCGCTGAACGAAAAACGCCGGCCGCCTTTGACGACCTTGGCGACGCGGTTCACCTGGACGACCTTTTCCTCCAGGGCAATTCCGTTTGGACCTATCTGCTCTTGGCGTGGCATGAGGATGTCTTCTTAGAACTCCAGTCCGGCTTCGCGCGCGGCGTCGGCTAGAGCTTTGACGCGCCCGTGGTAGAGGTAACCACCGCGGTCGAACACGACGGCGTTGATGCCCTTATCTTTGGCGCGCTCGGCGATGGTCCTGCCAACGGCGCGAGCGCGGTCCACTTTGGTGCCGCTCGCGCTGCTACGCGACTCGGCCTCGTTGGTGCTGGCAGCAGCCAGCGTGGTGCCCGTCGCGTCGTCGATAACCTGGGCGTAGATATGGTGCAAGCTGCGGAACACATTCAGCCGTGGCCGGTGACCCGTGCCGCGCAGTGCGACCCGTATTCGTCGGTGGCGGCGTTGGCGCACTGCGCGCGTGTCAAGAGGTTTGAACATCGCCTACTTCTTCTTCGCACCGGCCTTGCCGGCCTTGCGACGGATGACCTCTTCGGCGTACTTGATGCCTTTGCCTTTGTAGGGCTCGGGTGGGCGTACCCGCCGAATCTGAGCCGCGACTTCCCCGACCAGCTCCTTATCCGCGCCGCTGATGGTGATCGCGTTGGCTGCAACGGCGAAGCTGATGCCCGCAGGCGCCGGGTACAGCACCGGGTGGGAATACCCCACCTGCAGCACCAGGCTGCCAGAGGACACCGCTGCTCGATAGCCCACGCCATTGACTTCCAACCGCCGCGTGAAGCCGTCGGTCACACCGGCGACCATGTTCGCGATCAGGCTGCGGGTGAGGCCGTGTAGCGAGCGGTGGGTCGGCTCGTCGGACGACCGCTCGACGCGCAGGGTCCCGTTTTCGCGTACGACGCTGATCTGGCTCGGAACTTTGCGCTCGAGCTCACCTTTGGGTCCCTTGACGCGGACGGAGCCGTCGACGAGGTCCACCGTAACGCTATTGGGCACTGGAATTGGCATTTTGCCGATACGGGACATGGTTATTCACGTGCCTCCGCGCTACCAGACATGCGCCAGGACTTCGCCGCCGACCCTGAGCCGGCGTGCCCGAGCACCACTCATGACGCCCTGCGGCGTCGATAGGATCGGAGTTCCCAGACCTCCAAACACGCGTGGGATCTCAGACGAGCGGGCGTACACCCGCAGCCCCGGCTTACTGATGCGTTTGATGCCCATGAGGATCGGGTCGCGGCCGCGGCCGCCGGGTGCGTAGCGCAACTGGACGCGCAGGACTCTATGGATGCCTTCGCCGCGCTGCTCGAACGACTCGATGTAGCCCTCGTCGCGCAAGACTTCGGCAATCGCCCACTTCATCTTGGAAAATGGCATGTCGCAGCTCGTATGGCGGGCCAGCGACGCGTTCCGAATGCGAGTCAGCATGTCGGCGATTGGATCGCTCATGGTCATGTGCTCACCAGCTCGCTTTCGTAACGCCCGGGATTTCGCCAGCCAGAGCCAGACGACGGAAACAAATCCGGCACAGCGCGAATCTACGGATAAAAGCGCGCGGTCGTCCGCACAGTTTGCAGCGACTGTGCTGCTGCGTTTTGAAGCGAGCTGGGCGGCTCGCTTTGACGATCAACGATGTCTTGGCCACAGTGGCCTGGCCTCCTGTGTGAGGTTCAGCCCGTCGACGGGGCTGCCTTTCAACACGGTGTTGAGTAACGCGGGATGTCGAGAGAAAGCGCGAACGCTACAGGATAGGTTATCGGCGTCTCCGGGTCGGCGGAGCCTTGAGGGCTGGGGCGCTCTCGCCGTCGCGCTGGAATGGCATGCCCAGGAGCTCGAGCAGGCGCCGTGCTTCCTGGTCGCTGCGAGCAGTGGTGACGATCGAGACCTCCAGGCCGCGTGCTTTATCGACCTGGTCGTAGTTGATCTCCGGGAAGATCAGCTGTTCGCGCAAGCCGAGGGTGAAGTTGCCGCGACCGTCGAACGAGCGGCTCGGCACACCCCGAAAGTCTCGCGTCCTCGGCAGTGCCGCATTCATCAACCGATCCAGGAACTCCCACATGCGCTCGCCGCGCAGCGTCACCATCACGCCGACCTGCTGACCCTCGCGCAGCTTGAACTGGGCGATGGACTTCTTGGCCTTTTTGACAACCGGTTTCTGGCCAGTGATGATGCCCACGTCGCGCACGGTGGCATCCAGCGCCTTGGCGTTGCTGATAGCTTCTCCCACGCCGACGTTGACGCTGACCTTGGCGACGCGGGGCACTTCCATGGTGTTCTGATAGTTGAAGTCTTGCACCATCGTCGGCACCACATCGCGCAGATAGCGCTGGTGTAAACGCGACTTTTCGCCCGGCGCGTATTCAGAGTCCTGGGACGAAGATGACGCGGTCGGCTCTGCGGCCAGAGCAGGGTTACGTGCCATTGGGCCTCTACTCTCCGGCCATCTGTTCGCCTGAGGCGATGGCAATGCGCACCTTGTTGCCGTTGGCCAGCCGCCGCATGCGCACGCGAGTCGGCTTCCCAGTCTTGGGATCGACCAGGGCCAGGTTCGAAAGATGGATCGGCTGCTCGACGTCGGTAATACCCGCCTGACGCGCGCGACCAGGCTTGAAGTGGCGTTTGCTGATGTTGATGTCTTGGACGAGCGCCGTGCCGCGGGGGGGCAGTACCTGTCGCACGACGCCGCGCTTGCCGCGCTCGCGTCCGGTCAGCACGACGACCTGATCGCCCTTCTTGAGGCGTGCCAGGGTCACGTTAGAGCACCTCCGGCGCGAGTGAAATGATCTTCATGTAATTGCGTTCGCGAAGCTCACGCGCAACCGGACCAAAGATACGCGTGCCTTTGGGGTTGTTTTTGTCTTGCAAGATGACCGCGGCATTGTCGTCGAAGCGAATGTACGAGCCGTCCGGGCGGCCATACTCCTTGGCCTGACGGACGATCACCGCCTTGACCACTTCGCCCTTCTTGACCGAGCCGCCGGGTGTGGCTTCTTTGACTGACGCCACAATCACGTCGCCCACTGAAGCCTCGAATTTGGAGCCGCCTGCTACCACTCGGATACACATGAGCTCGCGTGCGCCGGTATTGTCGGCTACGCGGACCCGGGTCTGGGGCATGATCATCTCAGAGTTCCACTTCTGCGATCTCGAGCGGCTCGCCAGTCCCACGCCGCAGGATGCTCTGGACGACCCAATGCTTGTCTTTGCTGATGGGCCGCGACTCGGCAATCATCACGGTATCGCCAATCTGACACCGATCGGCCTCGTCGTGAGCCTTGAAATTGCGTTTCCGGCGCAGCGTGCGCCCATACAGTCGGTGGCGGGTTACCAGCTCGACGGCCACGACCACGGTCTTGTTCATCTTGTTGCTAGTGACTCGCCCGACTTTCGTCCGCCGCGGCTTGCGTGTGTCTGGCATAGCAATTATCTCCCGCTCGAGGCAGCCGCCAGCTGCTGCTGGCGCTGCAATGTCTTGACGCGGGCGATATCCCGCCGCACGACGCGAATGCGCGCGGTATTGGTCAACTGTCGCGTTGCGAACTGAAATCGTAGTCTGAACATCTCCTCGCTGAGCTCGCTGAGCCGAACCTCCGGGTTGGCCACCACGTCCTTTTTGGTCCTCGGGCGGCTGCGGGCCGGCGCTTTACTACGAGGCTGCCTCGGTGTCCTCTCCGCCACTTTCCAGACCCTCCTTAATCATGAACTTGGTAGCAACCGGCAGCTTGTGGGAGGCCAGACGCAGCGCCTCTCGAGCAAGGTCATGGCGCACACCGCCGATTTCGAATAGCACGTGTCCCGGCTTCACCACCGCGACATAGTGGTCGGGTGCGCCTTTGCCCGAACCCATGCGGGTCTCGGCTGGCTTGGAGGTGACGACCTTATCTGGGAAGATGCGAATCCAGACTTTGCCGCCACGCTTGAGATGGTGCGTGATCGTCCGCCGAGCAGCCTCAATCTGACGGGCGGTGATCCACGCCGGTTCGATCGTCCGGATGGCGAACTCGCCAAAGGCAATGGTATTGCCACGCAAGGCAACGCCGCCCAGGCCGCCGTGGGTGCGCTTCATCATCTTGCGGTGTCGCATTCGCTTTGGCTGCAGCATGCCGTCGTTCTACTCTCGGTCTCCGCTTGGCGGTGGAACGGATGGGGGGCTTGGAGGCGGTGGAGGGGTCGGCGCCGGGCGCGTCGGGATCACCGGCGCTGGCGGCGGCTCAGCATTGACGCGCTGGGCACGTGGCTTCAGCTCGCCTGATTCTTCGCCCGGATCGAATACGCCGCCAGTCGAATAGTCGATCTCAGCCGGTACGGCTGGCTGAGCCACTTCGGCCGCGGCAGCCTCCGGCACTTCGGCTCGCACCGTTGCCCGCGGACCCCGACGATCAGGTTGGCGCTGCTCGGCCGCTACTTCTTCGGGACTGCGGCCGTCGGCTGTGAAGTCGCCGCGATAGATCCACACTTTGACCCCGATGATGCCGTAGGTGGTGTGCGACTCGGTTTGGCCGTAATCGATATCGGCGCGCAGGGTGTGCAGCGGAACACGCCCCCAACGGTCCCACTCACGTCGGCTCATCTCTGAGCCGCCAAGGCGGCCCGAGACCTGGACGCGCACACCTTTGGCACCGAATCGTTGCGCGCGCTGGACCGCCTGCTTCATAGCTCGGCGAAAGGCGACTCGCTTTTCGAGTTGGTCGGCAATGCTTCTCGCTACCAGGAACGCGTCGATCTCGGGCTGGCGGATCTCCTGAATCGTGACCCGAATCCGCTTGGAGGTCATGGATTCGAGCGTGCGCCGCAACTCTTCGACTTTTACACCGCTCTTACCGATGACGATGCCCGGTTTGGCAGCGTGGATCGTAACCGTGATCATGTTCGCCGAGCGCTCGATTTCGACCTTCGACACGCCAGCGTCGACCATCCGCGTCATGATGTGCTGGCGGACCTTGATGTCCTCCAGCAGCAAACTGGCATATTCGGCGCCGGTGGCAAACCAGCGTCCCTGCCAGTCCTTGACTGACCGGTCGCCGACTTTCACACCCAGGCGGAAGCCGATAGGGTGAACTTTTTGGCCCATGCTGGTACTCCTACGCGCCCTTCTCGGCCACAACCACGGTGATGTGGCTGGACCGCTTCAAGATCTGATTGACACGTCCTCGGGCTCGAGGACGCCAGCGCTTGAGGGTGCGGCCTTCGTCGGCGGCGCAGCGCGTGATTACCAGATCGTCTGGATCCATATTGAAGTTGTTCTCGGCATTGGCGACTGCTGATCGGACCGCAGCCGCTACCGGTCGGGCGGCCCGCTTCGGCAAAAACTGGAGTATGGCGAGCGCTTCACGCGCAGGCTTTCCACGTACCACGTCGAGCACCAGCCGCACCTTTTGCGCAGACATGCGGATACCCCGCTGCATGGAGCGCACTTCTACACCTGCCATCAGCGTGCCCCGGTGGCCTTTTCGCCGCGGGCGGTGTGGCCGCGAAACAGGCGCGTCAGCGCGAACTCGCCCAGCTTGTGTCCGACCATGTTCTCGGTGACGTAGATGGGCACGTGGCGGCGCCCGTCGTGCACCGCGATGGTATGACCGACCATCTCGGGAAAGATGGTCGAGTCACGCGACCAGGTGCGCAAGACCTCTTTGCGTCCGCCTGAATTCATCGCGCTAATGCGCTTCATCAATTTGGCGTCCACATACGGGCCCTTCTTAAGGCTTCTACTCATTTGCTGCGCTTCCTCACGATGAACTTGTCGGTAGCCTTGCGATGGCGAGTTTTCTTGCCCATCGCGATCTTGCCCCACTTTGTCTGAGGCTGGCCGCCGATGGGCGCCTTGCCCTCGCCGCCGCCATGCGGATGATCGCGAGGATTCATGGCCGAACCACGCACCGTCGGGCGGAACCCCATGTGGCGCGTCCGTCCGGCTTTTCCGATGCTGATCGTAGCGTGCTCGGGGTTGCCGACCTGGCCGAGAGTGGCCATGCATTCGACGTGGATCAGGCGTACCTCACCCGAAGGCAAACGCACCTGCGCCCACGCGCTTTCTTTGGCCATCAGCTGGGCGCCACCGCCAGCGCCTCGCACGAGCTGACCGCCGCGCCCAGGTTTCAGCTCGATGTTGTGGATGATCGAGCCGACAGGAATGTCTCGCAGCGCCAGGGCGTTGCCAGGCGCAAGGTCGGCTTCCGGACCCGAGCTCAGCCGCATGCCGACGCGCACCCCAACTGGCGCCAGGATGTAGCGGCGCTCGAGGTCGGCATACTGGATCAAGGCGATGCGCGCGCTGCGGTTCGGGTCGTACTCGACGGCGATGACCTTGCCAGAGATCCCGATCTTGTCGCGCTTCCAATCGATGATCCGATACAAGCGTTTGTGACCGCCGCCTCGATGGCGAGTAGTGATGCGGCCATTGTTGTTGCGCCCAGCGGTCTTTTTGAGCGGCTCGGTGAGGGCGCGCTCGGGGCTGGTCTTGGTGATCTCCTCGAAGGTCGATACGGACATACCGCGTCGACCAGCGGAGGTGGGTTTGTAGTTTTTGACTGGCATGCGGCTCCTCCACTACACCCCTTCGAAGAGGTCGAGCCGCTGGCCGGCCCGCAACGTCACGATCGCTTTTTTCCAGGACCGCGTCATGCCGATAGAACGGCCGCGTCGGCGCAGTTTGCCAGGCACACGCAAAATGTTGACCGTGACCACCTGAACCTTCTTGTTCAGAAACGCTGCCTCGACTGCCTGCTTGATCTGGATCTTGTTGGCATCCGGCGCGACCTCGAAGACGTACTTGCCTTGATCTCCCAACAGCGTGCTCTTCTCAGACACTACTGGCCGAATGATCGTGCTGAAAGCATTCAGTGCGCTCATGCGGGGCTCTCCTCGGAAGACGCGCCTGAGTGAGCCGACACGATCACGGCCGGCGCGAGATCCGCAGTCAGTGTCCGAGTTAGCTGCTCGACCGCTGATTCGGTCAACACCATGCGCGGCAGGCGCAAGATGTCCAGCAGGCACAATCCATTTGGGGTGACCACGTGCACATTGTCGAGATTGCGGGCGGCGCGGAAGATCGGCTCGCTGCGTTCGCCGAGCACCAGCAGCGCGCCTTCGGCAACACCCAGGGACGCGAGCGCCGCGAGCAGCGTTTTCGTCTTGCCCGCATCGAGGCTGAAGCTGTCGACGATCGTCAGCGCGTCCTCGGCTGCTCGCGCGGACAGCACCGAACGCATCGCCAGGCGTCGCATCTTACGAGGAAATGCCTTTTCGTACGAGCGCGGGTGAGGGCCAAAGACCACGCCACCGCCACGATAATGCGGCGCGCGTTTCGAGCCCTGGCGCGCGTAACCGGTGCCCTTCTGGCGGTACGGCTTTTTACCACCGCCGGCCACTTCACCGCGGGTACGCGTGTCGTGGGTGCCCTGGCGGGCGTTGGCCTGTTGGGTGACGACTGCCTGATGGACGACCGCTTGATTCGGCGTGATGCCGAAGACGCGATCGTCGAGGTCAATCGTCCGCAGCACGCTGCCGCGGGCGTTGACGACGTTTGAACGCATGCCGGCTAGGCCTCCAGACTCTTCTTGCGGATCATGATCAGCCCGCCTTTCGGGCCTGGGATCGCGCCGCGCAGCGCCACCAGGTTGCGCTCTGGGTCGACCGAGAGGATGCGCAGGTTCTTCACCGTGATGCGTGCGTCGCCAAGGTGGCCGCCCATGCGCATACCCTTGAACGTCCGACCAGGCGTCGTGCCCGAGCCGACCGATCCCGAGTGGCGCCAGCGGTCAGATTGGCCGTGCGTCTTGGGACCGCCCCGGAAGTTGTGCCGCTTCATCACGCCGGCGAAGCCTTTGCCCTTCGACGAGCCAATCACGTCGACGATCTCGCCCTGTTCGAAGATGCTCGCGTCGACGCGAGCGCCGAGCTCGAGATCGTCGAGACTATCAGCAGGTACTTCCCGCAGTTGCGACAGCCCCTGCCGTTCGGGCAGACCGGCTTTCTTCAAGTGACCCTTTTGCGGCTTCGTCTGGCGGCGCGTGTCCCCAAACCCGAGTTGGACGGCCGTGTAGCCGTCAACCGCCTGGCTACGGAGTTGCGTCACGAAGCACGGGCCAGCCTCTACCAGTGTGGAGGCGGTGACCACGCCATTTTCGTCGAACAGCCGGGTCATACCCAGCTTTCGACCCAACAGAGCCTGGATCATAGTTTGATTTCGATATCTACGCCGGCTGGCACGTTGAGGCGCATCAGCGCGTCCACCGTTTTGGAAGTAGGTTCGAGGACGTCGATGAGCCGCTTGTGGGTGCGCATCTCGAACTGCTCTCGGGAGTCCTTATCGATGAACGGTCCGCGGATGACAGTGAACCGTTCGATCCGCGTCGGCAGCGGCACGGGGCCGGCCACGACCGCCCCCGTCCGCTCGGCTGTCTCGACGATCTGCTGTGCGGACTGGTCCAGGATCTTGTGATCGAACGCCTTCAATCGGATCCGGATGCGCTGTTTGGCCATCGGGCTTACTTGATGACCTTGGTGACCGCGCCGGCGCCCACCGTTCGGCCACCCTCGCGAATAGCGAACCGCAGACCTTCCTCGATAGCAACCGGAGTGATCAGCTCAATCTCCATCTGAACGTTGTCGCCTGGCATGACCATCTCCATCCCCTCGGGAATTTTGATGGTCCCGGTGACGTCGGTCGTGCGGATGTAGAACTGTGGACGATAGCCATTGAAAAACGGGGTGTGGCGCCCGCCTTCCTCTTTGGAGAGTACGTACACCTCGGCGTTGAACTGGGTGTGCGGGGTGATACTGCCAGGTTTGGCAAGCACCTGGCCGCGCTCGACGTCGACGCGCTCAATGCCACGCAGCAGGCAGCCCACGTTGTCGCCGGCAATCCCACCCTCGGCCAACGTTTTCTGGAACATCTCGACGCCAGTGACGACGGTCTTGCGCACGACGCCGAAGCCGATGATCTCGATCTCTTCGCCCTGCTTGACCTTGCCGCGCTCGATACGTCCGGTGACCACAGTGCCGCGACCCTTGATCCCGAAGACGTCTTCGATTGGCATCAGGAAGGGCCGGTCGACAGCCCGCTCGGGCGTGGGAATGTAGTCGTCGACGGCGTTCATCAGGTCCACGATCGATTTGTACTCGGGCGCGTCGTAATCAGTGCTAGCCGATTCGAGCGCCTTGACTGCCGACCCGCGAATGATCGGGATGTCGTCGCCCGGGAAGTTGTACTTGCTCAACAGCTCCCGCAGCTCCATCTCCACCAGCTCGAGCAGCTCCTCGTCCTCCATGAGGTCGACCTTGTTCAGGTAGACCACCACCGCGGGTACTTCTACCTGACGCGCAAGCAGGATGTGCTCGCGCGTCTGTGGCATGGGGCCGTCAGGCGCCGAGACGACCAGGATCGCACCGTCCATCTGCGCCGCGCCGGTGATCATGTTCTTGATGTAGTCGGCATGGCCAGGGCAATCCACGTGGGCGTAGTGGCGCTTGGCTGTCTCGTATTCGACGTGCGCAATGGCAATGGTGATGCCTCGCGCGCGCTCCTCTGGGGCCTTGTCGATCTCGGCGAAGGAGGTGAACTTCGCTCCACCCTTCATGCCGAGGACCTTGGTAATGGCCGCGGTGAGCGTGGTCTTGCCGTGGTCGACGTGCCCGATGGTGCCAACGTTTACGTGGGGTTTGTTGCGCTCGAAAATCTTCTTGGCCATGTGAATTCTTTCTAGTACCTCTCCCTCGACACGAGTTTGGATGTTTCAGTAGCGGTCATCTGAATCAGCGTCCGCCGGCTTTTGCGGCGATGCCGGTGCCGATATCGCGAGGCACCTGCTGGTAGTGCGAGAACTGCATGGAATACGTTGCCCGTCCCTGGGTCGTGCTGCGCACGTCCGTGGCATAGCCGAACATCTCGGCTAACGGAACTTTGGCGCGCACGACCTGCGCGTTGCCGCGCGGCTCCATGCCTTCCACCTGTCCGCGGCGACTGTTCAGGTCGCCCATGACATCGCCCAGGAAATCGTCGGCCGTGGTTACTTCCACCTCCATCATCGGTTCGAGGAGTACTGGCGTGGCCCTGCGCAGGGCGGCCTTGGCCGTCTGCGACGCGGCGATCTTGAAGGCCATCTCGTTTGAGTCGACCTCGTGGTACGAGCCGTCGACTGCCGTCACCTTCACGTCGACCATGGGATAGTTGGCGATGACGCCACCCTCGACGGCTTCGCGCGACCCGGCTTCGACTGCCGTGGAGTACTCGCGCGGCAGCTTGCCGCCGACGATCTTCCACTCGAATTGAATGCCCGACCCGGGCGGCAGTGGGTCAACCATGAGTTCGACATCGCCGTACATACCGTGGCCGCCCGTCTGGCGCTTGAAGGGCTCCCGAGCCATAGCATGCTGGGTGATGGTCTCGCGGTACGCGACCTGCGGGCGACCGACGTTGGCGTCCACGTGGTGCTCGCGCATGAGCCGGTCGACCAACACCTCCAGGTGCAGTTCGCCCATGCCCGCAATGATCGTCTGGCCAGTCTCGGTATCGCTGTTGACGCGAAAGGTCGGGTCTTCGTCCATGAGTTTGCCCAGCGCGATACCCATCCGGTCCTGGTCTTGCTTCGTCTTCGGCTCGATCGCCACCCGGATGACTGGCTCGGGAAACGTGATCGCCTCGAGCACAATCGGCTTGTCTTCGTCGCACAGCGTGTCGCCCGTAACAGTGCCCTTCGGGCCCACGATCGCGGCGATCTCGCCAGCCTTGACCTCAGGGATGTCCTTGCGCTCGTTGGCGTGCAGTTGGACCAGCCGGCCCACCCGCTCACGCTGGTCCCGCGTCGAGTTGAACGCATACGAACCCGTCTTGAGCGTGCCCGAGTACACCCGAATAAAGGCCAGCTTGCCCACGAACGGGTCGGTCACGATTTTGAAGGCCAGCGCGCAGAATGGGTCCCTGGGGTCCGGGCGTCGGATTTCCTCGACACCAGTGCGCGGGTTGGTTCCCGTCATCGGAGGCACATCCATCGGCGAAGGCAGGTAGTCGATCACGGCGTCCAGGAGCGGGCGAACGCCCTTGTTTTTCAGGGCGCTGCCATTCAGGATGGGGATCAGCTTGCCCGAAATGGTTGCCTTGCGCAGGGCAGCCTTTAGCTCGGCCACCTCGATCTCGTCCTCGGCAAAAAACCGCTCGAGCAAGGCATCGTCGAATTCGACGATCTTCTCGATGGCTGCCAGGCGGGCGCGGTCAGCCGCGGCCTGGAATTCAGGCGGGATCGGACCCGCCTCGACTGGATCATTGGGCTTGTCGCCGAAGGTCAGCGCCTTCTGCTCCAACACGTCGATCACGCCCTTGTAGTCGCCTTCGGCACCCATCGGGATCTGGATCGGCACGGGGTTCGCGCCCAGGCGATCCACGATCATTTGCAGCGTGCGTTCGAAGCTGGCGCCGGTGCGGTCCATCTTGTTGACGAAGCAGATGCGCGGGACGCTGTACTTGTCTGCCTGGCGCCAGACCGTCTCGGATTGAGGCTCGACGCCCGCGACGGCATCGAAAACGACCACGCCACCATCCAGCACGCGCAGCGATCGCTCGACTTCAACCGTGAAGTCCACGTGGCCAGGCGTATCGATGATATTGATGCGGAAGCCCTTCCACTCGGCCGTCGTTGCCGCAGCCGTAATGGTGATGCCGCGCTCGCGCTCCTGTTCCATCCAGTCCATGGTGGCCGTGCCCTCATGGACCTCACCGATTTTGTAGGTGCGACCGGTGTAGTACAGGATGCGTTCGGTCGTGGTCGTCTTGCCCGCATCGATGTGTGCGATGATGCCTATGTTGCGTGTGCGTTCGAGATCAATGTCTGCCATACAGGTCTTTTCGAGCTGAATTACCAGCGGTAGTGCGAGAACGCCTTGTTGGCCTCCGCCATGCGGTGCGTTTCATCGCGTTTGCGGATCGTCGGTCCAGTGTTGTTTGAAGCGTCCAAGAGTTCGGAGGCGAGTTTGTCGGCCATGCTCTTGCCACCCCGGGCACGTGCTGAGGCGATGAGCCAGCGCATTGCTAGCGACTGCTTGCGGTCGCCCTTGATCTCCACCGGGACCTGGTAGGTAGCTCCGCCAACGCGGCGTGGTTTCACCTCGAGCAGCGGCGTCGCGTTGCGCATGGCCAGATCGAACACGTCGATGGGGCTGCGCCGAGCCGTTTTTTCGATCGACTCCAGGGCGCCATACACGATCCGCTCGGCCAGGCTTTTCTTGCCGTTGAGCATAAGCTTGTTCATGAAGCGGGTCAGCGTGCGGCTACCGAAGCGCGGATCGGCAGGTACTTCTCGTTTTATGACGCGCGCGCGACGTGGCATTCTTTATTCACTCTCTCTCCACTGCAGAAGCAATGCTCCTCCCGCAGCAGGAGTCAGCAGCTTCTACGAACGAGCCGTTTTCAAGCGGTACAGAGGACCGTCGCCACTGTGCGACGTTCGTGCAAATACCTGCTCCGAGGTGGCCCAGAGTCTATTCAAGCCTGCTCTCGGGAGCAGACACGGTATGTAGGCGCCCACCGAAATGGGCCGCCGCATGAAACGGCTACCTTGCGGGAGCCTTCGGAGCTTTTGCCCCGTACTTCGACCGACCCTGCTTTCGGTCCTTGACCCCGCCCGCGTCCAGGGCGCCACGCACGATGTGATAACGCACGCCAGGCAGATCCTTCACACGACCGCCCCGCACCAGCACGACCGAGTGCTCCTGCAGGTTGTGTCCCTCGCCGGGAATGTAGGCTGTGACTTCCATACCATTCGTCAGCCGAACACGCGCGATTTTGCGCAACGCGGAGTTGGGCTTTTTTGGTGTCATCGTGCGAACCTGCACGCAGACGCCCCGCTTGAGCGGATTGCCCTTGGGAACCGCGTAGCGACGCTGGCGGAGTGCGTTGTAATTGAAACGCAGCGCCGGCGCGGCCGTCTTCTTCTTGAGCTTCATGCGCCCTTTGCGCACGAGCTGGCTGATCGTTGGCAATGCGGTTAAACCTTCCCTACCCTTCTCGAGGCACCAATCGACAATTCTACGGGCGCCGCGCACTCAGCGGCAACTTGAGCAGCGCCGCGCAAGTGTACTTCAGGCGCATCACTCGACGCTCGCCCGCCCCCGAATGGCCGCCGGCCGCTGTTCCGTCCCTCAGACCCCGTTGGCGGGTGTCTGAGGAGCTCCAGGCGCTAGCGGACGCAGGGGGGCGGGCGAGTGGGGTCTAGTCGGCAGTTGGGATGGCTTCGACGAGCTCTTCGTCCTCCAGCAACTCCTCGTCGTCTTCGTCGTCTTCGAGGTCTTCCAGGCGCGTTGGCCCGGCTGGCACGCCGACGGCCACCAGACCTTCGCCCAGCGGGCCACCAATCGTGATCGGCAGGCCATCTTCGAGGATCAACCCGGCCGGCAGCGGTCCGGCTTCGAGCATAAGCTGCTGTTGGGCTATGAGACGCTCGCGACGGGCCTGCTGGCGTGCCGCCAGGCCAGTCCCGGCCGGGATGAGCTTGCCAATGATGACGTTCTCCTTGAGGCCCAGCAGCTTATCCACCTTGCCAGAGATGGCGGCCTCCGTGAGCACCTTGGTCGTTTCCTGGAATGAAGCCGCGGCAAGGAAGCTCTCGGTGTTGAGCGAGGCCTTGGTCCCGCCGAGCAGCACCGGGAGCGCCGTGGCCGGCTCGCCGCCTTCGGCCAGCACCTGACGGTTCTTGTCCTCGAACTCGAACCGGTCGACCAGTTCACCCGGCAACAGCTCAGTGTCGCCGGTCTGATCGACCCGCAGCTTGCGGAGCATCTGACGGGCGATAACTTCGATGTGCTTGTCGTTGATGCTGACGCCCTGAGATCGGTAGACCTCCTGGACCTCGTCGATGAGATAGCGCTGGACCGCGTCGCGGCCCTGGATTCGGAGCACTTCGTCAGGGTCTTTGGATCCCTCTGTCAGCAAGTCACCTGCCTGGACGGGTTGACCATCTTCGACTTTGGAACGGGCTGAGGCAGGCACGGTGTACTCGCGCTCCTCGCGTTCCTCGGAGGTGATCGTCACTTTGTTCCTGGTGACGTCCGCCGAACCAGTCAGGCGGGCAACGATGGGCGAATCGATGTCCTTTTCCGACGCCGCGACGGTCTGGTTCACCTCGACCCACGCGCCGTTTTCGACGGCCGCCTTGTAGCCCTTGGGCAGGTCATGCTCGTCCCGATACGTTTGACGCGAGATGACCTTGATGATGCGGCTGTCCTCGGTGCGCTGCAGTTCGACCACACCGTCTAGCTCGGCCAGGATGGCCTTGCCTTTTGGCACGCGTGCCTCGAACAACTCCTCAACGCGGGGTAGGCCCGAGGTGATGTCGATTCCAGCCACGCCGCCGGTGTGGAAGGTGCGCATCGTGAGCTGAGTGCCTGGCTCGCCAATCGACTGCGCTGCCACGATACCGACCGCGTCGCCGACCTGGACCATGCGTCGCGTACCCAGGTGCCAGCCGTAACAGTGCTGGCAGATCCCGTGTCTGGCTTCGCAGGTCAGCGGGGACCGCAAGTACATCTGTGGCAGCTCGCGCGCAGCAGCGATATGGTCGCGAATTTGCTCGTCGATAATCGTGTTGCGCTCGGCCACGACCTCGCCAGTTGCTTCGTCGACCAGATCCTTGGCCAGCACGCGCCCAGGCAACTGCGCAAGCCGCAGCTCGCGCCTCGACGGTTCGACCAGGTCATAGATCCAGATGCCAAGCTCCGTGCCGCAGTCGTCCTCGTAGACGATCACGTTTTGCGACACGTCGATCAGCCGCCGCGTCAGGTAGCCAGAGTCAGCCGTTCGGATGGCGGTATCCGCCAGACCCTTGCGGGCGCCGTGCGTCGACAGGAAGTACTCGAGCACCGTCAGGCCATCTCGGAAGGACGATCGGATGGGAAGCTCGATGATGCGACCCGAGGGGTCGGCCATCAGGCCGCGCATACCCGACATCTGCGAGATCTGCTGGATGTTGCCCTTGGCGCCCGACTGGGCCATCATCGCCACCGGCCCGAACGGGTCGAGCACGCTCGAGGCCGCTTGGTGGACCGAGTCCTCGGCTTTGGTCCACACCTCCATTACTTCGTTGTAGCGCTCTTCGTCGGTGATCAGCCCACGCCGGTAGTCGCGTTCGATGCGCTGGACTTCGTCGTCGGCCACTTTGAGAATCGAGCTCTTGTCGTTCGGCATGGTGATGTCGGAGATGGCGATTGTCGTCCCAGACTGGGTGGCGTAGCGGAAGCCCAGACGCTTGATGGCATCCAGCACCTGGGCGGTGTCTTCATTGCCGAAACGACGAATCAGCCCAGCCACGATCTTTTTGAGGCCAGCCCGATCCACGATCTCGTTGAAAAACGACAGTGATTCCTGACCATGCGTCCGCAACACGCTATTGATGGCGTCGTTGAAGATGGCTCGGCCCATGGTCGTGGTGACGATCTGCGAGGCCGGCTCGTCTTCGCTCTCGCCGTCGAGCGGTGCCGCCGACGGAATACGCAGCTTGATCAGCGCCTGCAGGTCGATCACGCCGATGTCATACGCCAGCTTGGCGTCGTCGAAATCTGAAAATGCCTTGCCCTCGCCTTTGGCCCCAGGTCGGGCCATGGTCAGGTAGAACACGCCCAGCACCATGTCCAGCGTGGGTGCGACGATAGGGTCGCCGTTCGAGGGTTGGAGCAGGTTGTTGACGCTCAACATCTGCTCACGGGCTTCCTTCTTGGCCGCTGCCGACAGTGGCACGTGCACCGCCATCTGGTCACCATCGAAGTCAGCATTGAACGCCGAGCAGACCAGTGGGTGGATCTGGATGGCGCTGCCTTCGATGAGGATCGGCTCGAATGCCTGGATGCCGAGACGATGCAGGGTCGGCGCTCGGTTGAGCAGGACAGGGTGGTCCTGAATGACCTCTTCGAGGACGTCCCACACCTCGGGACGGACGCGCTCGACGATCCTCTTGGCGCTCTTGATGTTGTGAGCCAGGCCTTTTTCCACGAGTTTGCGCATCACGAACGGCTTGAACAGCTCGAGCGCCATGCGTTTTGGCAAGCCGCACTGGTGCAACTGCAAAGTTGGACCGACGACGATGACGCTGCGACCCGAATAGTCGACGCGCTTGCCCAGCAGGTTCTGGCGGAAGCGCCCCTGCTTGCCTTTGAGCATGTCAGACAGGCTCTTGAGCTTGTGATTGGACGAGCCACTCACGGGCCGCCCGCGCCGGCCGTTGTCGATCAGCGAGTCGACGGCTTCTTGAAGCATGCGCTTTTCGTTGCGGATGATGATCTCAGGCGCCTGCAACTCCAGCAGCCGCTTGAGTCGGTTGTTGCGATTGATGACGCGCCGGTACAGGTCGTTCAGGTCGGAGGTGGCGAAGCGACCACCGTCCAGCTGGACCATCGGCCGCAGGTCTGGCGGGAGCACCGGCAGCGTGGTGAAGATCATCCACTCGGGTCGGTTGCCGCTCTTGCGGAACGACTCGACAACCCGCAGGCGCTTGGTGGCCTTTTTGCGCTTCTGGCCGCTGGTGGAGTGCGTCTCGGTTCGCAGCTGGGCGCTCAGCTCCTCGAGTGAGATGTTGCGCAGCAGGTCACGAATGGCCTCGGCGCCCATACCCGCCCGAAACATCCGCCCGGCGCTGTCCTGGAGCTCGCGGAACTCCATTTCCGAAAGCGTGTCGCGCGGCTTAAGGGACTCGAGCCGTTTGATGCGCGCGTCTGCGGTGGCCTTCAGATCGCTTTCGGCAAGCGACTCGTCGAGCACCTTCTGACGCTGGCCCTGAATGTCGTATCGCAGCTTGTCGATCTGGGAGTCGTACTCAGCAGCGATCTTCTCCTGGTCGGCGAGGGTGTCAGCTTCGAGCCGGTCCATGTATTCCTTGGCCGACTCCAGCAGCCTACGCCGCGCGTCGGGCCCAACTCGTTCGCCCGAGCGAACAATCGGCGCCTGCGCCATCTCGATGCTGATGTCTTCGTCGACGACCTTGCCAGCCAGCTCCTCGAGCTGAGTCTCGATCTCCGCCACGCGCTCCGTCGCTGCAACCGCGCGCTGTTCGCGCTGGCCTTCAAGCGGCTGCAGCCGATCGGTCTTTTCTGTTTCCAGGCGCTCCAGCTCACGATTGAGGTCGCCCGTCAGCTCCTCGATCTTCTCTTGGTTGGCGCGCTCCTGGCGGCTGATCTTGGCTTCCAGGTCTTGATTGATGGCGTTGACCAGACGCACGCGCTGCGTCTCGTGCACATCGATCACAACATACTTGGCGAAGTACAGGATCTGCTCGAGGATGCGCGGGGTCATGTCGAGCAGCAGGCCGATTCGGCTGGGCGTGCCCTTGACGAACCAGATGTGGCTCACTGGCGAGGCCAGCTCGATATGTCCCATGCGTTCGCGTCGGACCTTTGCCCGGGTCACCTCGACGCCGCACTTGTCGCACACGATGCCTTTGTATCGGACTCGCTTGTACTTGCCGCAAGCGCATTCCCAGTCTTTCTGGGGACCGAAGATACGCTCGCAGAACAGGCCGTCCCGTTCAGGCTTGAGCGTGCGGTAGTTGATGGTTTCCGGCTTGGTCACCTCGCCGCGTGACCAGGACCTGATTTGTTCAGGCGAGGCGAGCGTGATCCGGACCGCGTTGAAATTGTTGACTTCCAGCATCTGTGTTACTCGATTTCACCCCGCTCGAACCCGCTAATGTTGATGTCGAGCGAGCGCACATCGCCGCCGTCGACATCCTCACCGAACGTCACTTCTTCTTCTTCCTCGTTCAACACCTCGACGGCCAGGCCAAGGCTTTGCAGCTCTTTCACCAGGACTTTGAAGGATTCAGGTACACCTGGCTGGAAGATGTCTTCGCCTTTGACGATGGCCTCGTAGGTCTTCACACGCCCCACGACGTCGTCAGACTTGACAGTCAAAATCTCCTGCAGCGTGTGCGCTGCACCGTACGCTTCGAGCGCCCAGACTTCCATCTCGCCGAAGCGCTGGCCGCCAAACTGAGCCTTGCCGCCGAGGGGCTGCTGAGTAATCAGCGAGTATGGGCCCGTCGACCGAGCGTGAATCTTGTCCTCGACCAGGTGGACGAGCTTCAGCATGTAGATGTAACCGACCGTGACCTCCTGGTCGAACGGCTCACCCGTGCGACCGTCGCGCAGGCTGATCTTGCCTGACTCGGGTAGCCCTGCCCGCCTGAGTTGGTCTCGAATATCGGCTTCTGTGGCACCGTCGAACACCGGCGTGGCGAATTTGACCCCGATCTGATCGGCGGCCCAGCCTAGATGCGTCTCCAGGATTTGGCCGACGTTCATGCGGCTCGGCACGCCCAGCGGATTCAGGATGATGTCTACTGGTCGGCCGTCTGGCAGGAAGGGCATATCTTCCTGCGGCAGGATGCGCGAGACCACGCCCTTGTTGCCGTGGCGGCCAGCCATCTTGTCGCCAGCCGAGATCTTGCGCTTCTGGGCGATAGACACCCGCACCATCTTGTTCACGCCAGCCGGCAGCTCAGCGTCAGAATCCCGCTCGAAGACCTGCACGTTGACGACCTTGCCGCGCTCGCCGTGGGGCACGCGCAAGCTCGTATCTTTCACTTCGCGCGCCTTTTCACCGAAAATCGCTCGTAGCAGGCGCTCCTCGGCGGTCAGCTCGGTCTCCCCCTTCGGGGTGATCTTGCCGACCAGGATGTCGCCGGCTTTCACTTCGGCTCCGACGCGGATAATGCCGCTCTCGTCGAGGTCTCTCAGCGAGTCCTCGCCCACATTCGGGATATCGCGGGTGATCTCCTCTGGCCCGAGCTTGGTATCGCGTGCCTCCACTTCGTGCTTCTCGATGTGGATCGAGGTAAAGGTGTCGTCGCGCACCAATTTCTCGCACAGCAGGATGGCGTCTTCGAAGTTGCCACCCTCCCAGCTCATGAAGGCCACCAGCACGTTCTGGCCAAGTGCCAGCTCCCCAGCGTCAGTTGAGGACGAGTCGGCCAGGGGCTGATCTCGGCGCACCCGCTGGCCGCGCACGACGATCGGCCGCTGGGTGAAACACGTGCCCTGGTTCGTCCGTATGTACTTCCGCAGGCGGCGGCTGTGCAGCCCGCCGGTTTCGTCGCGCACCACGATCTGCTCGCTGGTCACGCTGTCGACAACGCCGTCGCTGGGCGACAGCGCGACTTGGCCCGAGTCCCGAGCCGTGCGCTCCTCCATACCCGTGCCGACGAGCGGCGCAGACGGTTTCAGCAGCGGCACTGCCTGGCGCTGCATGTTGGAGCCCATCAGCGCCCGATTGGCGTCGTCGTGCTCAAGGAACGGAATCAGTGCGCCCGCCACGGACATCGTCTGTTTGGGCGACACGTCCATGTAGTCCACCTGCTCGGCGCGTACCGTGAGAAAGCGCTCGCCGTGGCGAGCGGAGACGAGCTCCTCGGTGAGCGTGCCGTCTTCGTTCACGTGCACGTTGGCCTGGGCGATGATGAAGCGATCTTCCTCGTCAGCGGTCAGATGGCGGATCTCGTCGGTCACGTGCGGCCTGACGTCGATCCACTTGCTCGACAACTTCGCAATCTTGTCAGCCAATTTAGCGTCGATCAGCGTACCCACCGTGGCGACGACTTTGCCGTCCTCGGACTTGAGCTCCGTACGCACCTGCTGGCCCACGAGCTGCTCAGGCGCGTTCTCCACCTGGCGCAGAACGCGGCGGTACGGGGTTTCGATGAAGCCGTACTCGTTGATCCGGCCGTACGTCGCAAGCGAGCCGATCAGGCCGATATTCGGACCCTCGGGCGTCTCGATCGGGCAGATGCGGCCGTAGTGAGAATGGTGCACGTCGCGAACTTCGAAGCCGGCGCGGTCTCGGCTCAGTCCGCCCGGACCCAGAGCAGACAGGCGGCGCTTGTGGGTCAACTCGGCCAGCGGGTTGGTCTGGTCCATGAACTGGCTCAGCTGTGACCCGCCGAAGAACTCGCGCATGGAGGCTACGACAGGACGAATATTGGTGAGCGAAGACGGCGTGGCAGTGGCCGGATCGGTGATCGACATGCGCTCCTTGACGACGCGCTCCATGCGCAGCAGGCCGACTCGGAACTGGTTTTGGATCAGCTCTCCGACGGCCCGCACGCGGCGGTTGCCGAGGTGATCGATGTCGTCCGCGGTACCTTTGCCATGATTGATGCGCACCATCTCGCGCACGATCTCTACCAGGTCGTCGGGGGTCAGAATGCGGACCGTGATATCCGTCTGCAGACCCAGCCGCTTGTTGACCTTGTACCGCCCAACCTTGCCCAGGTCGTAGCGGCGGAAGTTGAAGAACAGCGAGTTCAGCAGCGAGCGCGCGTTGTCGGCATTCGGCGGATCGCCTGGCCGCAAACGTCTGTAAAACTCGAGCAGCGCCTCCTCAGCCGTACCAGCCGGGTCCTTGTCGAGCGTCGCCTGCACGAACTTTCGGTCGCTGCCGACGTCGACCCCGTCGAACAGGGCCAGAATCTCCTCGTTCGTCCCGCGAGCCACCGCGGTGAATTCGGGCACGACGCGGGGTAGCGCGCGCAGCAGCGTGGTGACTGGGATCTTGCGCTTGCGATCGACCTTGACCGACATGACGTCGCGGCTGCTGGTTTCGAACTCCAACCAGGCGCCCCGGCTGGGGATCAGCTTGCCCATGCACAGCTCACGTCCGGAGGTCGGGTCCTCTTCGGTGGTGAAATACACACCCGGCGAGCGGACCAGCTGAGAAACGACGACGCGTTCGGCGCCGTTGATAATGAACGTGCCCTGGTCAGTCATGAGCGGAAAATCGCCCATGAAGATGTCTTGCTCTTTGATCTCCCCGGCGTTTTCACCAGACTTGATCTTGAGCCGCATGCGCACCTTGAGCGGCGCGGCGAACGTCACGTCGTGCTCGCGGCACTCGTCTTCGGTCATCTTGGGCAGGCCAAAGGTGTACCCTGGCTCGCCCTCCGGTCCGGGCACTGCCAACTCGAGGTCCATGTTCCGACCGGTGAAGTCTTGGATGGGTGAGATCTCGGCGAACAGCTCTTTGAGCCCCTCGCGCAAAAACCACTCGAACGAGTCGCGCTGGACTTTGATCAGGTTCGGTATGGGCGCGACCTCGTTTATGCGGGCGAACGAGTGCCGGGCAGCACCATTTGCCAGAGCGAGGGAGACAGGACGAGCCTCTGCGAGTACCATGGGCTACTCACACCTCCGTTGTGCGCGGGAACATTGGGACAATGAACAGCGTGGATGTGCGCTCGCGACGCGGGCGCCGGGCACCGTACGCCAAAGCCAGAGCGCAGCTTGAAAGCAGTCTGACGAGCGACGGGCTGAGTGCTGTCTACTCAGAATTGGAGAAATTCAAGTATAGGGCGCCGCCGATCTCCCAGTCCACAAAGCGCAGAAGCCCCCACGACTGTGAGCGTCGTCGCTCACGCCGGGAGGGCAAAGGTCTGCTGTTGAGCTAGGGAGTACGACGCACTGCGCGCAACCAGTATACCGTCTCGGTCAGCCAGTACACGCTTCAATATCGGTATTTGAGCCGATACAGCAGGACGCTCTGCACGATCCCGAGCGCGGCCAGATTGGTAAGCAGCGACGTGCGGCCGTAACTGATGAACGGCAACGGAATACCGGTGACTGGCAGCAGCGTCAGGTTGGCCCCGAGGTTTGCCACTGCCGCGAACAGGATCATCGCCGCAACGCCGAAGGTAAGCAAGCGTCCAAAGTCGTCACGCGCCAGATCGGCCGCTCGGGTCACCCGGAACAGCAGTATGACGAATAAGCAGAACAGGACGCACGCGCCGATAAAGCCAAGCTCTTCGGCCGCCGCGGAAAAGATAAAATCGGACTGGGTAATCCGCAGAAACCCGAGCTGACTCTGCGTGCCTTCGAGGTAGCCGCGCCCGAACAGCCCGCCCGATCCGATGCTGATCCTGGCCTGAAGCACGTTGTACCCCTCGTCAAATGCAGCGTGTTCGAGGTCGACCAGTGTGCCGAAGAAGGTGATCATGCGTTCGCGCATGTAGTCCTTCATGGCCAGCCAGACCAGCGGCGCGGCCACGAGACTGCCCGCCAACAGCATCAACGCGTGCCGCCAACGAATTCCGGCCACGAGCAGCATCGTCGCCCAGATCATCAGGAAGGATATGGACGTGCCCAGGTCGGGCTCGACGAACACCAGCCCGATGGGCACCCCAGCAATGCCGAGCGAGACCATCAAGCGCTTGAACGACACCGGTCCCTCGGGTTTGTCGCCCAGCACGCGGGCCAATACGACCAGCACCGCCAACTTGGCCACCTCGGAGGCCTGCAGGTCGAATAATCCAAGGAAAATCCAGCGCTTCGAGCCGTAGTCCTGGTCTGAGCCGCCCCGCCCGATCAGCAGCACCAGGATCAGCAGCGCCACGGCAAAGCCGAAGAGGTGGTACGCATAGGCGCGGTACAAGCGGTAGTCGACCACGCTGAAGGCGACCAGCAGGGCCAAGCCCACGGCTGCGGACCCGCCCTGACGCACGGCGTAGCTGCTGGGCGGCAGCAGTCCGGTGCATGGCGAGCCGCACGTGGCGCTGTGGATCATGGCCACGCCGGCCAGGATCAGCCCCAACGCGCACGCCACGATCACGAAGTCGAATTGCTGCCAGCGGCTCTCGCGCATGCGCCGCGCTCAGTTTACAGGCGGAGTTGCGTCCAACCGTCCAGGGCGCGCAGCAATCGACGGCACAGCATGAAGGTCGGCGCCAGCAGCAGGGCGTTGAGCAGGGCCGCCGGAACTGCGGCGGCATACGTCTCGACGATCGGCGGCAGGGCTGTGCCAAGCGCCTGCAGGATCAGGAAATACAGCGTGTGGTACACCAACGTGGTCAAGGCGGCGGTGCCCAGAAAGTACGGCAGGTTGCCGCGATAGACATTCACTTCAGGCAGCCCGGTGAAATAGCCCAGCAGACCGAATACTGCGCTATTGACGCCGAACTGCGTATACGCCACGGAGTCAAGCACCGCGCCCCCCAGAAATCCGACAAAGGCGCCCTCGCCCGATCCGCGGAGCATGGACCAGGCCAGCACGACGACGAGCACCAGGTCAGGCCGCCCCCGCACCAGCGGCAGATTGGGACCCAGCACCGATTGCAGCAGCGCCGCGAGCGCGAGCAGCCCCCCCGCAATGACAAACCGCATCTGGCCAATCATCTTAAGGAGAAGGAGTAGGAATTCGTAAGGAGTTTCTTCATCTAATCGTGGGCTGCGCGTAGTAGGGATTCGTAACGAGTTTTTTCCTTAAGTCGTGGGCTGCGGCCCCCTCCCCAGGGCTACTCGCCCTGGACCTCGCG
>JBPCIO010000075.1:0-3017 GCA_051006215.1 Chloroflexota bacterium
GCACGAGATCCAGCCGATCGGGCAGGCCCGCCTTGCCCGGGTGGGGCGGGACGTCAGCGTCGTCGCGATCGGCTCGATGGTGCCGCTGAGCCTGGAGGTCGCGCGCTGCATGGCCGACGAACAGATCGAGCTCGAAGTCGTCGATTTGCGTTCCATCCAGCCGCTTGACACAGCCGCGGTCGTCGAGTCGGTCCTGCGCACCGGACACCTGGTGACTGTCCACGAGGCCTGGGTAACTGGCGGGATCGGCGCCGAAGTGGTGGCATCGGTCGCCGAGCGGGCGCCAGATGCGCTGCGCGCGCCGGTGGTTCGGGTCGGCACTGCCCGCGTGCCCACGCCGAGCGGAAACGTACGCCCGCACGCGCTGCCCAACGCCGAGCGGATCACCGCCGCCGTGCGAAAAGTCCTCGCCCACGCCTGAGCGACTACAGGCGCAGCCGCGGATCGAGCAGGTCGCGCAGGCCGTCTCCGAAGAAGTAGACGGCGAGCACTGTCGTCGTCAGCGCCAGGCCCGGAAACACCGATATCCACCAGGCCAGCCCGAGAAACGACCGCCCATCGGCTACCATCGCGCCCCAACTCGGGATGGTGGGCGGGATACCAATGCCCAAGAAACTCAGCGAGGACTCGGCGATCATCATTGTGCCCACCTGTTGCGTGGCCAGCACGATGACCGGAGTCCACACGCCTGGCAAGACGTGCCTGAGCACAATTCGGGACGGCGAGCCGCCGATCGCCCTGGCCGCTTCGACGTACGGCATGGCCTTCAACGAAAGCACGACCCCGCGTACCACGCGCGTATAACCAAGCCAGCCCGTCAAGCCCAGGATGAGCACCAGGCCGAGGAGGTTCTGCCCAAAGAGGGCGACTGAGACAATCGCCAGCAGCACGAACGGGATGGCTAGCAACGTGTCGACCAGGCGCATGATGGCCGACTCCGTCAGCCCGCCGACGTAGCCCGCCAACAGGCCGAGCACCACGCCAATGGTTCCCGCTAAGAGCACGGCCGTCGCGCCGATCACAAGCGAGACCCGCGCGCCAAAGATGGTCCGGCTCAACACATCACGGCCGAGCGGATCGGTGCCGAAGATGTGCAAGCCGCCGGCCGGGTCGGTCCAGAGTGGCGGGCGGTTGTTCAGCACCGGCGCTTGCTCGAGGGGTGGATAAGGCGCGAGGAGTGGCGCGCCCACCGCTACCAGGATGGCAAGCGCGAGCACGCCAGCCCCGACGACAAGGCGACGGCTGCGAGTGGCTCGGCCGAGCAGCCCACGCCGCCGAGGTTGCCCGACCGACGCGACGAGAACGCTCGCGCGGCTGCTCAGCGCGGCGGTGCTCACTTGTCCCGACACCCGGCTCACGCGTTCACTCGAATGCGGGGATCCAGCCAGGCGTACAGCGCATCCACCGCCAGGTTCACGAACACGAACGCCGTCGAGACGACCAGGACAGTCGCCTGGACGATCGGGTAGTCGCGCGAAGAAATTGCATTCACCGCAATCTGGCCCACGCCCGGCCAGCCGAAGACCTGCTCGATCACGACTGCGCCGCCCAGCAGCGCGCTGAGCTGTAGACCGAGCACTGTCACCAGCGGGATGAGCATGCTCCGCAGCGCATGGCCGAGGATGACGCTCCGTTCCGGCAGGCCCTTCGCCCGCGCCGTGCGAAGGTAGTCTTCGTGCAGCACGTCGAGCATGCCGGACCGGACGAGGCGGGTCACGATTGGCATCAATACCGCGGCCAGCGTCACAGCCGGCAGGATGATATATTGCGGCCCGAAGCTGCCGGACGTCGGTAGCACGTGCAGGTTGACGCTGAAGATGAGGATCAACACGATGCCTAGCCAATACGGCGGCGTCGCCTGGCCGACCAGCGCGACGCCCACGCCCAGGTAGTCCCAGAGCGTGTCGCGGCGCAGAGCCGAGAGCACGCCAATCGGCACTGCCACCGCCAATGACAACGCAAAAGCGACCGCGCCGAGCAGGAGTGTCTTGGGAAGTGCCTGCATAACCACACCCAGAGCGGGCTCTTTGAAGTAGATCGACTGGCCGAGGTCGCCCCGAAGTGCGCGCTGGACGAACACGCCATATTGCACGAAAATCGGTTGATCGAAGCCGAGTTGGTGGCGTGCTTCTGCAATCTGCTGTGGAGTTGCTGTCTCTGAGAGCATCAGCGTCACCGGGTCACTTGGCGCAAGCCGCACCAGGGCGAACACGATGACGGATACGCCCCAGATCACGATCAGCGCCTGGACCACACGCCGCGCCAAATAGGTCGTCACCGGCGACCGTTCACATTCACGCCAGGTCGCAACCGTACACCCGCGTGTCGCCAGTAGCCCGGCCCTGGAAGTCTTTGACCCGCTTGCGAACGCCCCAGATGAACTCTTCCTGATACAGCACCAACTCCGGCAGATCGTCGTACAGCGCTTGCTGGATGGCCTTGTAGGCCGCGTCGCGCTTGGCCTGGTCAAGCTCCGATCGAGCCGACTCGATCATCGGCACAATGCCTGGATTGATTTCCTTGTAGAAGTTGCCGAAGGCTGAATCGACGAACAGAATGGTGAGGTTGGTATCCGGATTGAAGGCGCGACCAAGCTCCTGGATGGCCAGGTCGAAGTCTCCCGATTTGCGGGCTTCTGTGTATGCGCCTGGCTCCAGAAACTGCAGCGTAACCTCGAAGCCAAGCTGCTGCAGCTGGTTCGCGATGTACTCGGACGACTCCTTCATACGCGCGAACCAGGCCGGGTTGAGTTTGAACGAGAGCTTCGTGCCACTCTCGAGTCCGGCCTTTGCGAACAGCTCTTTGGCCCGCGCCATGTCGTACGGGAGTGGCTTGTTGAACAGGTTCTCGTCGTAGCCGACCGTACCAGGCGGAATTGACGCGCCGACCACCTTGCCGAGCTTGACGATGTTGCTGACGATGTTCTGGCGGTCGATGGCATGCGCCACGGCAAAGCGGGCGTCTTTGTTGTTGAACGGGGCTTTGCGCATATTGAAAGTGATCGCGAGCTCGTTGGT
>JBPCIO010000076.1:0-30897 GCA_051006215.1 Chloroflexota bacterium
TGAACCCGCTGCGGACCATAACGGACAGAGCTGCACAAGCGGTGCCGATCGTTCCAGATATCGGACCGCTGACTGGCCGGCGCTTGGATTTGACTCGCTCGCTCCTGCGCAGTGCGGCACCGGTGCACCTCGAGTACCTGCGCAACATGGACGTACAGTCATCCATGACCATTTCGATCATCGTCAAGCACGAGTTCTGGGGGATGATCGCCTGCCATCATGCGGCGCCGCACCGCGTGGACGGCACGACGCGCTCCGTTTGCCAACTGATCGCGCAGACGTTGGCGTCGCAAGCGACCTTACGCCTCGACAACCTCGCTTTGCAATCGCAGCTGCGATCTCACGCGCTGCTCGAGAGCTACATGGCGGGTGTCGAGGCGTCGAGTGCCATCGGTCAGGCAGACCATTTCCAGAGCCCACGTCTTCTGGAGTTATTCGATGCGGACGGGCTCGTTTCGCATATTGACGGCGTGTTTGCCTCGCAGGGTACGACGCTGGCCGAGGCGGTGCTGCTCCCCATCGTCGGCACATTGCGGAGCCTTGCGACTCGAAGCATCGCCAGTTCTGACATGCTCAGCGCGGTTGATCCTACCGCCGCGGTCCACACCAGTCAGCTGAGCGGGGCCTTGTACCTGGGGCTCGCCGAAGGCAGTGGTGACTACCTGCTGTTTTCCCGTCGTGAGCTGGTGGAGACGACGGTCTGGGCCGGCAATCCGGATAAGTCACTTAGCACCGATCGGGACGGCCGGCTACGCCCGCGAGCTTCGTTCGCGGCGTGGCAGGCGACCGTACGCGGTCGCAGCCGGTCGTGGACAGGCCTCGAACTGGAGAGTGCCAGATTCCTCCGCGAGCAGTTAATCGGGCTGCGAGAGACCCAGAGGTTGCTCCAATCCGAAGAACGGATTCGGTACCTGGCACACCACGACACGCTGACGGGGCTCATGAATCGATACTCCATTCAGCTCCAACTAGACCAATGCGTCAAGGATGCAGCGGCCAAGCATTCGTCGTTCGCGGTCCTCTTCATCGACCTGGATAAGTTCAAACATTTTCAACGATCGCCTCGGCCACGGTGGGGGCGATCAGATTCTCCGCATCGTTGCGCAACGCATACAGCATCAGGTCCGCGCGGAGGACTTCGTCGGGCGCCTGGGAGGCGACGAGTTCATCGTCATCCTCCCAGGCGTATGCGAGGCGTCACTGACAATCGAACAGGACATCTACATCAACATCACGGCGAGCATCGGACGATCGCATGCAACAGACGCGAGCTCGTGCCGAGGATGTTCGCTTGGTCGACTCAGCCAATATCCCGCCGACGGTACCAGCAGCGAAGCGCTGGTGAACGACTCCGACGCGGCTATGTATCGCGTGAAGCGCAACGGCGGTAACGCCTTAGAACATTATCAGGCCGATCACGGCGCGGCGGCGTAGGCAGCGTTCACCTGGCCGGCCGGCTGCACCGTCCGCAGGCGCGTAGTAAGTCGAATGGTGGATCGACTCTTGCTGCACTCGCAGACTGACCATGCAGGCTAACGTCGTGCTCGCAGAGTCGGGCGTCATCAACGCCCTCCGGAGCGCGACACGGTCGCAGCACGCGCAGCTAGCCGCGAGTGAACCGATGCGGCGTTTGTTCGACGCGGCGTACACCGTTGCCGAGTACCGCGCCCACCTGGGACGGCTACTGGGGCTGTTCGAGCCGCTCGAGCGCGCAGCTGCCCAGGCAAGCGATCCATCCGTCCCGGTACTCGGTCTGCACCGCGCGAGCGCGCTGCGCGCCGACCTGGTCCATCTGGGCGCGGCGACCAGCGAGATCGAGAGTCTCGAACGCTGTGGCCACCTGCCGCGGCTGGAGCTCGCTGGTCTACGCGGCTACACGTATGTGATGCTCGGCTCGATGCTCGAGGCGAACGGCCAGAACGACGTGCAGGCGATCTGCGCGACGGCGGTGGGCATTTTCGATGCCTACGCGGCCTGGTTGGCTACGCCGCTGCCGTACTTCGCTCCCCGCTGACAATCGACCTTCAGGTGGGGGATCCATCGGTGTTCCTGCACCGACGGCTTGGGTCGCCTCCGCCGCGGACCTCGTCGCCACTTGGCGAGAGACCATGCGTGGCCCTAGCCAGCCGTGGACGCCTCTCGCGGTTGCGGTGACCAGGCTCGCGCGCCAGCAGGGTGTGGACTCGAGCTCGTCAAGGCTGCACTCGGCGAGGGTGTCTGTGCGAGCTGGCGGTTTGAGCGCCGCGCCGACGTTGAGCAGGAGAAACCAGTGCGCTGACCGAACGTCAACAGCGATTTCACCGCGGCCAGGGCGCCGCACCACCCAGCTATCGGCGGACGCGCCAGAGTTGAGAAGTCGTCGGCCGTCACGAGGTGTGCGGTGCGCAGAGCGCCACGCCGCGGCGTGGGTGGCGACGCGCAGTCCGCACGCCCCGCTACGGGAGTCGGTGCGGGTGCAGCCATGCCTGCCCAATGGTAGTGAACGGGGGGTGAAGACGGGTCGGGGTGAGCGGAGTCACGCCTCCAATCGCCCGAACCGGCCGGCATCGTCGCCAGTGGACCTGACCGCGGGGGCGCGCGGACGGATCGACCAGCAATATGGTACTGGCCCCCACAGATATTCGTCGTCGGTCGGGCATCCGATCTCTACACGCACGCCGTCCCCACTGTCAACTGCTCGCCCACCGTGCGACGGGTGAGCCACTGGAGCGCGAAATCGAACTGGGCTAAGAGTGTGCTACCAGACGCGGTGGTGTCGCCATCCGTGAGGCGTTACGCGAGGGCATGCTGCACCCGATACTTCGGCCGGTTGCGCTGGGATGACAGGGGGACATAGAGTCACTACGCATGGAGTGTTGCGCCAGACCGGCGCCCCCAGCTAGAGGGAGAACGAACATGACGCGCACTGGTCAGGCAACCTCACGGCGGGCATTTCTCCGCATGGTCGCGGTCGGCGCCGCGGCGAGTAGCGGAGCAATGCTCCTGGCGGCATGCAGTAGCGCCGCACCTTCCAACACTGCACCGGCCACGGCGCCGACAAGCCCGCCGGCTGCGAAGCCCACCGCCGCGGCTGGAGCGGCCCCGACCACCGCCGCAGCGCCCACTACCGCGGCAGCCCCCACCACGGCGGCGGCTGCAGCTCCGACGACCGCGGCCGCGGCGGTCACGCCCACTGCCGCACCGACGGAGGTCGCCCCGGTCGCCACCCTCGCCCCGACCAACCTGGGCAAAAACTTCAACAGCCTTCAACTCAAAATCGGCGCGTCGACCGAGTACTACGCCTATGCGCTGCGCCAGTTCCAGGGCCAGATCGAGAAGGAGTTCAGCCTCAAGCTCAATATCGACGTCGTGCCCGCTGGCGACATGTACCAGCGCAACCTGACTGAATTTACCAGTGGCAGCAGCAGCTACGACATGTTCATGTTCCTGCCTTTCCAGCTGCCAGACTATGCGGCACACCTCGAGCCGCTTGACGATTTGACCAAGGGCTACGGACTGGACCTCAAGCTGGACGACGTGCTGCCCATCTTCCGCGAGGTGTATTCCTCCTGGGACGGCAAGCTGGTGTCGATGCCATTTGACGGGGACGTCCACCTGTTCCTTTACAACAAGGACGCCTTCGGCAACGCCGACCTCCAGAACAAGTTCAAAACCAAGTACAGCTACGACCTGAAGCCGCCCGACACGTACGACCAGTACCTCGACATGGCCCAGTTCTTCACCGAAAACAAGTGGCGCACAGATGGAGGCCAGGGCTTCGGCACCGCCGAGGGGCTCGGCGGACCAGAGTGGTGGTGGGAGAATCGACTCGCGTCGTACGGCGCCGTGTACTTCGACGCCGACGTGAAGCCGCTCATCAACTCCAAGAATGCCATCGCGGCCACTGACAACCTGGTCAAAGCGGGCAAGTTCATGCCACCTGGCGCCAACACCTTTGGCTATCAGGAGGTGGAGAACGCGCTGGTCAAAGGTGACGTCGCGATGTCGATCAACTGGTCATCTGCCTACCGCACGTCGACCAACCCGCAGAAGTCGACCACCGTCGGCAAGATTGGGACGACGATGACTCCAGGTGCCATGGTGAATGGAAAACTGGTTCGACACGACGCGCTCTGCACCGGCTGGTCGCTGGCAATTCCGAAGTACGCGAAAAACAAGGAAGCTGCCGCGTACGTTCTGTGGTTCTACTCACAGCCTGAGGCGCACCTGCAATTCATCGTCGACCCGGACACCGGCATCGACGCGTACCGCGCTTCGGTACTCGACAATCCTCGTTTTGTCTCGACGTATGGCAAAGACTACGCCCAGACCATCAAGGACGCGCTGGGCGCAGGGTTCCCGGATCTCCAGATGCTGAATTCGTCGGAGTACTATCAGCGCCTCGACGATGGGCTCAAGGAGGCAATCGTCGGCTCGAAGTCTGTTCAGCAAGCCATGGACGATGCCGCAGCGAAGTGGAGCGACATTACCCAGCGCATGGGCGCTCAGCGGCAGAAGGACGCCTGGTCGAAAGAGAGCGCGAGTATGAAAGCCCGAGGCATCGAGTACACGCCGCTTGCCTGAGCCAACTCTGAGGTTTAGACACAGGACAGTCGCCAGCGAGGTCTGTTGACATGCTCCACGAAGCCGCGCACGTTCCGGCGCGGGTGGCCCCGGCGCGGAATCGGTGGACGCGCCGTCGGCTCACACCCTATTTGTTCGTCGCGCCGACGGCAATCTTCCTGTTCGTTGGCACCATCTTCTCGTCGCTGTACGCGCTGGCGATCAGCTTCACCGAGTACCAGCTGCAGTTCGATCCAGTGCCCCGCTTCAATGGGCTGAGCAACTACATCGAAGCGGTAAGGGACGCGTTGTTCTGGCAGGACATCTGGCAGACGGTGCTCATCGCCCTCCCTGCGCTGATTGGCGAGTTCGTGTTGGGCTTCGCCGTGGCGTTGCTGCTCAACCGAAGCTTCTGGGGCCGTGCGATCGCCATCAGCGCCATCGCAACGCCGGTCATGGTCTCGGATACCGCCGCTGGCATGGCCTTTCGGCTGCTGTACGAGCCAAGGTATGGACCGATCAACGACGTCCTGTCGTGGTTCAGCACCGACCGTGTGGTGATCGACTGGCTCGGCTCGCCGGCGCTGGCGCGAATGTCCGTCGTCTTCATCGACATCTGGCACGCCTCACCGTTTGTGATGCTGCTGCTGCTCGCGGGTTTGGGAGCGATCAACCCCGAGGTCTACGAGGCGGCGCGCGTGGACGGTGCCAATGCTCGACAGCTGTTCGTGCACATCACGGTGCCTCTGCTACGGCCGGTGTTGATCTTGATCCTCCTGCTTCGCGGCATCGATTTGACGCGCATCTTCGACTATATCTACATCGTCACCAAAGGTGGGCCCGGAACGTCGACGCAGACCATCTCGTACTACATCTTCTTGAATGGACTCCAGTTCTTTCGTGTCGGCTACGGCGCCGCGACCGGAGTCCTGCTTGCCATCGTCACCATCGTCTTTGCCAGGTATTACCTTGGCGTGATGAGAGGAGCACGCTGACATGGCAGCTGCGCAATCGCTCCGAAGGCCTTCAGCCGAGTACACCACCGCAAGGCTGCTGAAGCTGGGTCGACGCGCCATCTTCTATGCAGCGGTGCTGCTGCTGGTGGTGTTCTATTTGTTCCCGACGTTGTACGTACTGTCCACGTCGTTGAAGCTGCCGGTCGACTACTTCACCATCCCGCCTCATTGGATCCCGTCAAGCCTCACCCTGGCCAATTACGAGAAGATGTTTGTCGATTATCAGGCGGGCACGGCGCTGGCAAATAGCTTGTTTATTGCCACACTCAACACCGTCGTCACGCTGATTATGTCGATTCCGGTCGCGTATGCCATAGCTCGGTACAAGGTCGGTGGTGGAGCGCTGGGCTTCTGGATCATCAGCCAGCGCATGCTTCCAGCGGTCGCGATTGTCATTCCCTTCTTTCTCACCTTCCGCGCGCTGAACCTGATCAACACGTACCACGGGATGATCATCGCCTACGCGCTGTTCTTCATTCCGTTCGCGGTCTGGATACTGCTCGGCTTCTTCGAGGATTTTCCGCAGGAGATCCAGGACGCGGCGCTCATCGATGGTTGTTCCGAGCTCGGCACGATCGTGCGCATCGTCATCCCGATTCTCGCGGGGAGCATCTTCGTCGTCGCGTTGCTATTGTTCGTCTTCACCTGGAACGACCTCCTTATCGCGCTGGTGCTGACTCGGGCAGAGACCCGCACGATGATGGTCTTCTTCAGCGCCACGCTGGTTTCACCGACGCAACAGGACTACGGCGTGGCAGCGGGCGCGGTCGTGGTGGGGATGATCCCAGCCTACCTGTTTGCAGTGCTCGGCCAGCGCTACCTCGTTCGAGGGTTGACGATGGGCGGCTTGAAGGGGTAGCCAGACTCAGCGTTTCGTCAGTGTTGAGCTCCAGTCGCAACTCCTGCGCAACTGAATTGGCCTCCGAAACCGTACAGTGATCGTCGAGCGTGATGTACACGAGCTTGGTAGCGATCAAGCATCCAGCAGCGAGGAGACAGACTTTGAGCATTGTCGAGAGCGGAGAAGATCATTCAGCAGAGCGCATCCACGAACCGTCAGGCAGCACGCTTCGTCCACGTCGTTCGCGACGCCGCAGGTTGACTCAGGATGAGGAGCGGGCGATTGGCAAGCTGTACGCGGACTCGAACACTCCAACGGCGGCGATCCGCGCGCGCTTCGGTTTGAGCGAATCCACACTGTATCGGGTGGTGCAGCGACAGGGTGTCGCGTTGCGTGGACACACGGGATCCCCGACCCGCTCGAAAGGTCCAGGCACGACCGTTTCCGCGTCGCGCCGCTCTTCCTCGCCCGGTGCAGCAGCGCCCGCGAATCCCAAGTCGGCAGCTTCACCAGGCAGGACCACGCTCGGGTCGCGCGGCCCCGCAGGCAAGCAAGCTAGCCGTGGCTCCGCGCGGCGTGCCATCCCAAAGCTACCAATCACAACGCCTGCGGGTCCGGCTGTGTCTCGAAACGGCGGCCGTGCGCAGCAACAATTTCGCCTCGAATTTCTGGCGGAGAGTGTGTTTGAGGCGACCGATGTTCGCGACGCCTTGCGTCAAGCACAGTCGCTCGGTGCGGTCGACATCACCGCGGTCATCCTCCAAAGCTAGGAGCACGCTTCACCCGTGGGGCCCGGGGTGCTCGGCCAGATGCCCGTTGACGATCCTGGTGGGCTGCGCGCCGCTTCGGCGAGCGTGCCGGCCCGCCCTACTGGTAAAGGCTTGACCGCGTCGATGTCATAGGCGCCCCGAGACTTCTCGAACATCGAACGCCTCTGGCGGCCCTTCCGCCCGTCGAGGCGGAGGCTCCAGCGGTCAACGGTGTCGACGACGAGATGCGTGTCGCTCGACGGATCGCATCTGGCATGCCATGTGTACAGCCGACTCGTTGAGAGCGGGAATCACCTGACGAGCATCGCTTCAGGGGGTGGACGACAAGTTAGGCCTGGCGTCAGCGTCGTTAGTGCGGCGTGCGATTGGCCGACTTTCGAGTACCACCGCCCCGCCGTTGCGGAGTAGCCGTTGCTAACGTTTGAGCCGGTGCTCTGGTGCGGTGAGCGTGCCCGCGTGTGCAGTGCCGACGAGCTGTTCAGCGTGTTGAACACAAACACCTCTAGCCACCAGTCGAATGCGATCTCAGATGGAGTTGCCAGCGTGTTCTGACCGAGCCCGAGGAGCGCTCGACCCACAGCGGTTCGGGTTCGCTACGACTCGTCGCATGATCAAATTGGCGCCGCCGTCGATGCACCTGCTGGCGCAGCTTCGGCACCGGTTGATCGCGTCCAACTGTCCTGCTCGAGGTAAGTACGACGCACTCCGCGGTCAAGGAGCCGCGCGAGTTCTTGCGACTTGCTCTCCAGCCGGGCCGTCAGCTCGCGGCTTGCGTCCGATACACAGCCGCCCAGCAGTGGGCGGTCAACACTTCAGAAAGGGCCACCGTCACTGCCTGCAGTCGCGACAAGCGATGGAGTGCGCGCTCGGCGATGTGGCGGCCGCGCTGCACGGCGGTATGGAGCGCGGCCTGCCGCTCCACCTGTTCTTGGGCTGGCCGCGCCGACCCAGCCCCGGACTTGCCCAGCCTGTGTCCGTCCCAGCCTGGAGCACTCCCGCGACGCCACGATGCGCTCAGCTACCCGCGGCCGTCGAGCGATCAGCTACCGAGTCGGCGGGCAGGTCCTCACGCCGTCGCGCTACCCCAGAGATGATGCCGACGTAGTCGGTGAGCTCCTCGCCCAGCACCAGTCCGTGCTCGGTCACCTCGTAGGTCCGCAGCGCGGTGTCATGCGCGCTGCCACGCATCTTGACCACCGTTATGACTTTGCGAAGGTGCCCATTCACTTCCACGTAGCGCTGCAGGATGATGTCGTCGGTCAAAAAGGAGATCAGGTCCGGGCTGAATTCGAGGTCAGTGAACGACACCGGTACTTCCACGGTCATAAACACGGTCACCCCGGCGCCGGTCAGCGCTCCGACCATGCGGTACAACGACTCGCGGAAGTCTTCGCGGAACGTCGGCGCCAGCGCCAGCTCGAAGCCTGACAGCGAGTCGATCACCAAGCGCTGCGCCTTGAGCCGTAGCACGGCCGCCTGGATCTCGAGCAGCGTCTCGTCCACCGACAGGTCCAGCGGCCGCAAGTAGAGCACTTCCAGTAGCCCCCGCTCGACCATCTTCTGCAGGTCCGGACCCAGCGTTTTAGCCCGTGCCACATACTCCTTTGGGCGCTCCTCGAAGACGACGATGACGCCTGACTCGGCCTGCTTCAGCCCTTCGGCGATGAACTGGGTGGCCAGCGCGCTCTTGCCCGACCCGGCTGGCCCTGCCACGATCGCCGAGTCCCACGCCGGAATCCCGCCGCCCAGCATGTCGTCGATCCCGGGGCCCACGGAAAGCCGCTTCTTGGGTCTCGGGTTGTCGGTCTCGGCGATACGCTTAATGATGCGCGGGAAGACCTGCGTCCCGGCATCGGTAATGCGCATGGTGTGCATGCCCGGCAATGGCGCTTGGCCACGCATCTTCAGTACCTGAAGCTTGCGCACGCTGGAATTGCGGTCGATGCTCTGGTACAGCCACAGAACCCCGTCGGCCACCGTGAACACCGGATTGTCGGGTATCTCGTTCTCCAGGTACTCGCCCACCAGAAACGTCGTGGCTTGCCACGTCGTGAGATGCAGCGCCAGCCGTTGCAGGAAGCCTTGCAGCTCGAGCTTTCCATCCGAAGAGGCCGTCGCGGCCCGCACCACACTGCGGAACGAGTCCACTACCACGATGGCGGGGTTGGTTTGCTCGACCTCGCGCACGATGCGATCCAGCACCGCGCCTAGATCTTGTTGCAGCACCTCCTCACTGAGATTCACGAACTGGATGCTGGTGCCAACCTTGGACGGATCGAAGAAGGAGAACTGCTGCTGGTAGCGCAGCATTTTTAGCACCGGCTCGCCGAGAACCGTGAAGTGCAAGGCAGGGCGTTGCGGCGTGGCCAGCCCAAACATGACCTGCTGCGCCAGGGTCGTCTTGCCCGTGCCCGGCGAGCCGGCCAGCAGAGTAAAGGCGTACTCGGGCACGCCGCCCCCGAGCACTTCATCAAGACCTGGGACACCCGTCACCAGTCGGTTGATGGATACTCGGGATCGTGTGTTGGCCTCGGTCATGCTTGCATCTCCTGCGTACCAGAGACTTCTTCACGTATGGGCGCGTCCGGCCAGACGTCTCGCACCAGCCGCATGCTGAGATCCTCGCCGATGAAGGTAGCGAGCAGCATAATCACACCCGCGAGCACCAGGGTTAGCGCGTCGCGCATCGTCGAAGGTTCTACCCGCTCCGCTCTGGCCGGCAGCCCCTCAAGGTAGGTGTCTGGTGCGGGGTTAGCCTCTACGCCGGCCAAAAAGGGGAACTCGGCCGTGGCCAGGTGCAGGGCGCGCGCAAGTAGCGCCTTGCATCCGGCCGTTGTGACAAGCCTCGCCACTCGCCGACACAACTTCTGGCAAGCGCGCTCCGCAGCATCGGGTAGCGCCTCCGCCTCCTGAGAATCGCGTAGCTCCTGCATCAGGAGCCAGCGAGCCAAATCCCGCTGCGCGGGCGTGGCTGCGGTCATCTTCGCCCTTCATCTCGCGCTCGAGCCGCTCCGCCCAGGAGTGTCTCGACGCGCGCTACGGCGGCGCGGGCGCACACCGAGGCAGACGCCTGAATGACGATGCTAGATGAGACCGGCGAACTGTGGGCACGGCTGACCCTTGGACCGAAATGCGTCCCGCGCTGCTCAGGGCGCCCCAGGCAGGCTCGGCGGGTCGATCCGAAGGGCTCTCTCACGTAGCCAAGCATGGTACCAGGCACGCTGCGGGCGCCGGCACCACCCACCGCCCGAATCACTCGGGAGGTGGGGCGTCAATAGTCATCGCCGCGATGACATTGCGGAGCATTTCGGACAGCGCCGGTCTCGGTGACTACACGCCCCACATTCGGGGACGAATCGGGAGTAACTCGCGATCGTCATGGTCGAGGTCCGTCCACACATGTCGTCCTGCCAGGAGCTCGGGGTTGTAGCCCCAGAAGTCATTCAGGAATGGGAAGTCTTCGGGCCCGACCTTGATCTTCGCGACCGGAACGATCGGTTCGGCGCTCGCCCACTCTTCGAGGGTGACGGTCAGCCCGTGCTCGAGCACGAGCGGGTGGGCAACGAAAGTCTCGCGCGCTAGCACGTACATCGTGCCGTTCGTCCACAAATCGTCGCGTAGCCCGTCGGCAGCTAAAGCGAAGTGATAGTAGGGCTGGCTAGAGGTTCCGTTGGGGTGGACGACGCGTGAGCAGCCGTTGAAGAACGTGCCCTGTTGCGGGCGCCGATTCCGGATCGCGAACACCATTGCCCAGATGCCGTCCGACGCAGCGTAGACAGCACGTTGCGCCGAAAACTCATACACGTCGGACGCGGGTCGCGGCTCAAACATCTGGATGTCGGCTTCGCGCGAGCCGTGCACCAGGTATCCCAGGTCAGCGACGAGGTAGTGCAGGAACTCATACTTGGGGTAAGGGCAGTGATACGCAATTGCGCGCTCGCAATCCTGGCCTCGCACGGTGCCGACGAGCGCATCGAAGGTTCGCCTCTTGAGGTCAGTTAAGCACATGGCCGGCCCGTGTAGCCGAGCCCTCCTCCACCTCGACAGAGCCGCGCTGTACGTCTGCTCCACGTCCGAAACTGTAGTTCAGCGCGCCGACCAACGGGCCAGTTAGCGCCGATCAGACTCCGGGATCGGTGTACGCAAGGCCACATGGCCCAAACGCAGCACTGGTGCCGTTGGCGGGTGGGTGCCGGGTGGGTGCAGTGTAAAGCTGTCAACGACGATCAGCGCGGCATGCTCGCAGTGCTCGATCTCACCGAAATGCTCGACGGTCGAGCTCGTTGCTGCGTTGTTGAACCAGTGTCCTCCGCCTGGGCAGACGCGAGCAGATAGGGCTGGCCTAGAATAGCCGTTCCACAGAGTACACTTGTTCTTCGGCCCAGTGGAGCTGCTCGTCCGAACCTTCGTCGATGGCGACTACGAACGCGTCGCCGAAATTGGCGCCGCGATCGATCCTCTGTATTCCTCCACCCCGGAGACCTTGAGGCGTGCCAATGCTCTGGTCGAGCCGCGGGTGCGGCGATTCCAGCTAGTCGCCGAGGTGGACGGGGCGGGAGTTGTCGGCTGGGGCTGCGTGTCGCACATCTGGTGGGTGTATCACCCGCGGCGCTACTTCCTGTGTTTGGACGTCGACCCCGACTGGCAGCGGCGCGGTATCGGCTCGACGCTCTTCGATGCGCTACTGCATGAGCTGCGCAGCTGGGGTCCCGAGCTGATCCGTAGCGCAACGCTGGCCAGCCGCGCAGAGAGTGTCGGATTTCTCGAGCAGCGCGGCTTCCGCGAGTGGCGTCGGCGCTGGGAGTCAGTGCTTGACGTGGCGACGGCCGATCTCACGGCGTTGTTGGTCGCCGAGGAGCGCGCGGCAACCCAGGGGCTTCGCTTCACCAATTACGGCGTGGAACGGGCGCAACGCGGCGATCGGCTGGCGCGCGACGTGTACGACTTGGAGATGGCGATATTTCGAACCGAGTTCGCCGCGCACGGTGACGTCAAACCTATGTCTTTTGATCGCTTCCTCGCCATCAGCCTGGACACACCCGACGTGCTACACGAGGCACATTTCCTGGCGCTTGACGACGAGCGTGTGGTGGGTCTTAGTCGCTTGACGCGCGACCTGAATCATGCGCACGTGATCCGCCAGGCGTTCACCGGCACTCATCCCGAGTACCGCGGCCGCGGCATCGCTCAGGCGCTCAAGCTACGGACCGTCGAGTTCGCCCGCAAGAATGGCTACCGCGAGATCCACACGACCAACGACTCCACGAATGCGCCGATGCTGCACATCAACGAGCTGATCGGCTTCCGCAAGGAAACGCCCGAGATCATCTTCGAGCGCCGCCTGGACGGCGAACGCCTGGCGGCCAGTCCGCTGTGTGCGGCGCCGAGGGGCGAGACAATTTCTCACGCACCGGCGGTTGCCAGAGGGCCAACCACAATGGCCCGCTCGCAGATCCCGGTGGGGCGCCCAGAGCAGACCGAGTTTTTCCGTCCCCCGCGGGGTTAGAGCCCTGCCGCCGTGGCATGAGCCGGTTCGGGTGAAGGGGAACCGGCCGTGCTTTCTTCGGCATCGGTGGTGGGTGGTCGGATGGCCAAAGCGTATACCCGGCCGGTGGAACGACCCGGCTTTGATTCCAATGTGCCAGGACGGGCTGTTGATTGGCAGACGTTCGTAGGGGTTCTTGGATCGCCGACACCAGTACGCCCGCCGATGTAAGCTACCGACCTGTCTGCGGAGATCCACGACTACGCGATGAGGAAGCAACCAACGTGACCAAGCACAGCAACTTGCGCGCGCGCATCGCCGCCGGCGACGAACTGGTCGCCTTGCGCGGCGACATTTCCTGGAGTAAGGACCAGTTGGCGGGTATCTGGGGAGACGGTCAGTCCGACTTGATCTGGCTGGACGCCCAGCACTCTGCGTACAGTGACCATCATCTGGTCAGCTTCACTGGCGCGGCGGAGGAGCTGGGTATCCCCGTGCAACTGCGCATCCCCCACACGCGCGACGCCCACAAGGTCGGCCGTTTCTTCGACCTCGGCGTCGCCGGCGCGCTGGTGCCCGAGGTAATGGAGGCGGCAACCGTGCAGGACGCCCTCGATTTCGCCTACTACGGACCGCTCGGGCGGCGGAGCTGGGGCGGCAACAACAGATTCGGTCTTCGGGCCCGCACCGCGCCCACTGCTCGGCGCGAGTACGCCGCCTGGTGGAACGAAACTGTCCTCCTCAGCATCCAGATTGAATCGGTCCAGACGGTCACGAACATCGCTCGCCTCGTCCGACCGGGGATCACCCACTTGACCTGGGGCCCGAACGACCTCGAGTTCTCGCTCGACCTCCATCCCGCGTTCCCCCTCAGGACGGTCGAGGCGTGTATGGAGAACGTGGCCTCGCAGCTTGAAGGCACTGGGATTGGGATCGCGATGGGGACTGCCACCACTCCAGCCGAGCGGCAGAAGTACCGCGATCTCGGCGTGACTATCTTCCAGGCGGCAGCGTGACGGAGCGGCGATCACCGCTGCGACGACCAGCCTAGCCCTCCGAACTCGTACGGTTGAGCGATGCACAATCCGGCGATGAGCGGCGCGAGCCCTGAACTCGAGTCGGCGGTTGGAGCTTGGCTGGAGACCAACGAAGCTCAGGCATGAAACGGGTCCTCACGTGGCTGCACTGCACGTCGGCTGCATTGGAGCATGGATCCGCCCAGCTTCCATTGACCACGACATTCCGCGGTCCGACGTGACGATGCGCGCGTTGTCGCCTGGTTTGGACTGATCTACACTCGAGAGACAGGGGTAGGCCGTGGATCACAGCGACGAAAAGACCACACGATCTCACCTCGTCTTGGACACCGTGCGCGCAGATGACTATCCCAGCAAGGCGGTCCACTTGATCGAGCCGTTTGGGGCGGGCGGTGGGCCTGATCTTCTCGCCCGTGCCCTCGCCCAAAAGCTCTCTGAGTTGTGGGACCAACCTGTGACCGTGGAGAACGTCACCGGTGCGGGAGCCACGGCGGGGCCTGCGCAAGTCGCGACGTCGCCAGCTGACGGGTATACGTTGCTCGTGAACACTAGCGCTCAGGCATACAGTGCGGCGTTGTTGAAGAACCTCCCATACGATCCATTGAAGGACTTCATCCCAGTTACACCACTCACGAGCCAGCCCTACGTGCTAGTCGCAGGTAGAAGGACTGGTGTTACCTCGGTCGGCGAACTCATCGCGGCGGCGAAAGCGCAGCCGAATGAGCTCAAGTTTGGCTCCACGGGGGTGGGCACCGGCTCGCATTTGGGGGTGGAGAAATTCAATCTCGCCGCGGGCATTCGGGCGCTGCACGTGCCGCCCGGACCGGCCGAAGCGATTTCGGACGTCATCGCCAACATGATCCGAGGCAGCACCACATACATGATTGCGCCCATCTCGCTTGCCCTGGTGCACATCCGCAGCGGTAGACTCGTTGCGCTCGGCGTGAGCAGTGGGCGGCGCTCGCCCTTGCTGCCAAAGGTACCCACAATTGCGGAGGCGGGCGTCGCCGGTTTCGACTACCCGATTTGGTACGGGGTATGGGCGCCGGCGGGCACTCCGTCCGTGGTGGTCGCTAAGCTTGCGAAGGACATCCCCGGCACCTTGCCGCAGCTGAAGGATTGGCTGGCGGAGAACGGAGCCGATCCGATGAGCATGACGCAGCCTGAGTTCGCGCGCTTCGTGCTGGGCGAGAGCGACAGTGCGGCTCGGATCATCGATGCGGCTGGGGTCAAGCCTCGAAAACATCCATAGCCTCAGACACCGTTGGCGATCAGACGCCGCACATTCAGCTCGACGCTGTGGAGTTCTGGCGCATCCTCTCCGGTCGTGCGCCAGGTGAAGGACTCCTGCGAACCCTCGTGCTCGAGACTTTTCTCGTGGGCGTTGCACTCGCCTGTGAGCAGGGACTTGCTTGCGACAATGACCAGTATGGTTGGAATGCAACCGAAACCCTTGCCCACGCTCAAGCTTGCTAACCCATCGCCACCCGTCGGCCGGTGGCTGACCCTCGGCGCGGTCGCGGTCGGGGCCTACATGTCGGCACTCGACAACTCGATCGTCAACGCGATCCTGCCGATCCTTACTCACGATTTTGGCGTCGACGTGGCGGTCATCGAGTGGGTGGTGCTCACGTATCTCCTGGTCCAGACTGGCCTGACACTTTCGTTTGGGCGGCTTGGGGACATGCGCGGGCATCGGCTGGTCTACAGCTGGGGCTTCACCGTATTCGTGCTTAGCTCCGCCCTGTGCGGCTTCGCGCCGGGGCCCTGGTTCCTGGTTGCTACCCGCGGCCTCCAGGCGATTGGCGCGGCCATGATCAATGCCAACTCAGTCGCGATCCTGAGCCACGCATTCCCGGCCGCTCAGCGCGGCCGCGTGCTGGGTTGGCAAGCGACCGCGGTGTACATGGGCGTCGCGACCGGCCCGCTGATCGGCGGGTGGTTGGCTACGTTCGTCCACTGGCGGGCCGTCTTCTACGTAAACGTGCCGATTGGACTGCTCGCGCTGTTCCTGAGCGTGCGCTACATCCCAGTCGATCAGCCTTCGAGCCGCACCGAGCGCTTCGACATCGCCGGGGCAGCGATATACGTGTTGGGCCTGGTAGGGGTTTTGCTGGCGCGGAACCAAGGACCTGCCTGGGGCTGGACCTCGGCGCCGGTGCTGGGCAGTCTCGTTCTGGGGGTCCTGCTCCTACTCGGCTTCGGTCAACTCGAGATGCGGCTACGGTCACCGATGCTAGACCTCGCGCTCTTCCGCCATCGGGCCTTCTCGGCGCCGGTGGTGAGCGCGGTCCTCAACTACATGGGCGTCAGCTCGACCTTCTTCCTGATGCCCTTTTATCTGATCCAGGGCCGCGGTCTGAGCCCAGCCCAAGCCGGCCTTCTGCTCACGGTGCAGCCAATCGTCATGGCAATCACTGCCTCGTCCAGCGGCGCGCTTTCGGACCGCATTGGCACGCGCCGGCCAGCCACTGTTGGCATGCTGGTGCTCGCGGTCGGGCTGTTCCTGTTGTCGCGGGTGGACCAGGCGACGGGGTTGCTGTACGTGGCTGTCTCGCTGGCCGTGGTTGGCCTTGGGATAGGTCTATTCACGTCCCCGAACAATAGTGCAGTGATGAGCGCCGCACCAAGCCGACAGAGCGGCGTCGCCGCGGCCATCCTCTCGACGGCCCGCACGCTCGGCAACACGCTCGGGATCGGCCTGGCTGGTGCGATCTTCAGCACGATCATCGCGTTGGCGCCGGCGGGCGACGCAAACGCGATCGTGAGCGCCGTCGGCGGCGGGTTGCTGGCGGCCGCGGGTGTTGCGTTGCTGGGAGTTATCGCCTCGGCTACCCGCCCCGCTGCCGCAAGCATTTCATAAAAGGCGCGCGTTCGCTCTGGGGAGAAGGGTGCTCAGTAGATGGTCGCCGCACGATCAGGCAGCGTTGACGGGTAACGGTCGTGATCGAAGTGCTTGCATCGGCGCCAGCCGCCAATGGCCGTAGGCTACAAACGCGGCCAGGCCACCGACGATGAGGGCGAAGACCGCGTTGAGCGGGGCGCTGGCCAACAGTTGATAGGTCGTGGCGCACAGGGTGAGCAGCACCAGACAGGTGGCGGCGGCTACGGTGACGCCCGGATGGGTGCGCAGGACGCCGGGCAGGATCAGACCAACTCCGCCGAGCACTTCGCACGTGCCGATGAACAGCAGGAACCAGTGCGCCAGCGGAATCGGCATGGGGATGAGCTCGGGCAGCAGGAGCAGTTTTGGCGCGCCGCTGCCCAGGGCAAAGAAGAGGGCGAGCAGGGCCTGAACGGTCCACAGCACTACGTCGAGGGTCTTTGGCGTACGCATGACGGAGTCTCCTTTCGAATGCGAACTATGCGCGGGTGGGTTGGACGATACGGATGTGATTGCCGAACGGGTCGCGCAGGCCCATGTCGATGCCGTAGTCACGCTCGAGCGGCTCCTGCGTGAACTCGACCCCTTTGGCAACCAGCGTCTCGTAGGTCTTTTGGCAGTTGTCGGTGCTGAAGCCGACCGCGAAACCGGTGGCGCCCTTGGATACCAACTCGCGGACCTGCTGGCCAGTGGCCTCGTCCATCGCTGGCGGGCCAGGCAGCTCGAGCAAAATCTCGCGGCCCGGCTGGCCCGGGACGCCGACCGTCAGCCAGCGCATGAAGCCAAGGTTCATGTCGTTGGTGACCTGTAGTCCGAGCTTGCCGACGTAGAAGTCGAGGGCTTCGTCCTGATCCAGGACCCACACGTGAGAGATCGTGATCGCGTTCAACATACGACCAACTCTATTGGTCGTTCGGCAGGCAAGCTTCTCCAAAACTGCTCGGTCTTGTCCAGGCCATTGTGAAGCAGGTCGGGGCGCCCGAGACCTGAGCCCGCAGGCGGTAGTCCCTTGGCGACTGACCGACGATTTCGCGGAACGTGCGGCTGAAGGTGCCCAGGCTGCTGAAGCCTACGTCGAGACAAATGTCGGTCACACTGCGGTCCGTCTCACGTAGCAAGAACATCGAGCGTTCGATGCGACGCCGCTGCAGGTAGCGGTGGGGTGTCTCGCCAAAGGTAGTGCGGAACGTCCGAATGAAGTGGGCCTTGGAGATGAACGCTATGCGTGCTAGGGCGGGCACGTCGAGTGGCTGCGCGTACGTGCGATCCATCGCGTCTCGGGCACGCAAGAGCCGCCGATTGGCTTCTTCCACTTCGCGACTCATGGCCTGAGGACGCCGCGCATGGAGTGCTCCAAAGCCTGCCCGTGTTCACCGCACAGCCTGCAGCAAGCGCCGAAGCAAGTAGCCGGTCGTGATTCTTCGCCACGCACACGCACTACGATAACTGGCGTGTCGATTGCCCCAGAGCGTGTCCCACACGAGATCCTTGATTTGGCCCGGCGCGTCAGCTGCGCCACGTTGACGAGTGAGCTCCAGAGGCGCGGATACGCGAACACGTTCATGCATGGCGTCCTGCCCTTGCACCCTGGACTGCGACTCGTCGGTCAGGCGTTCACGTTGCGCTTCATCCCGGCGCGTGAGGATCTCGACCCACCTGAGACGGACAATCGTACGAGCAAACAGCGCATCGCCGTGGAATCAGTCGGGCCAGGCGACGTGCTGGTCATCGATGCTCGCGGCGACATCCGCGCGGCAACTCTAGGCGATATCCTGGCCGCGCGAATCATGCAGCGCGGTGCTGGCGGCATCGTAACGGATGGCGCCTTTCGGGACACGCCGTCGATCCGGACGCTCGAGCTTCCAACCTACGCCGCGGGACAGAGCCCATACGCATCGCCGAAAATCCACCATCCTCAGGACATCAACGTCCCGGTTGGCTGTGGTGGAGTGGCAGTCCTGCCTGGAGACCTGATCGTGGGCGACGGCGAGGGCGTGGTTGCCATTCCGCGCGCCATTGCCGAAGCGGTCGTAGCGTCCGCCTTTGAACACGATCAGCGCGAGGAATTCATCATGCGCAAAGTGCTGCAGGGCAGCAGCATCCTGGGCGTTTATCCGCCCGATGAGAACACGTTGCGCGAATACCAGGAGTGGAAAAGCAGGACGGTCTCGCCCTGAATCCCAGTCGCGCTTCACAGATCCGATTAGCACCAGCCCGAGAGCGCGGAGTGGCCGTACTCTCTTCGCCGCTTCCGCAGCCAGGGTGATTGACTGACTGGCTTGCCTGCTCGGAGGTACTACCGATGATCGACATCGCCTCACGACGCCTTGTCGCTCACCACCTGACCGGTGAGCCGTTTGCCTCGCCTGTCGACGCGGTGCGTTGGCTGGGCGCGGTCCAGTCCCAGGACTATCGCGGCGCGAAGTGGGCCCTCGCGCAGCGAAGCCGGCCGACGACGGAGGTCGAGGTGGACCGGCTCTTCGACCAGGGTGCGATCCTGCGCACGCATGTCTTGCGCCCGACCTGGCACTTTGTGGTGCCGGAAGACATCGGCTGGCTACTGGAGTTGACAGGCTCGAGAGTCCGTCGCGGGGTGGCGGGCCGTCACCACCAACTGGAGATTGACGCTAAGGTAATCGAACGATCCGAGACAGCATTGGCCACCGCCCTGGCCGGCGGCGTCAATCTGAGCCGCTCTGAACTCAGCCAGGTCCTCGCCACCGCTGGTGTCGCCACGGAGGGCCGCTTGGCCCACCTGCTCATGGCGGCCGAACTGGATGGGGTGATCACCAGTGGCCCACGGCGAGGCAAGGAGTTTACCTACGCCCTGTTGGAGGAGCGGGCACCTGGGCAGTGCCGACTCGAGCGTAACGCGGCGCTTCTCGAGCTCACGCTGCGCTTCTTCCGGAGTCACGGGCCTGCCCAGATGCAGGACTTCGTGTGGTGGTCCGGCCTGAGTGCTGCTGATGGCCGCACTGGCATCGCCGCCGCAGGGGCCGCGCTGGACCACCAGGTGATGGAAGGGAAGGACTATTGGTTCGATGCTGAGGCCGGCTTCCCGCCTCGCGTCGACGTAGCCGCACACCTACTGCCCAACTTCGACGAGTACACCGTGGCCTATCGCGACCGGGCTGCGCTCCACACGGATGGTCCTTTCGATCCGAGTCTCTTTTCGTTCGGCAGCATCCTGTCCAATGTTGTCACGGTGGGTGGGCTCGTGCGAGGCTCGTGGCGGCGGACCACTGCCTCTGACCGGCTGCGTCTGGAGATTCGGCTATTGGATCACCTGGAGCTTGCTGAGCGCGACGCCGTGGAAGCGGCAGGACAAAAACTCGGCAGCTTCCTCCGCAAGCCAGTCCAGCTGGCGTGGCAGTGAACCAAGCCAGCGCATCGACGTGGTTCCGCGGCAGTTCGGACGCCATTCAACCAGCTTTCAACTGCTCCCCAACAGCCGCCAAGGGGATGGTCGGCCATTCTCCGAGCAGGTACTCGGGAATGCATGGCTGAGCAGGAACGCACGCCGTCAACACGGGAAAGCCGGGATGGCACCGGTGCCGGCGACCATGACCAGTCATACCAGTTCGGCCACAAGGCAACCACCGCCAGCCCACACCCGTTCACCCACGGCGAGTTTGCACGGCTGCTGATCGTGCGCGGTCGCGTGCGGGCAGCGGCAGAGCATATCGATGCCACGCACGATGAGTGACATCGCGCACTGCGCCAAGCGGACCACAACCGTGCCGCTCTGTGCTGCAGCACCTACGGCTTGGACAACATCCTGCGCCAGCTAAAGCGAGCCCGCTAACCGTGACTCCTGTGCAGCAGTGGCTGGTGTTGGTCAGCGTGCTGGCGGCGGGCTGGTACATCATTGCGATCGTAGCCTGGTTGTGGACCGAGCATGCCGTCTCGAGACAGGTCGAGGAGCTGATGGACCAGGTGCCGGAGAGCTATCCCGGCGCCGACGGACGTCCCAGTCGCCACGGGCCGAGCCAGAAACCGCCGCGCTTTTCGTAATCCCGTTCCGCCACCCCCGCTGCAACGCAGAGTAAAAAGAAGGTTATGGTTTTGCAAGGTGAGTACGTGCCGAGCCCAGCCCAATGGGTGCGCGATCAGGTAGAGACTTACGAACGTTCGGGCGGCCGAGAGGCCAACACGCTGCGGGATACGGGCCTGCCGGTGATCATCGTAACGATGCGAGGTACCAAAAGCGGTAATATCCGCAAAATCGCCTTAATGCGAGTTGAACATCAGGGTGAGTACGCGCTGGTGGCCTCCAAGGGCGGTGCTCCGAAGCACCCTGTCTGGTACTACAACCTGGTGGCCAGTCCAGACGAGGTGACCATCCAGGATGGGCCCGAGCCGTTCGAGGCAAACGTTCGCCAGATCACAGGAGACGAACGACGGGTCTGGTGGGAGCGCGCTGTGGGCGCCTTTCCGCCATACGCCGAGTATCAGCAGAAGACCGACCGGGAGATTCCGGTCTTCGTGGCGAGCCCTAAGGGGAGCGCCGCCCGAGGCTGAAGGCCGCCCGACGCGCGGCGATGGACACGCCCCGAGAGTGAGGATCGGCCTCTCCTCGATGGAGCCGCCAGTTTCGCCGCCCGGGAGGGACAAGTATGCCTTGGAGCGGGCGCCTACACTCGGAACGTCGAGCAAGGTCGTACGGTGTGCGTCAGTAGCGATATCACGCACCCATGTGCTCTCGGTGACGAGCGCCCGGTCACGCTGGGAGCGGTCCGTTTGTCGCCCCGCAGACCCTACTCCAGACTGGCACGCGGCGTGCGAATGATCAGGTTCATCTATCTGTGCAAGGGAGCACTGCCATGTGTATGAATTGCGGTTGCGGCAAAGCAAACGATCGCCACAAGCCGGGCGACATCATCCTTGACGATCTGAAGCTGGCTGCCCAGAATCACGACATGGACGTCAAGCAGGTGGCCGAAAACATCCAGAGCTCGGCCAAGCAAACGCAGGCTTAGGGCACTGGCGGTTGGTCAGCGGCCCAGTCCTCCAAGCTGGATCGCTGACCAGGCCAGCGTTTTAGAGCTGGTTAGGTGTGCTTGCCGAGCGCCCGGTAGGATCAGCTGGGCCAGTCGACAGGAACTACGACCGCGCCCGGCCGCGGCGATATCTCGCGGCTGGCGACCGACCAATTTCGGCTCCATCAGGGTTGCACGAGAAGTCCCGAGGGAGGTTGGATACTCCAGAGGCCATCACCGGGGTCGGTCATCGAGTATCGCGGCACCGCTTGGGGTCTAAAACGCGAGTGGGCGGCCGGCGCGAGTAACTCTTTCCTAGCTGGTGATCATGCTGACGAGGATGGCCGCGGCTCGGCGCAGGTGTTCCTCGGTCACCAGCTCGCTGCGCACAGCGTCGCGTTGTGCCACCGCATTCAGGAGCAGGCGGTGGTCAGAATGCGTGTCCATAAGCCGGCCCGGCAAATCCAGGAAGAATGCCGTATAGGGCTGCAGGGTGGTCATCTGGTCGGAAATCAACGCGCACAGGCGTACGTTGCCGGATGCCTCGTACAAGGTCATATGCAGCTCGTTGTTCAACGTCAGCCAGCGCACGTTCGCGTCGGTACTGGCGTCCATGCGGTCCACGAGCCGGCGCATGCGGGTGATGCCTTTTTCTGAGATCCGGGCAGCGCCGTGGCGGGCAGCCAGACCCTCCAGCTCGATGCGGATATCGTAGATCTCCTTCACGTCTGTCCGACTCAGGCGGGTCAGGACAGCGCCCTTGTTGGCTACGAAGCGGACGAGGCCCTGGCCTTCGAGCGCGCGCAGAGCCTCTCGCACCGGCCCACGACTGACGCCGTACGCATGCGCCAGGCGCGTCTCGTTCAGCCTGTCGCCAGGCGGGAGTTTGCCACGCACGATGTCGTGCAGCAATTGAGCCTGGACGATCTCGCGCAAAGGGCGAAAAGTACTCGGAGTGGAAGCCGCGGCCTCTGAGACCCGCATACGTTCGGTCGAAAGTCTACGTGGTCGGGGCGCCTAGGATGCCGTCCAGTCTGAAGGTTAACTGTTGACACTTCGGGAAGGGCCGCGGCACCATCCCTGGCGTGGTCCCCACGAGCTTCGACCGGGTGCGTCTCGAGGTCTTCCGCAACGCCCTGGTGGCGGCCGCCGACGAGATGAGCCTGGCTCTTCAGCGGGCCGCCTATTCGACCAACATCAAAACTCGCCTGGACTTCTCGTGTGCGATCTTCGATCGCTCAGCGCGGCTCGTCGCTCAGTCGTTCACCCAACCCGTGCATCTGGGCACCATGGTCCACCTCATCCCGCGCATTCTCGAGATATATGGCCGCGACCGCCTTCTGCCTGGCGACGGCATCCTGTGCAATGACGGTCACCTTGGCGCTCTGCATCTCAATGACGTGTGTCTGCTGTCGCCCATCTACTACCGGGACGATGTAGTCGCGTTCGTCGCCTCGATGGCCCACCACGTCGACGTTGGCGGCGGGACGCCCGGCAGCATCGGTCTCTTCCAGGAGATCTTCCAGGAAGGGCTGATTGTTCCTCCCACGCGGGTCATGGTTGGTGGTCGCGTGGACGACAATGTATTTCGACTCATCCTGGCGAATGTCCGCGCGCCGCACGAGACGGGGGGCGATCTGCGCGCGCAGGTGGCGGCAGTCAACATCGGCGGACGCCGCTTGCACGAGCTGATCGACGGGTACGGACTGTCTGTCTTTGAGCATGCGATAGACGAGTTGCTGAACTACACCGAACGTCGTGTGCGCACGGAAATTGCCAAGCTACCCGCTGGTCACTATTGGGCCGAAGGGTTTCTGGACGACGACGGCTTTACTGACGTTCCCATTCGCGTGCAGGTGGCCATCGACCTCGGGCCTGACGGCGCCGAATTCGACTTGACGGGTTCGGACGCGCAGCGCCCCTGTTCGGTCAACACGACATACGCCATGACCTACTCGGCTTGCGCCTACACGCTGCGAGCGTTGATGGACCCTGACCTGCCCATGAACGACGGGTTTTACCGCCTGGTGAAGGTCACGGCGCCGTCTGGCTCGATCGTCAACAGCAGGAAACCAGCCGCGATTGGCGCTGGCTCCGAAACAGGCGCCCGCGTCTGTGAAACGGCGTTTCGCGCGCTGTCCAGCGCGATGCCGGAGCGACTCACCGCTGATTCTAAGGGCTGCATGTGCAATATCGGTTTTGGCGGAATCAATCCGCGGACCGGTACGTACTTCGTGTTCTACGAGGCGCAGGCGGGCGGGTATGGCGCGCGAGCTACCAAAGACGGTATCGACGCCGTGCAGCCGCACATGCAAAACACCGAGAACTCACCCGTCGAAGAGACTGAAGCGAACTACCCGGTTCGCATCGTGCGGTACGAGCTTATCGCGGACTCCGAGGGTGGAGGACGCGCACGCGGCGGGCTCGGACTGCGCCGTGACTACATGCCCGAAGGCGCGGTTCGATTCTCTGTCCTGGCGGATCGTGCTCGCTTCGCTCCGCAGGGCCTGTGCGGCGGCATGCCTGCCCGCCACGCACATTTTGTCAAGAACCCCGACTCCGACCCTCGGGAGCTCGGCTCAAAGGTGTCGGTCCAGCTGGAGGCGGGCGAGGTTTTCAGCGTGCAGATGGCAGGCGGGGGTGGTTTCGGACCTGCCTGGGAGCGGGACCCACAGCGCGTGTTGTCGGATGTATTGGACGCCAAGGTTTCTTTCGAACGCGCCTACAGCGTGTACGGCGTCGTTATCGATTCGACGACCGGTCAGCTGGACCTCGCCGCCACCAGCGTTGAACGCGCGCGGTTACGGCGCCAATCAGACGTGCCCGACGCCGGGGCGCCATGACCACCACCCGAGCGCGCGCATCCTACCGACTCGGCGTTGACATCGGCGGCACCTTCACCGACGGTGTACTGATCGACGAAGACTCGGGCGCAATCGAGATCGACAAGATACTCACCACGCCCGACGATCCCTCGCTCGCCTTTTTGAGCGTCGCCAGCCGCCTGGCCGAGCGACTGGACATCGAGCCGGCCCAGATCCGCTACATCATGCACGCAATGACCACGGCCACCAACGCGGTCATCGAGCGGCGCGGGGCGCAGGCCGGCCTCCTGGTCACCGCGGGATTCCGCGACATACTGGAAATCCAGCGCCAGGTTCGCCACGAGCTGTACAACCTGCAAACCGATAAGCCGCCGCCGCTGGTCCGCCGCCGCCACTGCCTCGAGATCCCGGAGCGACTCGACTACCGTGGCGAAGTTGTGGTCGATCTCGACGTCGAAGCGGTCGCGGACGCAGTCGAGCGCCTCAAGTCGGAGGACATTCATTCCATCGCCGTGTGTTACTTGCACGCCTACCGCAATCCCACCCACGAGCAGCGCACTGCCGAGGTCATCCGGCGCGTTCATCCGGGCGCCACGATCTCGCTCTCCAGCGACGTTGCACCGGAGATCCGCGAGTACTGGCGAGCAAGTACGACCGTTGTGAATGCGTACATCGCGCCGGTGGTCGCGCGCTACCTCAGCAACATCGAGAAGCGCCTCGAGCAGGCAGCATTCTGCCCGGATGTTCACGTGATGCAGTCCAACGGGGGTGTGACCTCGGCGAAACAGGCCAGGCGGCGCCCCATCGCGCTGATTGAGTCAGGTCCGGCCGCCGGCGTGCGTGCCGCTGCATTCGTCGCCGGCCGGATGGGCTACCGCGACGCCATTTCGTTCGACATGGGTGGCACCACTGCGAAGATGGGGCTGGTCCGCGAGGGTCAGCCGCGCGTACTGCAGGAGTTCGAGGTGGGTGCCGGGTCCTTCTCGGGCACAGGTCTCGTCAAGGGCAGCGGTTACCCCATTCTCGCGGCTGTCGTGGATCTGGTCGAAGTCGGTGCGGGTGGCGGTAGCCTGGGCTGGGTCGACGCTGGAGGATTGCTGCGCGTGGGTCCGCGCAGCGCTGGGGCAGAGCCAGGTCCAGCCTGCTATGGGCGCGGCGGCGAAGAACCAACGATTACCGATGCCAACCTGGCGCTCGGCCGTCTCAATCCGGACTACTTTCTGGGCGGACAGCTACGCCTGGACGCAGACGCAGCGCACCGAGCGCTTGAGAGTCGCTGCGCCGAGCCATTGGGCATCAGCGGGCTCGAAGTCGCGATGGGCATCGTCGATATCGCCAATGCCACGATGGGCCAGGCCATGCGCCTGGTGACAGTCCAGCGCGGGCACGACCCGGGCGACTTTTGCATGGTCGCCTTCGGCGGCGCAGGTCCAGCGCACGCCAATGCGTTAGCCGCGGCCCTCGGCATTCCGGTCGTGCTGGTGCCGCCGTCGCCAGGCGTTGCATCGGCGCTGGGCATGCTGGTCAGCGACCTACGTCACGACTACCACGCCACCTACCTTAAGCCGCTGGCCGCCGCACAGCCGGCCGAACTCGACGGGATTTTTCAGGAGTTTGCGGCGTCTGCCATGGAAACGCTGGCCGCTGAGGGCGTGCGTGCCGAGCGGGTTCGCCTCGACCGCTTCCTGGAGATCCGCTACGTAGGGCAGTCCTGGAAGCTCAGCGTACCGCTCGAGCCGGGCGATCTGAACAGCCCAGCCGCGCTCCAACGTGTGAAACACTCCTTCGACAGCCTGCACGAGACCACCTACGGGTACAGCGCTCCGGATGAACGAGCCGAGATCGTCAACGTAGGCATGCTGGCCACCGGACTGATGCCGCGTGTGGAGCTGCGTCCGGTGCCAGTCGGCGACAGCTCTTCGACCGCGGCTCGCCGCGGCTCTCGCCGCGTGTACTTCAGCGAGACGTCGGGCTTTGCGGACGCCACGGTGCTGGACCGCTACGCACTGCGCGTGGGCAATGTCATCGAAGGGCCGGCTGTAATCGAGGAGGTGGACTCCACGACAGTCGTTCATCCGGGCTACTCGGCCGAAGTGGGTGTCTTCGGCGTGCTCGTTCTGCGACAAGCTCAGGGCGCCGGCTGAGTCGAGGGTCTGTGGTCAACTTTCTCGCGCGCCGTCTCGCCGGGCTGGTGCTCACACTCCTGCTGGTGTCGGTGGTGACCTTTACTCTGATCCGGTTTGTGCCGGGTGATCCCGTGGACATTATGTACGGCGTCGAAGGAGTCGACCCTGCGACCCGCGGGGCTATCATCGCCAAGCTCGGACTCGATCAACCACTGTGGGTCCAGTACACGCGCTGGCTCGGCCGCGCTGTGGCCGGCGACTTCGGCTTCTCCTACCGCGCTGGCGTTGCCGTTTCTCAACTCATGACCGAGCGACTGCTACCAACGCTCTTGCTCGTGAGTACATCACTGGCGTTGTCGGTCATCCTGGGCATACCACTGGGCGTGATCGCAGCGGTGCGACGGGACAGCCTGACGGATCTGGGCGTTATGGGCGCAGCGCTCGTGTCGCTGTCCATACCGCCATTCGCTCTCGGGATTCTGCTGATTCTCGTGTTCGCATTGCACTTCCATCTGGTGCCGACAATGGGCTACCCGCGCTCCGACAGCGGCCCACTGGAAGTCGTGCGCTATCTGGCCTTGCCCGCGGTGACGCTCGCGGCAGCCAACCTTGGGGTCGTGGTCCGCTTGACTCGCTCGGCCATGCTCGAAGTCCTCGGCCTCGACTTCATTCGCACCGCACACGCCAAAGGTCTCGACGAGCGCGTCGTGGTCTATGGCCACGCCTTGCGGAATGCGTTGCTGCCCGTCATTACGTTGATCGGACTACAACTGAGCTACCTCATCGGTGGGACGGTGATCGTCGAATCCGTGTTCGCGTGGCCAGGCGTGGGCGGACTGATCGTCGATGCGATCCTCGGCCGAGATTATCCCGTGGTGCAAGCGACGGTGCTGCTGGTCGCCGTCATGGTCGTCCTGGTGAGCCTGGTGGTCGACATGACCTACTCGGTCCTCGACCCACGTGTCCGCCTCGCGTGAGTCTCGATTATGGAGAGGAGCAGCCTATATGCGAACAGACGTGATGTCGATGAGCCGCCGCCGTTTTTTGGCTGGGCTGGCGATAGCAGGAGTCTCGAGCTCGGCGGGTGTTCTAGCTGCGTGTGCGCCATCAGCGTCGACGACACCGGCGGGCGCGCCAACGACAGCACCGGCGGCCTCAACCAACACTCTGGCTGCTCCCACGAGCGCGCCGGCCGCGACGGCGGCTAAGCCAGGCGCAGCGCCCCAACCAACCGCGGCGCAGCCGCGGCCTGCCGTCGCCACGGGTGCTATTCGGCGCGGCGGCACGTTGCTGGTCGCAGTGACGGAGGACATCTCGAGCCCCGACCCTGCCAAAGTGACCAGTCTTGGCGACGGGATCATGGGTCCGCTGCTCGGGCAACCGCTGATCGGCGGGGACCCAAAGGACGAGATGACGCCGGTGCTTGCCGAGAGCTTCGAAACACCCGACGGTGGCAAGACCTGGATCTTCCACCTGCGCAAGGGCGTGACGTTCCACAACGGACGGGAGCTGACCGCTGACGTCGTCAAGTGGAACTTCGACCGTTTGATGGACGACAAGAATGGCGCGCGGGTCGGACCTATCTTCAAGGAGCGTGGCGTCACGACGTCGGTCGTGGATCCTTCCACGTTCCAGGTCCAGATCACGAGCGGATTCGGGTCCTTTCCCAGCCAGCTTACGCAAAACGCCTGGGTGGCGATTCTCGCGCCCGAGTCGGTCAAACAAGATGGCACATTCGATAAACCGATCGGAACAGGGCCGTTTGTCTTCGAGTCGTGGAAGCCGGGCGGCGAATTGCACTTCTCGCGCTTCGACAAGTATTGGCAGATCGGGGACGACGGCAAAGCCCTGCCGTACGTCGACGGGTTGACGCTCAAAGTGGTCACCGACCCGACGGTCCGCCTGAGCGCCCTGCGGGCACAGGAAGTCCACATGATCACTCATGCGTCGCTCGACGATGCGAGCGACTGGATCGCCAACAAGCCGCCGGACGGACTGGCTTTCCACAAGTATTTCTATAACTACTCGGACACGTTCCACCTGAACGCGCGCAAGGCACCGTTCCAGGATGTGCGGGTTCGTCAGGCAGTGATGAGCACCGTCGACCGCGAGGAGCTAGGCGCGAGCGTGTATGCCGGTCTGGCCGAGCTGCATAACCAGCCCTTCAAACACAGCTCGCGCTGGTCGATGGAGGTGCCGATTGGCAAAACCGATTTGAATCGTGCGAAGGACCTGATGCAGCAAGCCGGTCTGAGCGGTGGTGTGGACGTTACCTACCTGGTGTGGGCCCCCCAGTACGAGAAGATCGCTGAGGTCTTGCAGGCCCAGCTCGCCCGCGCCGGGTTCCGTGTAAAGCTCGACAAGATGGACTTCGGGTCCTGGAACAAGCGGCGCATGGCCCTGGACTTCGACATCACCCAGAACCCGCAAGGGACACTGTTCCATCCGGACCAGCCGTACCAGTTCCTGGCGTCCACCAATCCGGCAGCTTGGGCGCGGGCAGGCTTTGACGACCCCGCACGGGATGCTTTGATCGCCAACGGGCGCAACGAGGTGGACTACGCCAAATCCAAGGCGATCTATACGCAACTGGTCCGGCTGATCGAGGACGGCGCCGCGCCGGTCTACTTGATGAACCCGCCCATTGTCCATGCATTCCGCGACACGCTGCGCGGGTATGAGCCAATCGACCAGGGGGTCATGGCACTCGCCGCAACCAACGGACTCCATAAGGCGTGGCTCGCGTCCTAGGCAAGCTTCCCAGAGTCGATGGTGGACCGGCGGCAGCCGCGCCCCTCGTGCAACTTCGCGCTCGGCGGGGCGGCATATGGCTTCTCGGTCGCAGCCGTCTGCTTACAACGGGTGTGGCGATCTGCTTGCCACTCGCGCTGATCGCCATGTTCGCGCCAACCCTGGCGCCATACGACCCGTTGGCCGTCCAGGCGCGGCAGCGTTTACAGCCACCTGGCGCAGCGCACTTGATGGGCACCGACGACCTTGGCCGAGACATCCTCTCGCGCATTATGTTCGGCGCGCATATCTCATTTGAAGTTGGCTTGGCTTCCGTCGCGTTGGGCCTGCTACTCGGCGTCGCCCTGGGCGCCAGCGCCGGGTATGTCATGGGTGTGTTCGACGCAGTGGTGATGCGGGTCATGGACGCCGTGCTGGCATTTCCGGCCATCCTGCTGGCCCTCGCCTTGGTTATTGTTCTCGGACCCGGACTACTGACCGTCATGACAGCCGTTGCACTCGTACGCGTGCCGATCTTTGCGCGCACCGTGCGCGCGTCTGTGCTCGGCGAGCGCGACAAGGATTACGTTCGAGCCGCGCGCTGCCTGGGACAGAGCAACCTGGCAATTCTGGCACGGCATATCATGCCCAACGCTATTTCGCCCATCGTCGTGCTCGGCACCAGCTACTTCGCCACGGCGATAGTGCTCGAAGCATCGTTGAGCTTCCTGGGATTGGGCGTCACGGCGCCCGATGTGAGCTGGGGCACGATGCTCAACGAGAGTCGGCAGTATATGGAGCGCTTCCCATGGGCGCCCCTTTTCCCCGGCCTGGCCATCACGCTGGCGGTGCTGGGCTTCAATCTGCTGGGTGACGGCCTGCGCGATCTGCTCGACCCCCGCTTACGAACGGTGCTCTAAAGCACTCCAAGGAGATTTCCCGATGGATGCAACGATTACCCGCCCGGCAGTTGCTGGAGCGGACCCAGTGCAGCGGACCGAGCCGGGTTACGGCATTGTCGTCGCCAAGGACGTCATGGTGCCGATGCGCGACGGGGTGCGTCTGTCGACCGACGTCTACCGCCCAGCAGTAGAGGGCGAGCTGGTCGCCGGCAGCTTCCCAACCATTCTGGCACGGACGTCGTACGACAAGAACACCTACCCCATGTGGGTTGCTCCGGTTGCAGAGTTCTTTACTCCGCGCGGCTACGTCGTCGTGCTCCAGGATTTGCGCGGTCGCCAGAAGTCAGAGGGCACCGGCCAGTACTTCCAGACGGCCAACCCAACCGAGGGCCCGGACGGCTACGACACTGTGGAGTGGATCGCAAGACAACCCTGGTCGAATGGGCGCGTGGGCACTGTCGGAAGCTCGCACGGGTCGATCGTTCAGCAAGTGATGGCGCTGTACCAACCGCCGCACTTGACCAGCATTTGGCCAGACGTGGGACCCACGAACATCTATCAGCACATGAGCCGTGAAGGCGGTGCAATGGCTCTGCATATGTTTGGCGCCCTCTTCAACCACGCCCGCGATGCGCAGGAGATTGCCAATGACGAGCCCGCGCGTCAGGTGCTGTTCGACGCGATGGAGCACATGGGGGAGCTGGTCTGGCGCACCCCATTCAAACCCGGCCACACGCCTCTTGCAGTGGTGCCCAACCTC
>JBPCIO010000077.1:0-4972 GCA_051006215.1 Chloroflexota bacterium
CGACGACCTCGGGCGCATCGGACGTTCGCGCGAACGCCACGATTCCCGCCACGCGCCATCGGACTGGCGCGCGTGCATGAGCTGGCAGCGTCTCAGTTAGCACGACCAGCGGTGCGAATTCGGCCAACCATCGCTGCACCCCAGGTGGATCAACGCCCACCTCCAGCCCTAGCCGCAGCGCCAGGTCTTCAGCCAGAGTCTTCGGCTTGTACACCTCGGACACCGGCACGCTCATGAGCGCTTGCACGGGGCTTGCCGTCATAGCCGCCATAAGGGCTGACAGTTCGTCCTGCAGGACGCTCGCGAGCACGATCCAGGTCGGCGCACGGCGTACTGCTTCGGCCACCAGAATCGCGCCGGCGTTGAGCTGGCTCGGTCCTGAGGGCAGGATGACCCGTGCGCCGCTGCGCACTGCGGTGAGTGACCGCGACTCATCGATCACCGCGACTCGTTCGGCGGCCGGCATCGTACCCAGCATGACATTCAGCAGCGTCTCTTTGCCCGAGTCCGGCGGGCCGACAATCAGCACCGTGGTCCCGCTCTGCACCGCGGCGATGAGTTCACTCGCGGCCTGCTCAGGCAAGACGCGGTTGGCGACCAGTTCGTCCCAGCGCTCGGCTATCGTTGCGGGCTTGAACAGGCTGACGGTCACATGCTCGCTCAGGGGCGGGAAATATGCCACCAGGAGCATGTCTCCGGGCAGTGGGTGTACAAGATTTCCGTACGTCGCTGTTGGTCGACCGGTCAGACGCTCGATCAACAGACGCACGGACACGTCGTCGGCGAAGCGAATGTCCGGTCTCTCCTGTTGACGTCCGCCGCGGCGGACCAGGATCCTGTCGTAACGGTTGACGCGGATTACCTGGCTGGTTGGATCGTCGACCAGGGGCTGGAGGGGTCCGAACGGGGGATCTGGTGACTGCATCAGGGTCTTGTCTGAGCGTACGCTCGGGCCGGGCTGGCTGACCAGACATGTCGCTCACGGACACCGCTCGTCATCGGGGCGAGGCTGGCCGAAACCAGCCATTCCACCTGCTCGGAGTCCCGCCATCAACGCTTTGCGGCGGTCGATCCTGGCGGCATGGGACCGCAGCTGGGGTCCAGGCAACAAGCGGGTCCCACGGACGTGCGGGCAGCACGCGGGCCGATGAGCAGGCGCTATGGAATCGAACGACCGCGTGACATTCCTTCCTGGCTGTTTGCGATGCGTGAATTGTCACTCAGAGCGATAAAGACCCCAACGTGCACGATCAGGCTCGCAATACCGACCAGAGCGAGGCACCCGAGCAGGACTCCTGCGAGGAGGGCGACCTTGAAGCGCGTGCGGCGACCCTGGTCCCGTAGCTTTCGGCCACACCACCCGTACGTCGTGCTGCGTCGAACGTTGCGAGCCCCACAACCGGGACAATGCGGCTCCTGGTCGCCTGGCCCGTCGGCCGGGCCTCATACATGCGCATCTGCGTGTCAGTCAACCGTGTCGGTGCTCTGGCGTGGGCCAAATGTGCACCCTCGACGGAATTCGCAGCTGGCAGTGCCCAACCGTCGGCGTCCTGCAAGGGCGCGTCCGGTGCTGCGAGGGCCTCGTGAACATCCGCAGGAGCCGGGAGTGCCGCCTACGCTGTGCGCCTTGGCGCGCAACCGACCGTCGACATTCTTGACGCAACGGCGACATGACGTCACCACGTGTGGCGCGCGGCATTTTCGCCTACGGTACCGGTTCGATGTCCTCGACAGTGATAGCGGCGCGCGAGCCGCGCCATATGCGCAGCACGCGAACACGCCGTTCTTCCGGCGATTCCTCCTGAATGTCGAAGATGACTCGGTACGCCGCGCTGCGTCTGCCGAACATCAGGTGCCGGGCAGTGCCGGGCAGGGAAGCCAAGTTCGTCGGCCTCCGGAATCACCGGACAGCGGGCGGGCATATCGGCAAGCGTCAGGATGGCCGTGAAGAGCCCCCTCAGCCAGCGCTCGCCGCCATAGGGGGCAACCTGGCGGATGCGTTCAAAAGCCGTGTTGGCGTCGGCCTTGGCGAGGGCGGTGAGTTCAACCCGATAGCTCATACCTGGATTTCATTTGAGCGTAAACTTCTTCGGCTGGTTCCAGTTCGCCACGCTCGGCGCTCGCCATGCCTTCACGAATGGCGGCAAGAGTTTCCATGCGGTGGAGGCGTTCCAGCAACCCCTGGTAGCTGTCTACGTCCTGAACCACGAGTTCGGCCTTGCCGTTGACGGTCAACAGTTCCGGCGTCCCCGCTTCCTTCAAACGCTGAACGTGTGCCTTGTGGTTCCTGAGAAAGTCGGTAAGGGGTGAATCTGTCGGATGTCCATCACGGCGAAGATCTCCATCACATAATTATCGGACAATTGTATGATGGTCCTTCAGTCTGAATCGAGTAGACGCAACAGTGGCACAGGTGCTGTGGCCTTTTCGCCGTGGGATCGTGCCCGTATGCTGAATCTGTGTCGCCCAAGCCCAGGGAGAACGATGCGCCGCTTCGTCGTCCTGGCGGAAAACCGGAGACGAAGCGGTCGGAGCCGGTCGGCGTCAAGCGGCTGGCGATGCCTGCGCAGTCCGAGGGCATGATTCCCCAGCTGGTGACCCAGGCGGTTCGCATGGGGGCGGATGAGCTCGAGGTCGAGTACAAGGATAGGCACGAGGAGGTGTTTGCTGGCAGTGGTGGGCTGCTATTCGGCATTGCGAGGTTTCCAAGCTCGAGCGCGGAGGCCACGCGCCTCCGCAAAGAGCTGTCTGGCCTCCAAAAGCGGAAACCGACCATCACGGTCGACGGATACGACTATCAGCTGCGATGCACGGTCTACGACAGCTTCGGCGAGGACGCATTTCGACTCGAGTTGCGGTCTCTCGAGCGTAGAAACTCAAGCCAGCTTCGGCAAGCGTCGCGCAAATAAGGAGCCTGCTGGGTTCGGCCAGGCGAGATCATCAGTTGGCAACGGCAGTAAATCAACCACCTGCTCGTCGGGCGTTGGCTGAAGTTCTGGCCAAAACGCGCGTGACTACCGAGCGAAGTACCCCGCAACCTGAGCGCCGACCAGGCAGGCCAGCCCGCCCCAGATCGCTCCTGGAGCGAGGTCGCGAAGTTCGTCGTCAGCCGCGCCGGCCCAATAGACGAGGCCTATCATCGCGCTGACAATCCCGAGCGCGGTCATCATCGGCTGGGCGATACGCGTCGGCATGTGGCCGAATGCGATCGCTAAAAAGAGCAAGAATAAGAAAAGCCAGCAGAAGTACCTCAGCGCAAACAGCACCAAGGCGATGTGTGGATGGCCGTAAGACTGTTGCCGCCCACCGACGTCATCAGGCAGTGCCATTCGTCTCTCTCCTCAGGACAACATCAACCGTTAGTAGACATCAGATCGACCGTTCGGACTGACGGGCGCCACCAGCGGTAGCGCACGAGCGGGAATCGGCGAGCACTGCACGACCGAGGTGGTTGCCTGTCCCAGCGCGTAGAACGCATCGACGACATCAGTGAGCTCATCGGTATCTGCCACCTGGACCTTCAACAGCACGTGGTCCTCGCCTGTCACCCGATGGCACTCGACCACCTGTGGACTGCGCTCGGCGAGTGCGAGGATCGCGCGTATCTGCCCCGGTGCTGGGCGGATGCGGATGTAGGCAGCCAGCGGGCGTCCGAGGCCCGCCGGGTTCAGCTCGAGGCGATAGCCGGCGATCAGTCCGACGTTTTCGAGGCGCTGGAGGCGTTCCGCGACGGCTGGCCCGGATAGCTCGACACGACGCGCGAGCTCGGCGGTCGGCAGTCGCGGGTCATCGAGCAAAGCCTGCAGCAGGCGGACATTCACCTCATCCAGTACGGTACGGCCACGCGCGAGGTTGGGGTCCTTGTAGGGACGTCCGTCTACCGGGGTCACCGCTCTGTTTACCTTCCCGTGCATCAGGATCGCACTCCTTGCAGACTTGACGTGTCCAGCGCCCGGGCGAACTCGCTGGCCAACTCGTGCACGCTAACCTCGAAAAGCACGACGACAACTGCAACCAGCCACAACAGAAAAGCGATGCCAACCGCCAACCGCAGGTAGTCGGCCTCGGACCAGCCGGTCGAGTTGTCTGGCCTCGACGTGATGATCGGATCTTGCGCGCTCACGAGAAAGCTCTCCGGTCCTGACTGTTTCTCCACGGTCGCCTACCGAGAAGCGCTCACTTCAGTCGACCGGCTGCCATTGTGAGGTGCCGGCGGCCGATGCCCCATCTCACGTATCAGGCCCTCGTACAGGCCGCGGATCTCCGCATCCGCCTCGTCGCCAAGGCACACGCAGATCTGCTGCCAGGCCTCCTGCAGCTGCGCCATGTCGCCTGTCCCGGCCGCCGCGATCAGCAGGCCTTCGTACGTACGGCGATCGTGCGCGTCCTCGCCCAGCAACTGTGCATATAGGACGAGGGCGTCTGCGTGCCGCCCCGCATCGCGATAGGCGCGCGCCAGTAGCCCCATGACATCGCGACCGAGGGGCCTGAGCCGACGCGTAGCCCGCTCCCAGTGCGGCTCAGCCAGCCAGCGATACAGCTCGATCTTGCGCCCGATCACCCTGCGGTCGACGTACGCACGTGGCAACAGGTCCGGCACGCGCAGCGCCATGGCTTCTTCGGCCGCGACGATGCGTTCGGCTCCGCGCGCCGTACGAGTCCGCTCGACCGCCATCATGAACGCTTCGACATCTGAAACTGCGACGTGCGGGTTCACTCTCAGCGTGCCAGCGTTCTTGGTCACAACGTCGGCTTCAAGACCGCCGGCCGCCCGGCCGACTTCGTCCTGGAGTCGCTCGAGGTTCTTCACCAGCCAGGTCTGTCCACTCTCACGGTTGCGTGCATCACGGGCACGCGGGGCCCAGACCTCATCGAGCAGATCGTCGGCGCTGGCACCAGGCCAGCGGTCAAGGGCGCCCTGCTCCAGCAACGGCGATGCGGCCAGGCGGAACAGCAGCTCGACGGGGCTGCT
>JBPCIO010000078.1:0-3773 GCA_051006215.1 Chloroflexota bacterium
CTCCTGGAGTCCGCAAGTGGGCCAAGGTCCGTTCGCGCAGGTCGCTGTCATCCGGTCGGAATACTGTGCGCGCCACACCAGTCGGGCAACAGACGCTCTTGACTGGACAGGCGCCGCAGACCTTCGGCTGACCACGATAAATGATCCCGCCCGCCGCTCCGGCGGTGTGCGAGGAGCCTTGGCGACGCAAGTATTGGCCCGTTGGGCATCGGTAGCGATCGGTGGCCAGGTCATACACGAACTGATCCGTCCGATACGCACCACGCTCCCGCATGGCGCTATGCGGTGGGATGGTGGCGCGGATGCCGGCCGCCTCCAGCCGTACGTAGTTGGCGTGGGTCCCGTATTTGGTATCGGCCACCACCTCCTCCACCTGGCGGTGAGTGGCCCCCATGTGCTCCTTGACGAGCCGATCCAGCAGATACTCGTCGGCTACTTCGCCCGGCGTGATCTCGACCGCGGTGATAACGCGCTGGCGTCCGCCGTCCACGCCGAGATGCGCTTTGTAGTAGAAGCCCAGGGGAACGCCGTCCCGCGCGACCAGTCCTGCATCTGGATCGGTCCGACTGACCACCAACCTGTTGATGGCGCCTTGCGACCCATTCGGTGGATCGGCTCGCGTCGCCAGATGCAGCGCCGTGCTGACCATCACCTCCGGATTGGTCGGAGTTGGCGAAGCCGGGAGAGCGGACGGATCACTGCTTCGATCGGGTGTCTCCGCCTGCTCTGTCGGATTCGGGTTCTCGCGCCAGAGTGCCGCCACATGCTCGTCGACCGACGCGAGCTGAGCCACCAGCGCCCGAGCAGCTCGTGAACCCAGTGCTGCATTGGCCTTAACCAGGGTGCTATCCACGTACAGCGTCCGCCCATCGATCAGCCCAGCGCGCTCGCACTGATGGATGACCTCCGTGAAGAACGCCTGGTACACGGTTACGCCGAAACGTCGCCGGGCCTTGGAGAGCACCGAATGATCGGGCGTGCGCTCGTCCAGGTCGTACCCGACGAACCACATGTAGGCGAGATGCAGTCGCAGTTCCTCGGCTAGCCGACGTTCGCTGGTGATCCCGTACAGGTAACCCAGCAGTGCCATTTTGAAGAGCACCACGGGGTCGATCCCCGGCTGACCGGTGTGGCTATAGAAGCGCGCGGTCAGCCGTCGCACGAACGAGAAGTCGACCACCTCCGCGATGCGCCGCAGCAGGTGGTCCTGAGGGACGCGCTCGTCCAGATTGACCTCGTGCACCACCTTCGGCGTGAACAGCTTCTGGCCCAGCACTGCGTCCCTCCTCCAAGGCATGCACCTTATGGTAAAGCAGGCCTTACCTTGACCGGAAGAGGGTTCGGCAACAGGCCCACAGGAAGCATTTAGGTTCCAGAGCTCATTGATCGGGTACACGGAGACGGGCAGCAGGTGATCGAGATCGCAGTCCACCCGCCGCCGCAGGGCTTACCGGTCCATGGGCACGTGAAGATCGTCCCTCCATCAACAGACGGTCGACCTGGTTGCGCTCCCACTCAAGCGGCCGGCGGTTGTCGGGGCGGTCGGTGAGCAAAGTGTACACCTCACCGCGGCGCACGGGTGGCCCGCCCGGCTGGGCGACCGACTCAGTGAACAGCGACCACTCGTGGATGCTGAGCGCCTCGACCCACAGCGACAGGTCCAGGAACCCCCTCCACAGCTCCTGGTCCACGACCAGGCAACGATCACTCGACGTCGTCCCGGGCACGTCCACCGTGTGGTGCGCGAGGGCGGCGAAGGCTGCCGGAACTCGTTGATCAGGAAGAAGCCATCAGAGGGGCGGGCGGCCTCCCCGAGCACGGCTTCCCAGGCGCGCCGCAACGCAGTCAGCGCCGGCCGAAAGGCCATATCACTGGCCAGTGCTCCACCCCGCATCCCGTGCGGGCCCTGAGAGATCGGCGCTCGCGGGTCGACAAAGGGCCAGTAGTAGTACGCCACCCAGTATTCGGAGGGGAACGGCTATGGCAGTGCGTGAGTGCCGGCATCCGGGAAGGACAGGACCACGTCGTTGATCGCCCGAATCAGCGCCAACTTGTAACTGGTCACCTTGCGATTGTGCCTCAGGATCGTCCCGATGACCCGCTTGGTGGCGTTCTCGGCCTGCATGCCATCCTGGCTCGTCTGGTCATACCCACGCGGGGTGTCAGTCCAACGCACGGACACAGACGTCATGCTCAGCGTACCTGGCCGACAAGCCGCAAGCCCATCGGGCGGCGCGACCCCGCGACCGTGGACCAGAATCGAACCCCGGGCACCGCGAACTCCTGCTGTCCCACACGGTGCCGACTGCTGATCGAGATCGCGCCGCCCGGGCGATGCTGCGCATTGGTGGCCTGGTCGCCCGACCGCAGGAGCTGAGCCAGGCCGAGTTCGTTTAAGTGCCAGGGGCAGTCATGGAGGAGTCGTTTGTCTGCGAGGAGGGCTGGAGAATCCGGGCGTCCGCGGGGTGGGGTGCGCCGGACCGAGCTGCTGGCGCTGGCAGAGCCTGCGTCGACGGTGCGCTACATCCCGCGCCTGCGCTGGCCCGTACAGCGCTTGCCATCAGTCTGGCTGATGCGCTCGACGCTCTGCTGCGCGGCGAGCTGCACGGAGAGCCGCTGTCGATCGAGCACGGCGCACCCTGGCGCCAGCCGCAACCCCTTGCAGTCACCTAGAACTTGTGTTCTGTTCTGTCAATGCCCGCGCCGTGCCCGTTCCGCAGCCAGCCAGCATGGGCGCTAATCATCCAGGCGCGGGCACCGGCGAGATGTGCACCATTTGTATACAATGCGCCCGAAGATGGGACGTACCTCGCGTGCCGAGTTGCTGTATGTCCATTTGCGTGAGCAAATCGTCGCCGGCGAGTTCAGCCCGGGCACGCCCCTGGACGAGGTCGAACTCGCCCGCTCCATGGGCACGAGTCGAACCCCAGCCCGCGAAGCGCTGCGCAGGCTCGAGGCCGAAGGGCTCGTCGACAAATTCCCGCATCGCGGGACGTTCGTTGCTCGGTTGACCCCCCTGGAGGTAGATCAAATCAACGAAGTCCGCGCCTTGCTCGAAGGCCACGCCGCTCGTCAGGCAGCCGTGCGGATCGACAGCCAGGTCATCGAACGGCTGGGCTCAGAGCTGCAGGCGCTCCAACTCGACGGTCCGACACCCAACGCGGTGCAGAAGGCTATGGCCTTTGATATTGGTCTGCATCGGGCGATCTGCGACGCTTCGGGCAACCCGCAACTGGCCGCGGTGGCCAACCTTTTGCTCGCTAGAGTTCACGGCATGCGCTTCGTACCGAGCCAACCTCGATTTGCGCGGGTCGTCGAAGAGCATCGGCAACTGCTCGAAGCGCTTCGAGCGCGCGACCCAGATGCCGCCGAGCGGGCCATGCTCGTCCACCTGGGTGCGGTCACGTCGAATGTCGGACGCCTGCTGCGCTCGTCGCCCACGCCCGTTCCACCAGGCGGTAAAGCCCTGTGACGGTGACGCGGACGACGACGGTTGCATCGCCTGAGATGCGCGGTCTCGCGCGCCGGTCCAGTCCAAGCCTGGAGCACGTCGTGCTCGCCGGACTGGGTCTGCTGATCGCCTTCCTGGTCCTGGCGCCCGCCGGGATGTTGCTGTATTCGAGCGTGCTCACGGCGCCGCCGGGCGATCACGGCGCGGTGCTGACGCTCGGCAACTACGCGGCTGCCCTGAGCCAGCGGCGCAACCTAGACCTGATCGGGACGACGCTGGTCTATGCGCTCGGCACTACCCTCTTCGCGGTGGTGCTCGGCAC
>JBPCIO010000079.1:0-9421 GCA_051006215.1 Chloroflexota bacterium
GCCACCGCTGCGCTCCAGGGTCCGACCATATACGTCAGGTGAGCGCTGGGCAGACTCACACGCAGCAGCGCCACCGCGGGTGAAGTCAGTAGCACGTCGCCGATATGATCCGGTCGCACCAGCAGCACGCGCCGAGGGACATGCTTGCGCGCCCAACGCGGCGTGGACAGCGCACGCCCGGCCAGTCGTAACAGGCCGAGTCGGGCGTCAGCCCGAGTTGGATTCAGGTGCGTTGCCAAGCGCAAAGGTTAGGTCCGCCTCGCAGGCTACCGCGTCGCCGACCAGAGCGCGCGCGTGCGCCTTGCCAACGGGGCCGCGGAACGAGGTCACCTCCACCTCGAGTCGCAGGGTGTCGCCTGGTCGCACCTGCCGCCGGAAGCGGCAGTTGTCGACACGCGCAAAGAACGGCAGCTTGCCAGCATTGGCCGGATCCTGCATGACCAGCAAAGCACCAGCCTGAGCCAGCGCTTCGACGATCAGCACGCCCGGCATGACCGGGTACCCCGGGAAGTGACCCTGCAGGTAGGCGTCGGTCATGCTCACGTGCTTGTGGCCGACGACGCGCTTGCCCGGCTCGATGTCGAGGATGCGGTCGACCAGCAGGAACGGGTACCGATGCGGGATGAGCGCCTGGATCTGGGTGGCGTCCAACTCGGTCATCAGACGCCCAGTTGTGCAGCCAGATCGAGAAAATCGCTCGCGACGTAGTCGAAGGACGGGTCAGCGGAAGGCAGCGCTGGCGCGTTTGGCCCCCACTCCAGCGGGCGCGGAACGAGCGCCGTGTGCAACCCCGCAGTCCGGGCGGCCCGCAGGTCATTGTCATGGGCGGCTACCAGCATCACCTCGCCGGGTGAGAGGTCGAGCAGCTCAGCTGTCAACAGATACGCTTCGCGGGCTGGCTTGAACGTGTGTCGAAGCTCAGTCGTGATGATGCAGTCCCAGGGCAGGCCAGCACGTTTGGCCATGCTGGTGAGCGTTGCGAACGATCCGTTGGACAGGGGCGAAATGAAAAAGCGCGACTTCAGCCACTGCAGCCCGCGGACCGTGTCTGGCCAGGGATCGAGGCGACGCCAGGCGCGAACTAACTGCGCCGTTTCGGGCTGGCTCAGCCCGACAACTCCGTACTTGGGAAGAAGCTCATCCAGCTTGCGGCTGAACAGGTCGTCGCTACTCATATAGGGCAGCTCGCCAGCCCGAATGCGAGCCAGACCCCGAATGTAGCCCTCGCGGCGCCACTCGTCAGCCATGGCCGGCCAGTCCGCGTCAATGCGTTTGTCGCGACCGAGCGCTTCCAGCTCGCGAATAATCGATCCGCGCCAGTCCACGCACGTACCGAACACATCGAACACCAGCGCTCTGAGGGAGTCAGCAACCATCAGCGTCTGCTCAGCGTAGCCCACCCCAGGTGCGCCGCGTCGCCGCCAGGAACCCGCGCTCAGAGCGCATACGGTCGACCACTTGCATCCGCGTCGTCCATTGATCGGTGGTCGTGCTGCTGCGGCCGACCACCTCCGCATGCAGTCCACATAGGGCGTCCCTTTTCAGCGCGCAGCTAATGCGGCCGTGACTCACTGCCGATGATGGGAGTGCGCACGAGCGCCACACGCTCTGCCCAACTGCCACGCCATGTCGTCACGCCCTGGAGTTCTGACTGGCCCAACCGCTCGGCTGCTAGCGCGGACGGCGCGGGCAGTGGCTGCAACCGACGCGCGAGCGAGCTGTTGGGGCTGGACCAGCATGTAGTTGTGGGCATGCACAGCAGCGAGGCCTTCTCGACGGTCGCGCACTTGTACGGTGATCCGCGGAGCGCCTGGGCCAGTTGGGAGGCCGCCCTCGCGCGTCTGGACGAGCAGCCCGCCTTTGACCTAAGCCTGGTTGAAGGCCCGCATAGGGATCTGCAACTGCGCCTGTTTCGCGTCCCGACAGGGCCGCTTGCCGAGTCGGGCGTGGGCATGCTTGTCCACGATGTGACAGACGACCGCGACCTCACGCGTGCCAAAGACGAGCTGCTGGCGATGGTCAGTCACGATCTGGCTTCGCCGGCTACCAATCTGGTTAGCTGCGCCGAGCTGTTGGCCGTGGAAGCGATGGTCGATCCTGAACACGGCCAAATGCTGGCCACCATGGTCCTGGAAGGTCGGCGCCTCAACGTGCTAATCCATGACTTCATGGATGTCTAGCGCATTCAGCGAGGAGGGCTGCAGGTTAGCCCGAGGCCGATGGACCTGGGCTCGCTCCTTAGCCATGTCGTTAGCGTTGCCCGCTACGACCCGGCTCACCTACTCATGTTCGAGCTGCCTGAAGCACTACCCCTCGTTCAGGCGGATGCTGAGCGGGTGCAACAGATCCCTGGCGAATCTGATCTCCAACGCACAGAAATACACGCCTGCGGGCGGACGGATACGTGTGTCAGCGCGTGCCCTGGGGGGCGCGGTAGAGGTATGTGTCGAGGACGAAGGGCTCGGCATCCCGGCAGATGCGCTGCCCAAAGTGTTCGACAAGTTCTATCGAGTCCAGAGCTCGGATGGGCGTGATATCAAGGGCACTGGCCTGGGACTTGCGATCGTCAAGCAGATCGTGGAGACGCTGGGTGGAGAGGTCGGCGTCGCCTCGGGTGGGCCAGGTACGGGCTCACGCTTCTGCTTCACCTTGCCGCTGACAACACCAATCGCGCTCGACGAGGACCGCAGCTCCCGTCTTCGTGATGCCGTGGCCACCGGCGGCGGCGCGCAAGGCTTCCGAGTGCTGGCCGTGGATGATGACCCGACCACCGGGTCAGCCCTCACTCGCCTGCTGCGTCGCGATGGACATCACGTGGTCGCGGTCACGAGCGGAGAAGAGGCTGTTCGGGGTCTCACCGCGGAGCCGTTCGACACGGTGATCTCGGATCTGGATCTGGGCAGCGGCATGAACGGGTGGGAGCTCGCGGCGCGGGTTCGGAGCACATGGCCGCACGTCCGATTCGTTCTGTCCAGCGGCTCGATTGCTATCAACGCCAGTGAGGCATACAAGCGCGGAGTTGACGCTCCTCTTCCAAAACCATATGCACCTGAGGAGCTGCGGCTCTTGTTAGCTGGTTACAGCCTGTCCAAGGCGGAAGCGGCAGCAGCGTGAGGGAGTCTGATGCCGACACAAGCCGAGGTCAAGCGTACGAGCAAAGCCAACGCGCCACCGCGGCTGGCAACCCGCAACTCGCAGAGGGGACCGACCAGTTAGAGCGTACGCAGCGCCAGCTGGTGCACACCGACAAGCTCACCGCCATCGGGGGGCTGGCCCAGGGCCTCGCGCACGAGATGAACACCCCTTTGGGGGTCATCCTTTCCAACCTCGCGGTGCTCCAGGAGTATGGGCTGGCCGTCGCTCAGTTCGCGCGGGTGGCCCAGGAGGCGGCTTCGCGCCTGCAACAGTTTGAGTCCCCAGCAAAAGTAGCCGAAGACCTGCAGCTGGCTGCCCAATCGGCGAACCTGAGTTACATTCTTGGAGACCTGCCGGAGCTCACGGCCGAGTCAACGGCCAGCGCCGATCGGCTGGCCGCAATCGTCCGCAGCCTGGCCACACTCGCCAGGCAGCGTTTGGACAGCCTCGAGCCCGTCAGTGTTGAGGAAGCGCTGGAGGCTGCCATCATCCTGGCCTCGAACGAGCTCAAACACTGCTGCCGGCTGGTTCGGCACGGTGCTCGTTTGCCACCTGTATCAGGGCAGTTGTCTGACCTGGCCCAGGTCTTCGTCCACCTGTTGCTCAACGCCACGCAATCTCTACATGATCGCAATGGAGAAATTACCGTCACGACCGCCTGTGATGACAACGAGGTCTCAGTGGAGATCGGCGATAACGGCTGTGGGATTGCTCCAGAACACCTATCGCGCGTGTTTGACCCGCTTTTCACCACGCCCGAACCTGGCCTGGGCGTGGGGCTGGCGGTGTGTCGCAGCATCGTCTCCCGATTCGGCGGGAGTATCGCCCTCGAAAGCGAGCCAGGCCGTGGAACGCGGGTGACGGTACGGCTCCCAGTGGCAGCGCAGCAGACTGCAGAGGCAGCATGACTCCGATCGCCAACTCCGCATCCGAGCCGTCTCTGGCGGCAGTGCAAGCGGCTGTGCTGGCTTGCTGCCGAGCCAGCACAGGAGCTCGCCGGTCAAACCCATCGCGATGTTAACCTGGCCGGGTGGATCTCCCCAGCACGATCGCGGAAGCCGGCAATTGGTTGCGCACGCGACGCATCACGAGCTTCGAGCTCACGCGGGAGCTGCTGGGCCGGGCGCACGCCGCCCAGGATTCGATTGCGGCATTTCTCGCGTTTACGGACGAGAGCGCGCTCGAGGCGGCAGCCCAGGCCGATCGCGAGCTCGCCGCGGGCGCAGATCGTGGTCCGCTGCACGGCATTCCGCTGGCGGTCAAGGACCTGCTCGCCACGCGTGACGCGCCAACTACCGCCGGAAGCCGCGTGCTCGATCCAGCTTGGGGCCAGCGCGACGACGCCACGGTTGTGCGCAAACTGCGCGAGTCTGGCGCGGTGCTGCTTGGCAAACTGTCGCTCCACGAGTTCGCCATTGGCTGGCCCGACCCGGCAACCGGCATTCCATTTGCGCGCAACCCGTGGGACATCGCGCGCTCACCGGGCGGATCGAGCTCCGGCACCGGAGCAGCGGTGGCCGCGGGACTCATCCTGGGCGGCCTTGGCAGCGACACGGGTGGCTCTATTCGCGGTCCCGCAGCCTATTGCGGCATCAGCGGGCTAAAGCCGACGTTCGGACTGGTCAGCAAGGAAGGCTGTGTGCCGCTGGGCTATAGCCTGGACCATGTTGGCCCGATGGCGCGCACAATGCGCGATTGCGCACTCATGCTGCAGACGATGGCTGGCTTCGATGCCCTGGATGCATGCAGCGCTTCGGTCGACGTGCCGAATTTCCTGGCGGCCCTGGATGGCAGTTTGCAGGGCGTGCGTATCGGCGTACCGCGCGAATACTTCTTCTCCTCACCTGAGCTGGATACCGAAGTCTGTCATGCGGTGGAGGATGCGATCGGCGAAATGGAGCGCGCTGGCGCGTCAGTGCATGATGTCGCGCTGCCGCACGCCGGCATTGCGCGCAACGCACAGCGCGTAATCATGTTGGGTGAGGCGTACGCCTACCACGAACCGGACCTCCAGTTGCGGCCGGAGTTGTATGGTCGCTGGACACGGCTCCAGGTCGTCAGCGGGGCGCTCTATTCCGCGGCCGACTATGTGCAAGCACAACGTGTGCGCTCACTCATCAAGCAGGAAGGGGTCGAGACCATGCGCGACCTCGACGTGCTTGTCCTGCCGACGGCGCTTGGCACGGCGCCTACGTTCGAAGGCTGGGACCCGGATGCGTTGCTGAAGGCTGCTTCGCTTATGCCTATCTGGAATCTCACCGGGCAGCCGGCCGCAAGCATCTGTTGCGGCTTCTCTGCTGGCGGACTGCCTATTGGCATGCAGATCGTTGGCAAGTCGTATGCTGACGCGATGGTCCTGCGCGTCGGGGACGCGTACCAGCGCATGACGGAGTGGCACATGCGCAGTCCACATTCGAGGGCAACCGTATGAATATTGACGAGATCGTCGAGCGCGTGGGTATTCGTCTGGACGATGAAGAGCGCGAGCGCCTAGCCCGCAACCTGCCTTTCTATGAAGCGCAGCTCGCGGAATTGCGCAACATTTCAGAGGCGCGCTACCTGGAACCCGCGGTCATCCACATTCCTTCTCGGTAGGGTCCACGAAGCCTACCTCGCCGTTTTCCTTGCCGCGGGCAGGAGTACGGCGACGTGTCGTACATGGACAACACCGACACGCACCCACCGCATCTCGACCAGCGTGCGAATGAAGGTCCCTGCTCAGTTAGTGGCACTCCAACTCAGGAGTGTGCTCGGCTCGAGACCAAGCCTGCTCAGACCGGCCGCTCTTGAGTTCAACACTGTGGAGTCCCGTCAAGGCGCACAGCCGGTCATATCAGCGGGGCTCGATATCCAGCAGGCGGTCAACGCGTGGTCAGGGTACCCATAGTCGATCGCTGATAACGTAGCGCCGGCGGCGCGGTAGTAGGAATGAAATGGTGCCGCGTGCCTGAGTTTGCGCCGCTGATCGCGGTTAACGAGTCGAACATTCGCCGATCGTGATTGGGACTGCCCCGGAGAATCTCGGACTGAAGCTCGACGTCCGGAATCGAGCTGCGAGTAGGAAGTCGCCCATATCGTGGAGCACCTCGATACCTACGTCTTCGGCAACACCCGAAACGAGCGTCAGATGATGTGTACGCGCCGTCTTGGCTGCCTCGTGCAGACCAATAGTGCCGCCAAATGGACGCATAGACCTGCGCTGGCTGCGGGCCACGTGCGCGCGGAGCCACACGCCTTGAGTGTTCGGGGGCGAGTTGCCGTGATGCGTCAATAGAGGATCCGACCAGAGACGGGGAGGTTGCCTCATAACTCTTCCGACCGAAGGGGATGCGCGATGATTGGATGCACGCCGCGTTCGGCCAGCGTGCGCTGCGCGGATTCGAGCTCCAGTTTGAGTTGGAGCGGGTTGACGGCTGCCGATCGGGCGGCCAGCTGGCGTTCGACTTTGCGCGGCAAGACACCACTGTCCAGAGCCGACGATACGGCGTCTGGGCCGCGTCGTAGCGTCGGGTGATGCGAGCGCCGCGGCGGACCTTCTCGGTGAGTTTGCGCACCGGGTGCAGAAAGTTCACATAGTCGCGAGCCAGTTCGTGGATTCGCTCCAGAGCGGCAAGGGCGGGCGCTTCCAGGCGCTGGTAGCCAACCAGGCGGCGCACGACAGCCCAGTTCTTTTGCTCGACGAAGCAACCTCGTTTTTGCGATACGGACGTCCGCGCGTGAACGTGATGCGCTGCTCAGCGCAGTAGTTCAGCAACGAGGTGTTCAGAAACTCGCTGCCACTGTCGGAGTCCAGCCCGAGGATCTTGAACGGCAGGCCGTCATGCAACATGCGTACTGCCGTGACCACCGTCTGGGCGCGTTTGTCGCGCAGCCCGGCACAGCTGACCCAGCCGGTGGCGACGTCCACGAGCGTCAGCGTGTACAGGAACGGCCCAGCGCCAGTCCAACCGCAGTGCGCCACGAGGTCAACTTCGACAAAGCCTGGGACCGTCTCGTGCCAGTCAGCGAAGGTCTTGATCGCCACCTGATGCTTGAGCAGCGTGCCCGGCTGCGTCGTGCTGATGCCGCGTTTCGGCAGCCCAGCTCGCGAGGATGCCAGCGCTCGATCGATGGTTGACGGACTCATGTGGGCGACCCGCTCGATCGTCTCAGCCGAGACGTGTCGTAAGGCATGCCAGTGGCGGAGCCGCTCGAGCAGCTCGGGCAGAAATGGCCCCAAGCGCTTGGAGCAGATGCCGTCGGTGGCCGACCAGCACATCCGCAGCAAGGCCACCTCAGCGGGCACGTAGGACAACGGGCGGCCACCCATGCGCCGCGGGCGGTCCTCAGCTGGTGGATCACTTAGCAGGACCAGCGCGTGCTTCCGCGTGTACTGGGTGATCTCACAGAAGTCATCCAGGAGCTGGCCCTTCTCGCGTCTGCTGGCATGGGCGTAGCGCGGCGCCAGAGCGCGCGCCAGGTCGTGCCGACGGGCTTGCTGCACCGCCTCATCGTCGTTGCCTCCGGTCGGATTTGTTTTGAGGCAAACCCCACCTCCTGGGTCGGGAAATTTTGAGGCAACGCGTGCCGGCATGTCCGCAGCGTTATTAGAACATTAGTTCTATACTGGGTGCATGCGCCGTCAGCCGTGGCCCGACGTACGGGTCGCTTGCGTCTGGATTGCGCAGCTGCCGCTGCGGGTCGAAGTGCTGCGCCACCCTGCCTGGGACGGTCGCCCGCTGGTGCTCGGCGGCGCGCCCGGCGAACGCAAGGTGGTTCAGTTGTGCTCGCCCGAGGCCGAGGCGGCCGGTGTGCGACCCGGCCTACTGCTGCGCGAGGTCGTGCCACTCTGCCCCGAGGCCATCGTCGTGCAGCCAGACCCGGTGCGGACTGCCTCCGTGCTCGAGGCCGTCCTGGTCGAGCTGCAGCGGGTCAGCCCGGCCGTCGAGCCAGGTGAAGACGGCTATCTCTTTGTAGACCTGCGTGGTTTGGAGGTTATGTACGGCGAACTCTCGCGGTTGGAGGATGCCATCCGAGCCGCCGTACCGCCGCTGTTGCGGCAACGGCTCGGGTTCGGAGCGGGGAAGTTCGCCGCGGCGGTGGCAGCTCGGACGGCCGCTCCAGGTGAAGCGCGCGTCGTGCCAGCGTCGGAGACGGAGAAATTTCTGGCACCCCTATCTGTCAATCACCTGTTGCTGCTCGACCAGGACGTGCTGCAGCGGCTCGACCTGCTTGGCCTGCGCACCATCGGAGACCTCGCAGCATTGCCTTTCAGCGCCGTGCAGGCTGAGTTCGGCGCACCAGGCGCTCAGGCCTGGCGACTGGCGCATGGCAAGGACACTGAACCGGTCGTAGCTCGACCGGTCATGGCCTCGGTTCAGGCCGGTCTGCGTTTCGACGACCCGTTGGGCAGTGTCGAGGCGGTCATGGCCGCCGTCGATCAGCTGCTGGCCGACACTTTTTCACAACCCGCGGTGTTAGCTCGGGCGGTGCGTCAGGTGCGCTTGCGCGCACTGTTGTCAGACGCTACGTCATGGGAGCGGCTGTATACTTTTAAGGAAGCGTTATCGACGCGGGATGCGGCACGTCGGGCGCTCAAGAGCAAGCTCGATTTGCCCAACGGTCTGCCGCCGGCGCCTATCGATGAGCTGGCGCTTGAGCTCCTCGGCTTGGGGGGTGAGGCGGCCCGTCAGCCTGGCCTGTTCATCGCCCGTGCTCGCCAATTGGCGGAGATCGCCGAAGCAGCGCGCCAGTTGCACGCCCGCTATGGCCGTCTGCCGCTGTACCACGCCATTGAGGTCGAACCATGGTCACGTATTCCCGAACGCCGCTGGGCCCTGGTCCAGATCGCATGCGACCTCTAATTTCAGCCAAACCCGCCGTGGTTCGCCGGAGTGACCTGCGGCCGCTGAACGCGCCCAGCCCCCTTCAGGTCCAGGCCGATGACCAGGGTCACATCGTCTCGGTCTGGCGGCAGGGCCGCCTGACGCCGCGCACGATCGCCGCTGTCCAGGACCACTGGCGCATCGATGACGAGTGGTGGCGCGAGCACCCCATCTCGCGTATCTATTACGAGCTGCTCCTGGATGACGGGTCGCTACTCACCGTCTACCACGATCTCCTGGCCGATATCTGGTTCGAACAACGCGGATAACGTAGGAATTCGTACGAGTTTAATTCTATAGTCGTGGGCTGCGGCCCCCTCCCAGGGCTACTCGCCCTGGACCTCGCGTCCAGGTGAATTCGGAAAACAACTCCCACAACCGCCCGCTGCCGCGCTCTGGAGTGTGCGTTTGTGCCTACGCAC
>JBPCIO010000080.1:0-7244 GCA_051006215.1 Chloroflexota bacterium
GCTGGCGATGCACCTGCTCCAGGCGCGGCGCCAGCTCATAGCAGGGCCCGCAGTTCGGGTCGGAGAAGACCAGCAGCACCTTGTGGCCGCGGTAGTCCTCTAAGGCCAGCTGCCCTCCGTCCACACGCGGTAAGCGAAAGGCGGGTGCCGGCGTACCAGCGGTCAGGCCGTCACGCGTGATGTGACTGCTGGCCAGTGAACGGGCCCCGAAACCCGCGGCGCGGCCGTTGGCACCGCTTGCCCCGTGGCGGTCGGTCTCGTGGGGCGCGTGTCCGTTGGTGCCAGTGGCGGCGTGGCGGCCCTGGCCGCCGTGGGTGTTGAGTACGGGCAGGCTGTTGGCGGGCGTGCTGGCCAAGGCCAGCAGCGCCTTCGCGCCCACTGTCAGCTCACTGGCCACGGTGCCGTGCTCGTCCAGCAGGTAGCCCATCGGCGTGCCACTCGCCTGATAGGCGGAGGCGATTTCCATGCCCTGCTGGAGCAGCACGGTGCCGCGGATGCCATGCTGCCTGACCAGGTCGCGATTGTGCTGGGCATCGCCCGTGCTGACCACCAGCGGTACCGGACGCCCCCCAGCGCCGTCGGTCGGCAACGCCGCCAGGCCAGGCGCCATCTGTGTGCAGAAGCCGCAGGCCGGATTGAAAAACATCAGCAGGATTCGCTGCCCGTGAAACTGCGCCAGCGACACGCGGGCGCCATCCAGGTCTGGTAACTCGAAGGCGGGCGCGGTTGCGCCAAGCGCCAGGCCGGCAGCGCCAAGCGGAGCCTCGGCCGGCGCTACCGGCGCCCCCGGCACCGGGGCCAGGTGGCCGAGGCGGTGTTCCAGCTCCCTCCAGGCGCAACAAGATGCGGCCGTTTTGACGAATGAGCTGGTACCCGATCCAGCAACCGACAGCAGTGACAAGCCATGGCAATGCGAGGCCGAATACGAACAGGTCCATAAGTCCCCCTTCTCGGGCCCGTAAAGTGATGAACGATGCGCTCCTGGTGGACGCGCTGGTGCTACTCCGAAGCTGGCGGCAAGATCTCGAACTGGTACTTGGCGGCGACTGAGATCAACTTCGCCACGTCCTCCGGCCCCGCCGGCGGAGCCGCGGCGTTCGGCTGGGTGGGCGTGCCAATCTCAGCAAACATGCGTTCCATACCCGCGGGCGTGTACAGAAAGAGCATCCGAGCAACGCCCTGGCCGACGTTGGTGAACGCGTGCCGGGTACCCATGGGGACGTACAGCACGGCCCCCGTGCGCGCTTGCTGTGTCTGACCATCGGCCTCCAGCAACAACTCGCCTTCGAGCACGACAAAAGTCTCGGCCTCGGCATTGTGGATATGCGGCGGAGGCCCGCCGCCCGGCGGGACGGTGGCTTCGCTCAAAGAAAACGCGCCGCCTGTCTGCTCGCCCGAGAGTTTGATCGTATACGTGTCGCCCACCAGCCAGAACGCCTGGCCGGAGTCGGGTGGCACATGAATAGCGGTTGGATGGGTCGTCTGCACGTGCGTCTCGCGGCCTGATGTGGCCAATACCAATTACCTGCTACCAGAGCGAAACGGGCAGACCCGTGCTGCCGAAAACAGCCACGATGCCCACCAAGAGCGCAAGTACGCTCAGGGCGCGCTTATTGTGGGCCGGGGCTGGGCGGACAGCAGCTGGGTCGAGCCACCGCAGCAAACGCTCGTGGGCAGCTTCCAGCAGATGCGCGTCCTGCTTGTGCTGGGCTTGTGCTTGAAGACGGTCAAGGTCCAAGGTCGTGCATCTCCTGTGGTTGACTCATGACGCCACGAGTACCCCCACAATGCCTCCCAGCCGATCCAGCGCACAGTGACACTAGCCTGACACTTACCCGGACACTTGCGACCCAACCCGACCACGCGCGCATGCCGGGCTGCCTGGCATCGCACTAGACTGAGCGCCTATGGACGGGCGGAGGGCCGGCCGCAGCCTGGATTCGGCGAGTACCTCCGCGGCCTACGCCACGGGGCGAGACTGACCCAGGCTCAGCTTGCGGAACGCTCAGGGCTCACGACCGATGCGATTGCCGCGCTCGAACGCGGACGGCGGCGGCATCCGTATCCACACAGGGTCCTGGCGCTGTCCGCCGCGCTCAATCTGCCGAGCGAGGAACACAGCCTGCTGGTCCGTCTCGCTGCTCGGCGCCGCTCTTCACCTGCCGCACCGAGCAACGGGCACTCGTTGGCCAAGCTGCCCACATCATTGACCGAGCTGATCGGACGATCGCGCCAGTCGACCACACTGCACAGGCTGCTTGACGACTCCAGCGATGCTCGGCTGGTGAGCGTGGTTGGGGTCGGGGGCGTCGGCAAGACGGCGTTCGCGCTTCGAGTCGCGGGCGAGCTGTGGGCCAGGTTCCCCGACGGTATGCACCTGGGCGCAGCCGCCTGCCAGCGGGCTTATCTCGTTGCGACCGCATGAGTGCGCTCCTCCTCTGAGACACCGCGTTGCTCTGTGAAGACGCTGCTGCAGCGTCGTAGTCGCGGCGGCCGGCGGTGTCCATGAAGCGCGTCACCGCGGTTGGGGCCACCTCAGTCCTCGGTCTACCGCCGCGCCGCCATCTGGATGAGATTCCCGCAGGTGTCGTCGAAGACGGCTGTGGCGACCGGACCCATCTCGACCGGCTCCTGGACGAAGCGCACGCCCAGCTGAAGCAGCCGCTCGAACTCGCCTGGAAGGTCTGGGGCAGCGAACGACGTGAACGGGATCCTGTCGGCTACCGGCGCCTCCTTGAACGGCCGCGCGGCCGGGTGGCTGTCAGGTTCGAGCACCAGCTCGATGCCGTCCGGGTCGTCAGGTGAAGTCACCGTGAGCCAGCGGTGCTCGCCAAGTGGGATGTCTGCCTTCTTCTTGAACCCGAGCACCTCCGTATAGAACCGCAGCGCCTTGTCCTGGTCATTGACCAGCACGCTCGTAAGGTTGATCTTCATGACGTTCTACGTCTCCTTTGCAAACCCAGCGGCCGGCGATTGCCCGGAGCGGCCCGGTGTTCAGGTGATGGAACTTGTACCGCCCTTCCCGGCGGGTTTCGATCAGCCCGGACTCCTCAAGGACGGCAAGGTGCTGTGAGATCGCCTGCCGGGTCGAGGCGAGTTGATGCTTCATCGCCAGCCGCGAACAGATCTCGAACAAGGTCTGCGAATCCTTTTCAGTCAGTTCGTCAAGGATCGCTCGTCGTGTCGGATCGGCCAGGGCCTTGAAGAGGTCACCCACCTGCCAGAACGTTATGCAGGCACACGCTTGCCTGTCAATAGGGCACGCCCTTTCCTTGCCCCTCCGCGTAAATCCGAGGCATGAGCGAGCGACTCCGTTCAACCACAAGAGGATTGACGAGGTCCGTGCCAAGCACGGACGGGGCGTCAGGCTGGCGGATCCCGCGCCCATATCCGGTGTTTTTGCGGCCGATACTACGGGTACCCCCACCTGTTGCTCGCTCGCTCTGGAGAGCGCGGGGGGACCGATCAAGTCATTGCGCCCCGCATGACGACCGTCGAGCAGGTCGTTTGGACAGTGCAACGACTTACGGATCGCTGCATCGAGCGCTGGCTCACACAGCCACTTAACGACCAGCATCGCACGCTACTCGATGAGATGCTGCACGTGCACCCCGAACTGGGTAGTCGCACGAGGCCGAGCTGGGTTGCGCGGGGCGCCCGAGATCGCCTGCGCTCGAGTTGGTCCTCGGTCGGGCTAGCTGACGATCTGGCGGAGCTTCGTGTGAAATCGCACTTAGGGGGCAGCCCGCTGCCCCCACGTGTTCGCCCGTCCCCTAAGTCGCTTTTCCGATGTACTGCGAATGTTTGCGCCCGTTCGATCTCCATCTCGCGTAGAGATACGGGCCCCACTTCTTGTTCGAGGCGACATCGGGGATGTGCTTCAGCTCCAGCCAGATGGACCCCACGCGACGCAGTGGTGCCTTGCTTGCGCCCGCCAAGACGTCTTCCCGCCCGGCGTGCTCCGCGGCCTGGCTCGCCGAGGCCTCGAGAGCTTCCACCACGCATCGAATTGCCGCCAGGTCAGCTCTGCCGAACGGCGTCTGTTCGAGCAGCGCGAGCACCTGGTCGCGCGCTTGCTGAACCCGCTCGAGTCTGGCCAGTGCCACGCGGTCATCCGCGTCCTGCTTGGCGCCGCGGGCGGTGGCCACCAGCGCGTCTCCAACGGCGTGGTCGACCGTTTCGGCAGACGAATCCTGCTCCGCCAGTTGACGCAACAACCGCAGCGCCAGAGGCTGGTCTCGATTGGCGATCGCGCTCCGCACGCTCGAGAGGAACGCGCTGTCTCGCTGCTCATAGTCGCCGCTTAGGGGGCACATCTCGGTTGACGCTTCCTAGCATAGCGCCCCCTAAGGCGTCTCCCAATTGATCCGTACGATGCAGTAGAGCTCCAACTCGGTGCTCGCGATTTCGCCGTCTTTTGCGGGACCCAGTCGCCGCCAGCTTTTGCGGGGCTTAGAGACGGCCCGCGTCGGGGGCGAGAGGCGTCGATTCTCGGAGCGCGCGATGGCCTGCTCATGCATTCGTCTGTCATCTTGCGAACAGGCGGCCCGCGCGAGATGCCATACTTGAGCCCAGTGACGACAAAGGATGACCTGCACGCCCTCATAGACGACCTCGATGAGGTCGAAGCACGTGAAGTCCTGGGCTACGTCAAAGCTCGCGCCGAGTTGAGTCAAGACGTCAGCCCAGCCTATGTCGAGGAATGCGAAGCCGCGTACGATCAGGCGTTCGCTCCAGGTGCTGTTCTATTGCGACACGATGTTGTCCGAAAGTGGTTGCTTGCGTGGGGTACCCCCGACGAGGCGGCTGCGGAACAAGAGATCGAGGCCGTCGAACAGCAGCTTACAGAGGAGGCACGCGATGTCGGCGGTTCGTGAGAGTCCAGTGGTCGCTCCGCGCTCGAAGTGAACTTCGTGCACAGCGCCTATACATAGCACGTGAACAGCCCGCGGCGGCCCTTCGGCTTGCCCGTCGTGTTGTTGCGGCTGTCGATCGACTCGGCGCATATCCCTATCTTGGGCGAGCCGCTACGTGGACCGCTCGACGTGGACTCCGCGAACTACCGGTGGCGCGCACGCCTTTCGTCGTCGTGTATGCCGTCGACGAGGAACACGACCTCGTTGTTGTCTTGAGCGTCATTCACGGCGCACAGCGCCGCCGCGATTTCGAATGACTTATCGACCGTGCTGCTGAAGTCGACACGGGCGCGCAGCGCAGCCACTGGCTGGCAATCGTGCGCTCATTCGCTTGCTGCTCGGGGGAGCCCACGCATAGATCGCCACCAGCACATCACTCACAGCCGGCCCCTTCGGAGCTGGCGAGGGGGCGTGCACGGTACGCATCCAGTCCGCGTGCCGCAAGCGCTTCCAGGACGGTCGCCCCATCGAGCACATCGCGTAATCCATCGACACCCAGACCCCACATCCGTCCAATACTTCCCAATCGTGGTCGCCGCGGGCCACCGCGTCGTAGGCGTCGATCAATCTGGGCATGCTCGATCCGGCGCGAGCGCGTGGCCTCGCCGCCTCGCTCGAGCGGATGTCGTTGCAGGACATCTCGTACCGGCATGAGTTCGACGCTGTGTTGACCATCGACGCCGTGCAGAACGTCCCGCGGGAAGATTGGCCCCTCGTACTGTCGAACTTGCACCGCGCCATCCGCCCAGGCGGGTATCTGTACATGAGCGTGGAAGGAGCCGACGAGTCCGCCGTCGACGAGGCGTTCCGACGCACTGTCGCGCAAGGGCATGCCGTCAGTGCGCGCTCAGATGACCGAAGGTGACGTCGCCGGCTATCACTGCTACCCGGGCCGGACGAGTTCCTCGACTGGCTCGCAGCCGAGGAACTGTCGGTCGACGGAGAGGGCTTCACCCGGGAGCCAATTGGGGTTTACCGGCACTTCCTGTTGCGCGCCAGACGCCCCCGACTTCGCTGATCTGTGAAGCGCGGCAATTCCAAGCGCATCCCCCAACACCCTGATGCGAAACCTTGTGGGGGAAGTCGATCCGCTTGGGTAGTGCTCGACTCCCATCATCTATGCTGCTGGCTAGCCTAGCTTGGACACGCGTGTCCGATCGCGAAGGAGATTTGACTTGAGCACTGTTGAGATCAGGGAAGACCGTTCAGCAGAATCCGGCCAGAAGTTGCCGGCCAGCGCCACGCGGCGAGGTGGTTCCCGACGGCGCAGGATCAGCCGGGACGAAGAGCGCGAGATTGTTCGGCTCTACGCCGACAACAGCACGCCGACCGCGGAGATTCGACAGCGGTTCGGGATCGGAGACCCATCGCTCTACCGTGTGGTGCAGCGACACGGTGTGGCGCTTCGAGGGCACACTGGTCTCTCGACTCGCTCGAAACCCAGGCGAGCGAAGCCCGCGGCCGGCACCGGATCGCGTCTTTCCGCGGCAGCAGCAACGCCCCGGACGAGCGCCCGCGCAGCCAGGAGATTCACCCCCAGCGCCGCCCAGCACACGACCGCCACGCCAGCGGAGGCATTGCCGGTTGGACGAGCTTCGTCTCGGACTGGTGGCGGCACCCAGCAGCGCTACGAGGTTCGATTCCAGGCAGAAAGCGTCTTCAAGGCCAGCGACATTCTCGACGCCCTGCGGCAAGCGGAGTCGCTCGGAGCCGCGGAGGTTACGGCAATCGCTCGAGTACCCTAAATTAGCCGGCCGCCCCGGCTCATCCGCGCCCGCGCCGGCCACGGGAACCAGCGCGAGTGATCTGCGGGTTCGAGCGGGAATGGCGGCGAGGGCGGCGCGTCGCGTCGCGGCCGCGACAACAGGTTATCGGTGCTCGCCCTCCTCGTTTCATGTATGGGAGGTCCTTTTCCCACGCCGCTGCGATGGCTGGTGCATGCGAATGTGCCGATTTGCGCGAAGGGCGTTGCGCACGTCCTTGTCGCACAATGCCAGATCGAACCATTCGGGATCGAAATGACCACCAGCCCACCTCTTCGTGCCCTGGTGCTCGGAGTGAGTCGGATCGGCGATGATCTCCAGAAAGTTCTCGTACCCGCCAACACCGCCCACGTCTTCGGGAGGACGGGCGCGAGCGCCGTCGACGCACGTGGCAGCGCGCGGTGCAGGCTCGAGCACCAGCTGGCGCTCGAATTCGATCCTGTGCATCAAGTGATCGCCAAAGTCGTACACGTACACGAACCCGATCTGCTCCGCCCGGCTGAAGTCGATAAGGTGCACCATCGACTCGTCCAGGCCGTGCCGATCGCCGACGAACTCAGGCTGC
>JBPCIO010000081.1:0-15591 GCA_051006215.1 Chloroflexota bacterium
CCGACCCGCAGTCCGGCGATGTGGAGTGGGTTACAAATCACATCGACATGTGGCTCGTCGGCGCCGACGGCCAGGCGGTGGTCGGGCTACCGCGCTGGATCCGTATGCGGGTCGTGGGCGGCTTCCCGAATGGGCAGATCCAGGTCTGGGTGCCGCGGTTCGATCTGGTCGGGCGCGTGGCATCGAACACGATCGGTCCCGTGCCAGCGCCGAGCACGGCGGACCTCGAGGCCGAAAGAGTCGAAGGTCCAGACGTGCTGTACGGGGGCATCAACATGCCCGCTCGCGTCATGGGCGGAGGAAACCTGCGCACCTGGCCGGGCGTCGAAAATACCCCCCTGCGCGCCCTCGGCCACAACTCGCCAGTGCGAGTTCTCGATAGCGTCGCGGGCGACGATGGTGCGGAGTGGTTCCGCGTTAACTGGCTGGACAGCGTCACCGGTGAGCCGCTTGCGCTCGGCTATATGCACAACTCGCTGGTGCGGCTGCCAAGGCTGCCGTATTCGTCAGCCTCGCCCGACCGAGCGGACGCGACGGGTCGCCACTTCGAGGCCGATCTGAAGGAACCTGCGCTGTTGACTGCCTTCGAGGACGGTGCACCGATCTGGTCGACGCTGACGTTGAAGGGCACGATCAGCAACCGAACTCCGCCTGGAGCCCACAAAATTTTGTGGCGTGTGCCTAACGAAACGATGACCAGCGAGCGGGTATATCCGCCCATACCACGGGACGCCCCGGGTGGGTATTACCTGAAAAATGTGTTGTTCACGCAGTACTTCACCTCAGATGGCGCGAGCATTCACTACAACTACTGGAGCAGCAACTGGGGCTACGCCGGTTCGCATGGCTGTCTGGGAGTGGCATACAACGAAGCCAAGTTCGCCTGGGCTTGGGCCGAGGTGGGCACCCCGGTCTACGTCTTCACGTAGGCAGCGGGCACACGCAAACCGCCGGCGCGCCGCGCGGGAGAGCCTATTATTCTCACAGGCAACCTGAGCCTCAGGAGGACGCACCACTCATGACCGGCGAATCCGTGACACCCAGCGAGCACGTATCGTGCCGAGCGTAGGGAGGGCGGCGACGTGGTCGTCCGTTTCCCGAGCCCAAGACGTGTATTGCAGGCATTCCTGCCCGAGCAGACCGTCAAACATCTGTACGCAGCCCGGCGCGAGCAATTGCTGGCCATCCGATCCATAGTCGACGCAGCCATCGACCGTGTCGAAACCGCGGAAAAGGAGACCGCGCCCCGCTAGCCGCCAGGTGAGCAAGTCAGGCCAACTCGCAGCGAAGAACCTCGTCCGCTTCGCTGCGCTCGCTCGCGCCCGAGCGAGGGCAGGTGTTGGAATGGTCGCACCGGGCCGTTAGCCAAGTCAGTGGGCCGGCCGACCATTGGCAATAGCAAGCATCTGGTCCCCGACCACCGCCGACTCAACTCGACGTGACCGCGGCTGCTTTGGGAAGGGCCGTGCCTGCTGGAGGCGCACTTTCGGCTGGGATCATGGTGGGGTAGGCGTGATCCAGGACGACCTTGATGGCCGCGGCGATGGGGACGGCCAGGATCATGCCCAGCACCCCGCCGACCCTTTCGCCCGTAAGGACGGCGAAGATCGTGACCAGCGGATGCACGTGCACGGCGCGGCCGACGATCAGTGGCATGACCAGCTGATCCTCGACCTGGCGCAAGACCACGTACAGCACGGCTAACGCAGCCGCTTCGCTCGGTCCACCCTGCGAGAACCCGACGGTGCATGCGATAGCCGCTGCGACAATTGGTCCAATGAGGGGAATCACTTCCAGCACGCCGGTCAGGATGCCGATCCACAACGCGAAGTGCAGTTTGAATCCCCACTCGAGGATGGCAAACGTGACGAGCGACATCAGCAATATCAGCAGCAGTTGCCCGCGCAAATAGCGCCCCAGCACCCCATGAATCTCAGCGGAAAGGTGCTCGACGCGAGCCCGGTGCTCCAGGGGTACGAAGCGAAGCACGTACACGAAGAAGTTGTGGCCATCGATCAGCATGTAGACCAGGCCGAGAAACACCATCACCACCGCCAGTGTGAGCTCGAATCCAACTCGCACCGCCTGGATTGCCTGGCTGGGCGTACCGAGATACTCGCGGACCGCAAGATCGAACCGGCCTGCCAACTCGACGGACGTCATGTTCTGGCCGAGGAACTCAATGCTCTGACCGCCGCTCAGATCGTCCACGACCGACCCGATCATGCTGGGCCCTTCGCGAGCAATGCTGCGTAGCTCAGCGTTGAGTCTCGCTCCGGCCACCCACATGAGTGCGACGACCGCGACCAGAACTACGCCAAACACGGCTAACGCGATCAACGGCCGCCGGCCGCCAGTCCGGTGTGTGAGCTCGTCGACCAGCGGACTGAGGATGTACGCCAGAATGCCGGCGATGATGAACGGCGGCAGCACACCTCGAGCCACCCACAGCAACGCCACCAGAGCCGCGAGCGCGAGCCACTTCGACACGCCGGCGCCGAAGACCACACGCAAGTGTACTGATCTTCAGGCGTGCTGAGGCGCTATGCTCGCTGAATGGGACACGGCGTCTCGCACATTCCCTCGACGACGGTCACCATTCGCGACGTGCGTGGCGCGGCCGAGCTCCGCGCGTGCCAGGAGCTCCAGCGGCGGGCCTGGGGCATCACCGAAGACGGCTACGTGCTGCCAGTGGCGATCATGGCTGGCGCGCAGAAGGTCGGTGGGCTTGTCCTGGGCGCCTTCGATGCTCACGGCCAGCTCGTCGGATTCGCGTTCAGCTTCCTCGGTCGCCTGAACGACAGCCTGATCCTGTACTCGCAGTTGACTGGGGTTCATCCAGCACATCAGAGCGCCGGAGTCGGTCGGTTGCTCAAGTTCGAGCAGCGTCAGCGCGCCCGGGGCATGGGTCTGGAAGCGGTAGTGTGGGCCTTCGACCCACTCCAGGCCAGCAACGCGGCCTTCAATCTGGGCGTCCTGGGCGCGACCTGCCGTTCATATGAGGTCGACCTGTACGGCTCTCGCAGCGACGCGTTGAACGCGGGCCTGGCCACAGACCGACTGCTCACGGAATGGTCGACTCGATCCGAGCCCGTAGGCAGAGTTGACGCTTGGGCGGATGGTGTCGACCTGATCGAGACCACGCGTTTTCGCGATCGAGAGTTCTTCAGACCGCGGCAGGTGCGCGAGATCCCGCCCAGCGCCGAACACCTGCACGTGGAGATCCCATCCAGCATTGCCGACATCAAAAGCTCCGCACCTCCGATTCTGGCCCAGGAGTGGCAGCGGGCGGTACGCAGGGCTTTGCAAGCGGCCTTCGGTGCGGGCTTCACCGCCGTCGGATTCAATCGCGCCGACCCCAGCCGACCCCGTTACCTGTTGGAGCGCGCCGCATGAACCATACGCTGCGATCTATCGAGATGTATCTGGTGCGCCTCCCGCTCGTGCGGCCGTTCACCACGTCCAGCCACACCAAGCATCATCTGGACCACATTCTGATCCGAGTGTGCGATCAGGACGGCGCCGAGGGCTGGGGTGAATGCGCGAGTGCGTCGGATCCGTACTACTGCTCCGAAACGACCGAGACCTCCTGGCACATGCTGCGTGATTTTCTTGTCCCGGAACTGCTGCACATCCCCTGGAATCATCCGGATCAGGCGGCCGCGACCTGGGCCAAAGTGCGCGGCAACCGCTTTGCCAAGGCCGGACTCGAAATGGCGTGCTGGGACGTGTTCACGCGTGCCAAGGGCGAATCGCTGGCCGGCGCGATAGGCGGCACGCGTCGCGAGATCCACTCGGGGGTGAGTCTCGGCATCGAACCAACCATCGAAGGCATCCTGGAGCAGGTGGAGCGCTACCTCGGCCAGGGCTACAAGCGCATCAAAATGAAGCTTGGGCCTGGCAAGGACCTGGCATATCTTCGGGCCGTACGCGAGCGTTGGCCCGATGTTCGCCTCATGGCGGACGCGAACTCGGCATACTCGCTCGACAACCCGGAGCACGTCGCGGCCTTGCGAGCGCTCGACGGACTGGATCTGATGATGATCGAACAGCCACTTGCAGATGACGACATCGTCGATCACGCTCGCCTGCAAGCCCAGCTCGAGACGCCGATCTGTCTGGACGAGAGCATCCATTCCATAGACGACGCCCGCAAGGCACTCGACCTCGGCAGTTGTCGCATCATCAATATCAAGGTGAGCCGACTGGGCGGTCTGAGCGAGGCGCGGCGAGTCCACGACGTGTGTCTTGCGCGTGCAATTCCGGTGTGGTGCGGTGGCATGCACGAGTTTGGCATCGGTCGGGCCGCCAACGTGGCCATCTGCAGCCTGCCTGGCTTCACGTTGCCGGGCGACGTGTCCGGTTCAGACAAGGCGTATCGACAGGACATCGTCGACCCACCCATCCGGGCAGTCTCGGGCGCGATCGAGGTGCCCTGGGATCGGCCCGGGTCAGGGTTCGAGGCCGACTTCGCGCGAATCAAAGCCCACACCGTCCGCGAGCTCGCGCTCGGCGACCAGCGAGCCCCGGTAACGGCATGACGGGCGCCAAACTTGCGTCGGCCGTCCGCGCCGAGCTCGAGCCACGTCGGCAGGAGATGGTCGATCTGCTCGGCCGCCTGGTGCGAATTGAATCGCCCAGTGACCATCGCGCCAGTCTTGACCGCTTCGCGGACGAGCTCGCCGCCCTGTTCGGCAGCCTCGGCTCGCTGGAGCGAATCGAACCTGCAGACGCACAGCGCGGGCGCCATCTGCGGCTGACTGTCGCTGGAGCGGACGACGCCGCCGCTCACGCTGTCGCCTTGTGCCATTACGATACGGTCTGGGCGACAGGCACGCTCGAGCGGATCCCGTTCAGTGTCGATGCGGACGGCGTGGCCCGCGGACCGGGCTGCTTCGACATGAAGGGCGGCATCGTCGCGCTCTATTTCGCACTCCAGGCGCTCCGAGCTCACGGTGTGCGCCCGCGGCGGCGGCTCCAGGTCCTGTTTACCTCTGACGAGGAGGTCGGCAGTCCGACGTCGCGGTCGCTGATCGAACACACCGCGAGCGGCGCGGCTGTTGCGTACGTGCTCGAATCCCCGTTACCCGGGGGTACGCTCAAGACAGCTCGCAAGGGCACGGGTGACTATCTTGTCCGCATCGTCGGACGTGCTGCGCATGCCGGGGTCGAGCCGCAGAAAGGCATCAGCGCAACGCAGGAGCTTGCCCACCAGATCATCGCTCTGCACGCACTCAACGACTACGCCTCTGGTACCACCGTCAATGTGGGTGTTGCCCACTCTGGCACCCGACCCAACGTGGTTGCGGCTGAAGCGGAGGCGCACGTCGACGTTCGGGTGCAAACGCTTGCCGAAGCAGCGCGCATCGACGCGGCTATCCGGGGTCTTAAACCGCAACTGCCGGGTGCCGCCCTGGACATCGACGGCGGCCTGAACCGCCCGCCCATGGAACGCTCGCCAGCCATGGCCGCGCTGTTCGCGCAGGCGCGGCAGATCGCGACAGCCATGGGCGTGGTTGACCTGCAGGAGGGCAGCACCGGGGGCGGGTCGGACGGCAACTTTACCGCCGCAATGGGCGTTCCCACCCTCGACGGCCTTGGGCCCGAGGGCGAAGGAGCGCACGCCGCGCACGAGCACGTGCTCACCGAGAGCTTTCCACGCCGCGCGGCGCTGGTGGCTGGCTTGCTAGCCGACGGGTAGCAGCGGCAACCGCAAGCAATCACCTGCTAGTAGCGGATCGGCCGCGCTGGCTATCTCGTCGACCTACGGAGCGAAGCCTGAATAGTCGATTCCACTCATTGCCGCAAATCGCCGGGCCATGATCGCTGCGGCTTCGGGGCTGTGGTCGACCATCAGGAACGGGCGGCCAGACTGGTAGGCGGCCATGCCGGTGGTGCCGCTGCCTGCGAAAAAGTCGGCCACCAGTCCACCGGGCGGGGCGGACGTCCGCACAATTCGCTGCAAAATCCCGAGCGGCTTCTGGGTCGGGTAACCGGTGCGCTCCTTGCCCCCGGGTGGGACGATCGTGTGCCACCAGGCATCCGTCAATCGTTTCCCCCGGGCGGCCTTTTCTGGCCCGACCAGGCCAGGCGCCATGTATGGGATGCGCTCGGCCGCGTCGGCGTCGAAGTAGTAGCGCCGTGGATGCTTCACGTACACCAGAATGGTGTCGTGCTTGGGCGGCCAGCGGCGGCGGGTCCGACCGCCGTAGTCGTATGCCCACACGACCTCGTTGAGAAAACAGTCGCGTCCGAAGATCCCGTCCAGCAAGACCTTGCAGTAGTGCACCTCACGATAGTCGAGATGTACGTACAGCGTGCCCGTAGCTTTCAGCACCCGTCGGAACTCGGCCAGCCGGGGCTCCAGGAACGTGAGATAGTCGTCGAACACGTCCAGGTAGCTCGAAGTCCCCAGGCGCAAGGTGCGATACCGATGCCCCTGGAAGCCGACGCGATCGCCGCCGGCGTCGTCCCGAACCGTACGCAAGCGCTCCAGCGTCCGCCGGCGACCGGTATTGAAGGGGGGATCCACGTAGATCAGATCGATGCTGCCGTCCGCGACGCCAGCCAGCACCTCCAGGTTGTCAGCCAGCACAACCCGTCCCGCGCGAATATCCACGTCTATTGTGCCGGTGCTCCCTGTTGCACCCAGGCGGCCAGCACGTCGCGCTCGTCCTGAGTGATGTTCGTCAAATTGCCGAAAGGCATGTTCTTCGTGATCACCGCCTGCTGATACACCTGCTGGGCGCGCGCCACGATCTGGTCGGGTGTGTCGAACAGCACGCCGTTCGGCGCCTGTGGAAATCCAGGCTGGGTCGGTTGCGCCGAGTGGCACGGTGTACAGCGCCGCGTAATGACCGCCTGGGCCTGGGTGAAATTGACGCTGACTCGAGCCGTCGACGGGCTACGCGGCGCGATAGCAACGGCCAGCACGATCACTCCCAGGACAGCCGTAACAGGAATCGCCCATACGACACGACCTTGATGCCGCAGGTTGAAGAAGTGCCGCACCCAGGCGCCGATGGCCATCAGTACCACCAACACAACCCAGCCATACGGGTGGCCGTACGTCATCGGAAAGTGATTGCTGATCATGGCGAACACGACGGGGAGCGTCAGATAGTTGTTGTGAATCGAGCGTTGTTTGGCGCGCAAGCCGGGGGTTGGGTCTGGCTCGCGACCGGCCAGCTTGGCGGCGACCAGCTCGCGCTGGCCGGGGATGATCACTAGCATCACGTTAGTGACCATCCAGGTGCCGATCATCGCGCCCACCTGGATATAGACCGCGCGCGGGCTGAACAGGTGGCTGACGCCGAAGGTTGTCAAGACGATGACCGCGGCCAGAGCCATGGCCAGCAACCGGTCGCGTCCTTCGAGAAGCCGCGACAGTGCGTCGTACACGAGCCATCCAATTACCAGCAGGGCGACGCTGATCGCCACGGCCAGTAGCGGCTCGATGTCCGCGACGCTGCGATCCACCAGGTACGTCGTGGCGTTGGCGTAGTACAGCACCACCAGCAAGGTGAAGCCGCTCAGCCAGGTGGAATACGCCTCCCACTTGAACCAGTGCAGCGGGCTAGGCAGCGTGGGCGGGGCCACGCGGTATTTTTCGACTCGATAAAAACCGCCGCCATGGATCTCCCACACTTCGCCTGCCACACCTGCCTCCAGGGCTTCGCCGGAATTCGGTGGCACCAGGTGGTAGTCGAGCGCGATGTAGTAGAAGGACGTTCCGATCCAGGCGATCCCCACGACGACGTGCGTCCAGCGCACGAGCAGGTTGAGCCAGTCGAGTGCGTATGCCTCCATCGTGTACGCGAAAGGCCTAGGACAATAGCGATGTAGCGGAGGTGATAAGCGTCACGGTGAGTCGCTCCAGGTGAACGAAAGGCTCCACTTAGCGTACGCTGCGCGTATGCCTGAAGTAATCATCGAGTTGGCCCAGGGTCGCACGCTCGACCAAAAACGCGCCCTCGTCAAGGACATCACCGAGGCCATTGTTCGCCACTGCGACGCCCCAGCCGAAGCCGTGACCATCATCATTCACGAAAACCCCCGCACGGACAAAGCCAAAGGAGGAGTTCTCTTCTCCGAAAGGTGAGCAAGAGTAACTTTGTCGTGGTGGCCTGCGGGCCACACCCAGAGCTAGGTGGCGATACTCAAACTACTCGCGATGGTTGTCCTCGTCTGGCCACAAGTGATGGCTACTGCCGCGCCTTCAGCGCCGGCGATTCAGTTCACGCGCTTCGCGTCCACGCATGCGTTCGCCTCGGGCGCGCTGAGCGGCGTGGTGGTCGAGGGCGGCGGGCTCGTCCTGGCACCGGGCCAGAGCGGTGGCGCGTGGGTGTCGCCGACAATCGAGGTCGGCTTCGGCTTCACGCGGCTGGTCGCCTCCTGGAATGCGGATACACCTGGCGCCAGCCGGTTGCGTGTCGAGGCGCAGGTGACGACGTCAACCGGCGATACAAGCGACTGGTACGCCCTCGGAGTGTGGGCGGCCGACGATCATGCACTGCCCAGGACGTCGATCACTGGCCAGGCGGATCCGCTTGGACGAGTCGACACCGACACGCTGAAGGCCAGTGGTGAACCGTTTGTCAGCTACGCGCTGCGCGTCCGCCTGGAGCGTCCAGCCGGCGACGACCCGTCCCCGAGCGTTCGTCTTTTGGGTGCAGCAGTCTCGGACTTCGCCTTCTCGACGGCCGCGCCCCCGTCCGCTCCACTGAGCACCGATCCAGTCGAGCTGCCCGTGCCAGGGCTGTCCCAGGAGGTGCACGCTCGCCAGTACCCGCAGTTTGGCGGGGGCGGCGAGGCCTGGTGCAGCCCAACCTCCACCCAGATGGTGATCGCCTTCTGGGGTCGCGGGCCAACCCCCGATGACCTGACCTGGGTTGACCCTGGCTATTCTGACCCTAGCGTTGACTTCGCCGCACGGTCCACGTACGACACCGCATATCGAGGCACCGGCAACTGGCCTTTCAACGCTGCCTACACCGCACGCTTCGGACTGGAGGCGTTCGTCACTCAGCTTCGCTCGCTGGCCGAAGCCGAGAGGTTCGTGCGGGCGGGCATTCCGCTGGTGGCGTCAATCGCCTCACGCCCTGGCGAGCTGGACGGGTTCCTGTTCGCCGGCGGCACCACTGGCCACCTGGTGGTCATCATCGGGTTCGACGCATCCGGCAACCCCATCGTCGACGATCCGGCGGCCTGGTCAAATGCGAGCGTGCGGCGCGTATACGACCGGGCTCAGTTCGAGCGGGTCTGGCTGCGCGGCTCGTCCGGCACGGTCTACGTCATCCACCCGCCGGAGGTTCCGCTGCCACCCACGCCTACGGACGCGGCTCCGAACTGGTAGACGCGCCTACGTAGAAGGTGCCGTCGAGCTTGCCTGGGTTGAGCAGGCCATACGGGTCCGTGCCGAGCTTGAAGGCGACGATGCTGGCGATGTCTTTGACCATCCCGCCTTCTTTGACGACGTAGCTGTGCGGGTTGGCGACATGAACGCCGATCTCCGCACAGGAGGCAATCACATCGTCGATCTCGCCGGGGTCCGACATGAACAGGGCGGGCAGGCCGGACGGATTGAGGCCCTCAGGCGTACGCACGAACTCGATGTGGTGCACCACGCGTTTGCCAAAGCGGGCCTGCAACTGGTGGACCTGTTCGAGCGCGTGCTGTCGGTCGTACGAGAAACGCGTCTGGAGCCAGGTGGAGCTAGGATCGTGCTTCTTGGTCCACAACACCGTGTGAGCGAACGGAAACTCGGTGATTGCGGGCTTCGCAGGCCACGCGGTCAGTACACCTCCGGACCGTGCGGCGCGCTCGCGTACAGGCTCGACGCTGCCTTCGTCGAGCACCAGGAGCGCCGCCGACTGCTCGCGAGTAAAGAGCCGCTTGACCGGCTCGAACATGCTCGGGATGGGTGCTTCATGCACAGACACGAGCCGCTTTTGCATGGCGGCGTCCTCGGCGACGTCCCAGCCGAACTCGTATGCCGCGTCAAAGGTTGGAAACGTCGCGTACCAGCCCTGCCAGGTGCGCGCTGCGACCAATGGCAGCCGCACCTGCGTGACGATGCCCACCGTACCGTACGTATGCATGACGAAGCGCAGGTCTTCGGTCCCCAGGCGTGTCGTTCGTGGCGGGTCCTCAGCGCTGAGCAGACTAACCGCCAGGAAGTTCCCATCCCAGGTGCGCCCGTGGGTCACCGAGCCGACGCCCCCCGAACCGCCCGCCAGGAAGCCCGCCACGGTCGCGATGTGATACGTCGTCGGCATGATCCGCAACTCGCGCCCCCGCTCGCGTGCGGCCTTTTCGACGTCTTCCCAGACGCAACCCGCCTCGACTTCCATCGCGTCATCTTCGATTGAGACGATGCGGTTCAAGCGCCGCATGTCGAGCAGGATGCCACCGTAGAGCGGAACGGATTGCCCGTAATTCCCGGTGCCGGCGCCGCGCACGGTGATCGGTACCCTCGCGCGAACACCCACCTCGACGACCTTCTCCAGCTCCTCGATCGAAGCCGGCTGAACGACAGCGTCGATGCGCGTATCCGCGAAGGCCTCGGTTAGCACGGGCGAATACCACGAGAAATCGCGCAGAAAACGCTGCTGCGCGGCGGGATCGACGAGCACGTGCTTGTGCCCCACCACCTGGACGAGCTCGTCCACCAACTCAGTCAAGGACGGCAATGGCCTCGATCTCGACCAGAAATGGCGGCTCAGCCAGGCCCTGGACGACTACGAGTGTGTTCGGTGGATAAGGCGGCTCGGAGAATATCTCGTCTCGGGCCTCGGCCACCAGTGGACGATAGGCCCAGTGGGTGACATACGTCGTCGTTTTTGCCAGATGCCGAGGCGTCGCGCCGTAGTGCGCCAGAACCGCAACCAGGTTGCGCCACACTTGACGGGTTTGGGCCCGTGCATCGCCCGCCCCGACCAGCTGCCCATCGCCGTCCAGCCCTAGTTGGCCCGAGATGTACAGCATGTTCCCGACGCGCCCCACCTGCGAGTAATGCGATTGGGGTGCGTACACGCCTGGCGGATTGGTCCATTCACGCTGCCCAGTCATCGCGAGACGAGCGCTCCGCTCTTCGCGCGCGGCCGCCCCCAGCGCCCTTCGAGCCGGGTCCGCGTGCCGGCCAGGGTAGCCAGCTCCTCGGCCAACGCCTGTGCCTCCTGCAGGATGGCATCCTCGTCTACGCCCACGATGCGTCGGTCGTCGAGCACCACCTTGCCGCCGACAACGGTGGTGCGTACGTTTACTTGTCCGCCCGAGTAGACCAGGGTGGAAATGGGATCGTGGACCGGGATCGACCTGGCATGACGTGGATCGAAGATAAACAGGTCAGCGCGTTTGCCAACCTCGAGTGTGCCGAAATCGTCCCGACCCAGCGCTGCAGCACCACCCGATGTTGCCAGGCGCAGGGAATCACCCGCCGTGAAAACGGCCGGGTCGCGGGCTGCCACTTTCGGCAGCAAGGCCCCGACCTTGAGGGCTTCGAGCATGTCCTGGCTATTGTTGCTTGCCGCGCCGTCTGCCCCCAGGCCGACGGTGACGCCAAGATCCAGAAGCCGCGGAATCGGCGGAACCCCGCTGCCAAGGTACATGTTGCTGACCGGGTTGTACGAGACTGCGCTGTGGTGGCTAGCCAGAATGTTGCAGTCCTGCTCGCTCAACTGAACGCAATGAGCATGCAGAACGTCCGGCCCGAGAAAGTCGATCGCCTCCAGAAAGGGTAGCGTGCGCTGCCCAAACCGGCGCATGCTCTCCTGGCTGTCGAAGAGCACTTCTTCGGTGTGCAGGCTGATTCGCGTACCGCGCTCAGACGCCATCCGGCGTACTGCACGAAGGCTGTCCGACTCCATGGCCCAGGTTGCGCCGGGCGTTAACCAGACCCGGCGCGGACCATACGCGTCGAGGAGGCGGGCGCAATCCGCCAATTGGGAGGACAGGCTTGGCAAGGCCATCGGCGCGTTCTCGGGCAGGCGGTCGCGCAGCCCTCGGCCGAGAATGCCCTGAATGCCGACGTCGTCAAACGCCTCCAGGATGGCGTCATAGACCTGTGTATCGGGATGGTCGATCATGTAGTCGAAGATCGTGGTGCAGCCCGAGCGCAGCGACTCGATGCAGCCAATCGCTGCCGCCATGTAGCACATGCGCCGGGTCAGGTGTGGAATGCTCGGGAGCGTGCACGCGTCCAGCCACTCCATGAGCGGCAAGTCGTCGCCCAGGCCTTTCAGCAAGGTCTGGTAGAGGTGGGTATGGGTGTCGACCAGGCCCGGGAACACATACTGGCCGTCTGCGCTCAGCGTGCGTTGGGCCTCGAAGCAATCTGCGAGCTCCGAGCTTGGTCCTATCGCCTCAATCGTATCGCCGCGAATGGCGATCGTGGCGTCAGGTACCACCAACCCAGCCTGCCCGGCAGTCACGATGGTGCCGCCAACAACAAGCAGGTCGACCGCGGTCATCGAGCAGCCGCATCGCCAGCCCGGCCCGGCATTTCAAATTTCGCGATCTCCGCAAGCACACCCGCCAGTTTGTCGACGGTCGCGTCAACATAGGCGCGGCCTTTTTCGACGGTCGCCGCCTTTGGGTTTCCGAGCACGCCCAGCACCGACAGATCGGCAGTCAGCCACGAGAAGCCGACCGGCCCCCGCACCGCGAGGTGACGAATGCCCTCTGGCATGCGCGGATAGTCACCCAGGTCCGCGGTGCGATCCATGTGCACCAGTTCTGGCGCCAGGGCCAGTACCCAGGAGGTCTCACTGTCACCAGCATGCATCCCCCAGGCGGCTTCGTCTGGGTCGGTTGGCGGGTCCTGAACGCCCATGCGCGAGATCATGATGCTGAACAACTGCATGCCCGTGTCCTCGTGCAGATCGCGGGCGATGTAGTCGAGCACTGGTGGATTGCCGCCGTGACTGTTCAACAGCACCAAACGTCGAAACCCGGCTCGGGCGAGGCTCTCGGCGATGTCGCGCACGACCGCCGCGAGCGTCTGGGCCGAAAACGTGAGCGTCCCTGCAAATGGCCGGTGCTCGTTGCTCTTGCCGTAGCACAGCGGCGGCACGACCCAGACCTGAGCCGTAGCATCCAGACGCTCGAGCGCCAGTCCAAGGATGGTCTGCCCGACCAGAGCGTCGGTGACTACGGGCAGGTGCGGCCCGTGTTGCTCAATTGAGGCTACCGAGAGGACCACAACCGCCTGCTCTTTGGGCAGGGCAGCAATCTCCGGGCTGGTCAGGTACGGCAGATATCTGGACGCCGGGAACGGGTGGTGCAGCTCGGCGGTCACGCGCACGTACCCGTGCATTCGGCCCAGGCGACAAGACGTGGCTGCAACAAGACTCCGATACGACTCATTAGACCGTACCCCAGCCTCGCCCCGCATTGTGCACGTGGGCGACGGGGTACCCTGCACGTACATGCCTTCTGCACAGCCGGAGCGGGCTCTGCGCAAGAGCGACCTGGACGCGGATCCGCATCGTCAGTTTCGTAGATGGCTTGAAGAGGCCAGGGCGGCTGGAGCAAACCTGCCTGATGCGATGGCGCTCGCCACGGTCGGTTCAGACGGCCTGCCCTCGCTCAGGATGATGCTGCTCGAAGAGGTCGACGAGCGTGGCTTCGTGTTCCAGACCAATCTGGAAAGTCCCAAGGCTCAGGCTCTCAAGGTGACGCCCAGCGCGGCGCTAGCGTTCTTCTGGCCATACGCTCTTCGGCAGGTCAGGGTAACCGGCACGGTCGCGGCGCTCGCCCGCGACGAAGCGAAGACGTATTTCGCGCGAAGTCCATCAAATATCCAGGCCATGCTGCGGGCATGTCGTCAGAGTCAGGTCATCGCCGACCGCGCGGAGCTCGAGCGTGTGTATACAGCGGCGCTTGCCTCAACCGACGCCGGGCTACCGGCGCACTGGGGCGCCTTCCGTCTGAGCGTGGCCAGCATCGAATTCTGGCAGGGCCGCCAGAACTGGCTTCAGGATCGCCTGCGGTACACGCGCAGCGACGCAGGTTGGCGCATCGAACGCTTGGTTCCCTGAGGCCAGGAGCTCGTCCAGGTCGTCATCACTCTTCCGTGCCCGACTCGGTGCGCTGGTAGCGCTGGGCGACGCCGGTGATGATGCCCCGATAGTCCGAGAGCTCCCGGCCCATTACCAGGCCAGAGCTGGTGATCTCATAGAGCCGCAGCGCCTTGCTGTGGTCGCTGCCGCGCATCTTGATCACCGTCAACACCTTGTGCAGCTGGCCTTCGAGCTCGACGTAGCGCTGCACGATGAGGTCGTCGGTTAAAAACGAGATCAGGTCCGAGCTGAAGCGCAGGTCGGTGAATGTCTGGGCGACCTCGGTGGTCATGAAGACCGTGACTCCGGCGCCGGTCAACGCACCCACCATGCGGTACAGGGACTCCCGAAAGTCCTCGCGGAAGGTGGGCGCAAGTGCAAGCTCGAAGCCCGACAGTGAGTCGATCACCAGACGCTGGGCTTTGGCACGCACCACCGCCGCCTGGATCTCGAGCAGCGCTTCGTCTACCGAAAGATCGAGTGGCCGCATGTAGATCACCTCGAGCAGACCCTTGCGGATCATGGCGTCCAGGTTCGGTCCCCTGCTTTTCGCGTGCGCAATGAATTCCTGTGGATGTTCTTCGAAAACGGCAATGACCGCCGGCTCGCCTTTCGCCAGCCCCGCGGCGATGAACTGCGTCGCAAGCGCGCTTTTGCCCGAGCCAGCAGGTCCGGTGACCAGGATCGAGTCCCCGGACGGAATTCCACCACCGAGCATGGCATCGAGGTCCGCCACACCCGTCGACAGCCGTCTGTGGGGCCGCTTCACTGCGGGGTCGCTGTTGCGGCGCAGGATGCGGGGGAAAATATCCAGTCCGTCGCCCGTGATGCGCATGGTATGCAGGCCCGGCAAGGGCGCCTGGCCGCGCATCTTGGCTACCTGTAGCTTGCGCACCCCGGAGTTGCGGTCGATGCTCTGGTACAGCCACAGAATGCCGTCCGCAACGGTAAATACCGGGTTGCGCGGGGTATCGCCCTCTTCGTACTCGCCGATCAGAAAACTGGTCACCTGCCACGTGGTGAGCTGGATCGCCAGGCGCTCCAGGAAGCCTTGCAGCTCTAATCCACCGTCCGAGGCCGCGGCGGCTGCACGCACCACGGTTCGGAAGGAGTCGACGACGACGACGGCGGGGCCGACGCGCGTCACTTCGGCAACGATCGCATCCAGCACGGCATCCAGACCCTGTTCCAGGGTCGCATGACTCAGATTGACGTAGTGAACGCTGCTACCGACTCTGGCTGGGTCGAAGAAGCTGAACTGTTGCTGGTAGCGCAGGAGCTTCAGCGACGGCTCGCCTACGACCGTGAAATGCAGTGCTGGCCAGTCCGGGGTGCCGAGCGCGAACATAAGCTGCTGCGACAGAGTGGTCTTACCGGTGCCTGGGGCGCCGGCAATCAAGTTGAAGGAGAATTCAGGTAAGCCCCCTCCCAGTACCTCGTCCAAGCCGCGCACGCGTGTGGGAAGCTTGTTGATGATCACGCGATCGGCGGGGTTCAGGCTGACAGATTTGCTTTCCTGAATGCTCAAGTG
>JBPCIO010000082.1:0-2741 GCA_051006215.1 Chloroflexota bacterium
CGATTGAGCGCCGTGACCCCGGTGGCCGAGTTGTGTTGCGGACTCAGAACCTGGGCGCCGAGGCGAACCGCACTTTCGACCACCAGCCGCTGGGCGTTCGCGCCGTCATCCTCGCTGGCTGACTTCGCGCGCAGGATGTACAGGTCGCCGGCCGCGTTTGAGCGCGCCACTGGAAGGTGCCCACCGTTGATGGCGTGGGCGGCTTCGACGATGGGCGAGCCCTCGTCCTGGCGTTTGGTAACCGTGAGCAGGGTGACGGGGACACGATCGCTCGCGATGAGGTCGCGCAGGACGGAACCCGGGCCGACGCTGGCCAGTTGGTCCTTGTCTTTGTCGGATTTCGGTGCTGGCTACTGAGCCTTCCGAGTAGATCGTCGTATGCCAGAGGCACACGTTGCATGTCAAATAGCCTCCTATCCTTACGAGGAATCGGCGAAAAGGGCGTCGTGTCCTGGGCTAGCCGAAGTCAACCTGTATCTCCCACCAGTGCGTGTGGACCAAATTCACCGCGACCCGCCGACTCCGCTCGCAGCACGGATCAGTCACGCCTGCCCCATCGCGGCGCCGGAGTGGACCGGACCCTCCCGGTCATGTAGTCACTCGATCGACAGCAGTGTGCCATCCTACGCAGCCTATCGGCTCGGTCCTGCGTGCCCACCACTCGGTAGTCGTTGCTGCGGATTTCCGGCAGATCGGGATCCATTGAAACCGATGCGTGCGCCCACCCACATGCTCGGGTGCTTCAAGGGTGCGGCGAGCGCCCCTGACTTCCGAGTTGCTGGAGGCGCGCAGGCGTGGCCGAGTGCGGGGTACGATTGCTCCTGCGAGCACCTTCTTACGCCCCGGCGCTGTCAACTCGGCATGGGCGAGCGCGTTTTCGCGCCCGCGCTGGCAGGCAAACCCGTTCCTGACGTAGGCAGCTTTGATCTCAACTAGTCAACATGGAAGGGCCGACTCACGCAGTACCGTAGGTTGCGCGAGCGGACGAAGCTCAACCCGCGTAGAGCTACATGCGTGGAGGTCGGCCCAAAGGGCATGATGCAACATCTTCGAAGCCGATACATCGGTCTTGACGTGCATAAGGCCAGTATTGCGGTGGCCATTGCCGAAGAGGGTGGCCCCCCGAGTAGCCACGGCAACATCGCCAACGATCCGTCGGCGATTCGCAAGCTGATGAGCCGCCTTGGCGGCGCAGATGTTCAGCTGCGCGTGGCCTATGAAGCTGGGCCGACGGGCTACGCGTTGCATCGCCAACTCACCGCGCTGGGTATCGAATGCATGGTGGTGGCGCCGTCGTTGATTCCTAAGGCGCCGGGCGACAAGGTCAAGACGGACCGGCGCGATGCGCTCAAGCTTGCCCGGTTGTTGCGGAGTGGGGATCTGACCGCGGTCTGGGTCCCCGACCAGGCGCACGAGGCCCTGCGGAGTTTGGTCCGCTCGCGCGCCGACGCCAAAGCCGACGAGCTGCGCGCCAAGCATCGCTTGAGCAAGTTTCTGCTGCGTCAGGGCTGCTCGGCACCGGTCGGTGTGCGCAACTGGTCGGTCCGCCACGTCCAGTGGCTGCGGCAGCTCCAGTTCGACCACGTCGCGGACCAGATCGTGTTCGCCGATTACCTGGCCGAGGTGACCGCGGCGGGCGAGCGGATCAAACGGCTCGACGCCGCCTTGCGCCAATGTGCCGAGACATCCAGTCAGGTGGCCCTGATCCGGGCCCTGCAGGGCTTCCGCGGCATCGGCTTCCTGAGCGCGGTCACGATTGTGGCGGAAACTGGCGACCTGCGCCGCTTCAGAACGGCACCCCAGTTCATGGCGTATGCCGGGGTGGTGCCGTCGGAGTCGTCCAGCGGCAGCAAGCAGTACCGCGGCGCGATTACCAGGACCGGCAATAGCTTGTTGCGGCATGTGCTCGGCGAGGCTGCTCACCACGCTCGCCACGTTCCGCGCGTCGCTGGCACACTCAAGCAGCGGCAGGCGGATCTGCCCAGACCCGTGGTCGACCTCGCCTGGCGCGCCCAACTGCGACTGCATGCGCGCTACCGCCATCTTGGCGCGCGCATTGGTCCACACAAGTCGCTGACCGCGATTGCGCGCGAATTGGCTGGGTTCATCTGGGCCGTCGGCCAACAACTCGAGGAGGTCCCCGCCGCAGCATGAACCTCGGGGGAGTGCAGCGCAGGTCGCGGTCGGGGCCGGCAGAGTTGCCGAGAACCCTCGTGAACTCCTATGTGGTTCCGACCCACGCCTCTAGTGCGAAGGACACCTCGGTGACGGCTCACTGTCATGCGGCAACGGCTTTGCTGACCCGCGAATATCAGGGTGATCACCGTCGCTACGTCCTGACCCCGGCCTCGATCTGCCCTGCACTCCCAGCCCCCCTTGACACTATCTTCCATATCAGGAGTTGTTCGAAGCGAGCCATCGTGCCGGGCTTCCAGCCGCCGTCGGCGGCGGTGTTAGAACCTGACCGGCAGCTTCTGCAGACCTCGTAGGCTCATACCCCGCCGCCAGCGCAGGGTTTCTACAGGCGCCGCCAGACTTATGTTTGGGAACCGTTTCAGGAGGCCGCCAATGGCGATGCGGCCCTCCATCCTGGCCAACGGCGCACCCAAACAGTAGTGCGCCCCGTGGCCGAAGCTGAGATGCTTGTTCTCCATACGCGCGAGATCCAGATTGCCGGGCGACGGAAAACGCCCTTCATCGGTGTTGGCGGACGCGATGTTGACCAGCACCAGCGACCCGCG
>JBPCIO010000083.1:0-7491 GCA_051006215.1 Chloroflexota bacterium
TTTGTTCGCGCCTTACGGGATGCCGACCCGTCGGCCGGCACCTTCCTGTTCGGTCTTTGCGCGGCGAAGCGCGACGATCAACCCGGCGCGTGGGAAGTCCAGTTCGCCAACGTCGAGACTTACGAGCTCGGAGCGGCGAAAGGCTCCAGCGAAGCCGAGTAGCAGCAGCGCGCGATCGCGCTGGCCCAGCCGCGAGTGGGGCAGCAGCTCGAGCATGCTGCGGATGTCCTCGACCGTTGCCGGCGCCTTACCCTCCTGGGCGGTGCCGTGGTGACGGCGGATTCCTGCGTGGACGTTGCGGACTTCGCTGCTTGTCGTTGGCGACGGCAGGTTCTGTGTCTTGTGGGCCTGGGAGATGACCACCAATCGCCGCGCCATCGTGGCTGCCTTGGCGCCGGCCTCGGCCAGGTCGGCCAGGTACAGGGCCACCGTCTCAGGCGTCGCGGGGAGAGCGGTCAGCCCATGTGCCTCGGCCCAACTGGTGAAGTGGCGCCAGTCGGCCGCATATGCCTTGCGTGTCCGCGGGGACTTGGCTTGCTGGGCGTAGTCCTGGGCGCGGCGCACGGTGTCGGCGAGCTGCGCCAGCGATCGATCGGGAGGGACCGGAACGAGGTGCTGCTCCACCAACCTCAGTCCTCAGGCACTTTGCCCACGCCGCGCTTGCGACCAATGCATCCGGGGCAGTTGGCAACGTGGTATCGCCGTTTTCGCGCCCACTGTCGCGTATCGGTCTCGGATGCGTGCCGTACGTGGTCGATGTCCACGGGTGACAAGTCGTGCAGTGCATGCCCGTGCTCAGCCTGGGCCCGTTCTTCCACCACCGAGTCGAACTCCTCGGCCGGCACAGCCAGGCTGTGGATGAGGTAGTTCCCCTTGTACGTCGGCGGGATCGACTCAAGATCTAGCTCCAACCGGTCAGGCATATAGTCCTCGATTCCCCTATATTAGACGATTCCGATAATGCTCAATTATCGGAAGCTTGCCGAGAGGTTTTCAGCAGCCGTCAGTCGTCACTGGGCACGTGCCTGGTCTTGCTTCGCGACCCACTCCCGCAGCGCTCGAACGACTTGAGCGTTGAGCGATCGGTCCTGCTGCTCGGCGACGTCGCGGAGACGATCGAGCAGTTCGGTCGGCACGCGGAGGGTTATCGCGGTTGTCGGCTCGTCGGTCCGACTCCGTCTTGGCATGGTGTCAAGCATACGTTGAGTGTACCGTAAGCCATGTCACAATGAAACTATTTTAGTTGCACTGCACTTGAACCAGTTATATACTGGTATCACAAGCAAAGGAGTGCAGCCATGACTATCACGATCACCAGCGAAGACTCCCGATCGATCAAAGCCATTGAGATCGCCGCGGGCGCCAGCCAGTGGCTCAAGTGCAAGACCGCTGACGGCGCGAAGGCCTACGGCATCCCGAGTTCGTGTCAGCCCGGCCGCTTCTACCTGGTCACTTGCTCGACCTGCGACTGCCAGGACGCCCAGCGCCATCCGATCCAAGCCTGTAAGCACCAACTCGGGGTCAGGCTCCACTGTGAGCTGGTGAAGGCTCAGCTCCAGCAGCCGCGGCGCCGCCTCGCTCAGCCAGCCAACATCGTCGACCTGGCCAGCCGACGGCGCACCATCCCCGCCCGAGAGGAGTACGCGTTCTAGCGATCTGACGCACGACGGCCGAGGTGCTTGCAACACCCCGGCCGCCCATTCACCCGAAACCCTTGGAGAAACGGATGCACACGAAGTTTAGCCCCGAATGTGGCTTCGGCCTCTGCCCCCAACCTGCAACCCGCATGGTGGTCACGCCCACGGCGATCGGCCGACGCGTCGAGGCGCTGTGCGACCAGCACGCAGCCCGCCGCGTCGAGCTGGGCCCGGTCCTCGACAACATCAGCCTCGATGAGCCGATCCCCTACACGCTCGTCGGACGCAGCAGCAGCAATGTCGGGGTGGTGGCCTGATGGCCATCCTCCGCTTCCTGGTCAATACCGACGTCGCCGATGACCCCGAGGCCTCGACGAGAGTCGAGTGGACCGCCGCTCAGATTCGTGAGCGGCTGCCGCAATTCGCGGCCCTGTTCCCTGATGGCTGTGATGACGCGTTCCCCAGCCTGACCTACAGCGCCGACGTGTACCGCTACCGCATCAGCCCGCTGGCGGGTGACTTCATTGCTGAGGAGAACGCGGAACGTGACGCCGCCGAGCAGGCAGCCCCACCACCAGCTGCGCCAGTCGCTATGGAGTTTCCCTATGACCTCCCGTTCTGAGGCCAGCCAGGTGTACCTGCTGCACTTCGACCGCCCGCTCGCTCACGCTAGACATTACGTCGGCGTGGCCCTGGATGGTGACGTGCAGCGCCGCTTGCAGGAACACCTGGCCGGCCAGGGATCACCCCTGGTCCGCGCTGTGGTGGCGGCCGGCATCCGCGTCGACCTGGTGCTCACTGCCCCTGGCGACCGAGGCCTCGAGCGGCGCATGCATAACCGCCATGGATCGCGTCTCTGCCCTGTCTGTCGTGCGCAGCGCCCGCCGCGGCCACACCAACTGCGCCTTCCCTTCACCCGCAAGCCGGCTCCCCTGAGGGGCCGGCGCTCCCCCTGGAGGTGCCGATCATGACCACCAGCGACAACGGCCAGTCCAGCCAGGTCCTCGGCGAGCCCATGTTTCACCGTGGCATCTTGAGCCTGCCGGAAGCCGCCAGTGCTGCAAGTGTCTCAGTCGCTTATTTTCGCCGTCTAGCCAGAGCAGGTCGATTGCCATTCCGAGCACGGCGAGACGGCACCTGGTCCGTAGATGCAGGCTCGTTTACCGATTGGCTCCATTCGCAACGTGACACGGAGGTTCGTTCATCGCCCACGAGCCCATACAAGGAGATCCTGTCGTTCGCGCTGACCTACGCCGACGGCAAGCCCGTGCAGGTGGTCGCTGAGTACCACGAGCAGCACGTCGATGCATACGCTGCCGCAGCGCTCATAAACAAGACAGGGCGGGTCCTGGCAGGGCCTTTTCGTTTTCGTGTGACGACGGCATGACCACCAGCAACGGCGGCAGTCAGGGCCGCATCACTGCACACGTTGAAGGCGCGGTTGAAAGTGCCAACGAACGCGGTCTCCGGCTTGACGGCGAATCCGACTGGCGCAATTTCTCAAAGTGGACGGCGGAGCCAATCACTCCGCCGCGCCGCGGCACCAACGTGCGCCTGGGCCTCGACGCCAGTGGTTTCATCCGCGAGCTCCAGGTCCTCGACGGCGGGTCGGTCAACACCAGCTCGCTGACGTCGCCTTCACGCGATCGCGAGATACGCCGCATGACGTCAATCAAGATCGCCGCCAACGTTATCGGCCAATTCGCTCAGACCCACGAGGAGGTTCGGACGGACCATATCTTCCCGCTCGCCGATCGCATCCTGGCCTGGGTTGAGCAGCCGGAGTCGGAGGAGGAGTAACGATGCCTAACACGACCACCCTCTTTGTCGTCGAGCTCCGCTGCTTGGCTTGCGGGCGAGACCATGACATTACCGTCGGCACTCTGGTCGACCTTCCCAGGTTGCCCCAGCGCTGTGCCGTCTGTGGTGGCTCCGTCCTGGCCATGAGTGCAGCCAGCCGCATCGTTCGGACAGAACGGGCAGTCGACTGGAATGTCGGGAAGAAAAAGCTGGGCCACCCGCTGAAACTTCGACTCCCGCTATTCGAGGAGAAATCAGCATGACCACACCCGTCATGGATCTCGCACCAGCTACCGGTGGAATGCCCGTCGACCTGGTCACCGCGGCCGAGTTCCACCGTCACGCGTTGCAGCGTCTCAATCGCTCACCGCAGACCCTGAAGCTGTACAAAATCTACCAGGACTCGTACCTGACGTTCCTCGGCGAGCAGAGCCTCGAACTTTCACTCGACGTGCTGACTCCGCAGTTCGTTCGTCTCTGGCAATCCTGGCTCCGCTCCCGTTCCACTGGCCGCCGCGGCGGCGTGGTCACAGAGAGGCAAGGCGTGCTCATCCTGAAGACGTGGGCGCGCTGGCTGATGGAGCAAGACGTCTACTCTTTCGATCCGCTCGCCAGACTCAAGCCGCCTCGGGTTCAGAAAATCCACAGGAAGCCGTTCACCGAAGACGAGGTGACACGCCTGGTACAGGCAGCCTCAGCCGATCCTAATCCGATCCGCGATCGCGCGCTGTTGCTCATGCTGCTCGACACTGGTTGCCGAGTAGGTGAGTTGTGCGCGGCAACGCTCGCCGATCTCGACGTCGACGAGGGCGTGATCACATTCAACCGAACAAAGAACGGGCACCCTCGCGTAGTGAAATTCCGGGTACCTGCTCGACGCGACGGTGGGCCGGCGCTCATGGCGCTTCGCCAGTGGCTAAGAGTTCGCGAGGCCCAGCCAGGCGTCAACGCCATCTTCACCACCCGCGAGCGTTTTGGTTTGTCGGCGCGCCGCGTGCGGGAGATCTTCGTCGAGCTGGGCAAGGTGGCTCGAGTGGCGAACGCAGGACCTCACCGGATGCGCCACACGGCCGCGTCGGAATTCCTCGCTGAACGACCTGGTGCCGAGATCATGCTCAGGAGCCGGCTGGGCCATATTAGCCACGACTCGCTTACCGATTATGTGACCGTCAGTGACCCGATGGCCAGCGAAGCGGCTGGCGTGGCTAGCATCTCATCGAAGTGGAACCTGGGCAGCAACGGCAATCATGGTGGCGGCGCTGTACTGGCCAACCGAAGCCAGGTGAAACCGAAGAAGGCCGAGAGTGGTGTACCCGCGCGGTTCTGCCCAGCGTGTGGCTACCACTGTGGTGAAGGTGCGCGCTTCTGCGCCGGCTGTGGAAAGGCTGTCTCATGAACGAGGATAGGCCTTTTAACCCTGATGAGGCGTTCGCTGGATTGCTGGACGCTTGCTTCACGTTCGCCGCGGCGCTGCATCCTAACCTGCTACCCGATCCTCTTTTCGTCGCAGAGTTCTAGAACCGTGAGGACGTTCGCAGCGAGCACGTCCTGGCGCTCGCCGAGAAATGGGTTGCCTGGGTTGAGAAGCCCGAAATTGGAGCCGATGCAGATTAAAATCTGCTCGATGATCGGCCGCCCGCGGCCACTCAGCCCGCAGCGCCAGCAGGCCGCGTGGCTCCGCGATCGCACCGCGCGCGCGGCCGTCATCGTCCTGACCCGCAGCATCGAGCAGCAGCGGGACGGTTCGTGGCTCGTCCAGTCGCAGCATGACAACAGCCGCTTCTACCGCGTGTCCGCCCGCGGCTGCAGCTGTGCCGATGCATTCACGAAGGCGCCAGACGGCCTGTGCAAACACGCTCTGGCCGCGCGCATCGTGGCTCGCGTGAAGGGAGGTGCCGCGACCTGAGGGGATTCGGCCGTACCCGCCACAGCCGTAAAGCGAGGCGGGGTAGATCAGGGGCGCGCGCCTATCTTGCAGGACCGACGCGACGCCCCCAATCCAACGGGAGCGTAAATCAATGAACACGCGAGCTAACGGTGCCGCGGACAACAAAGACGAGACGGTGCCAGCCAGGGTGATCCTTCGTACTGACTGGGGCATCGGCGCAGACCGTAAATCACGCCCGCTCGAGGTCGAAATTGAGGGAGCGATCTTCCGCCGTGAGGAAGACCAGGACGCTGCCCATCGTGCACAACGGCAGTCCGAGACTTTCGGGCAGCTCCGCACCATGGGCGCCGATGCGGAGCTGCTCAACAACTACACCGGCTTGATCCACGACGACCGCGACGCACGCGAAGAGACCTTCATGCGAGCGATCGCCGACATTCTCACCATGAACGGTCGCTGGGATCTGTGGCAGCTGGTGTACTGCGAGTGGCGGAAGGAGCGCACGTACGTCGTCGGCGACGAGTACCTCTTCCGCTTGCACGAGCCCGTCTCTGATGACAACGGCTACAAGGGCCCGCCGCCACCCGGTAGCCGGTTCAACAGTGCGCTCGAGGCCGTGCAGAAACAGCGCGCGCGGACGTCTGAGTAGATGCTGTGCAACAGCTCACTCTCCCCGACGGCCACCCGTGGGAGCCGCCACTGCCCACCGATTCCCTGGCGTTGGCAGTGCTCGAGATCCTGCAGGACGGCCGCGTGCACGATCGACATGTCCTCGCCGACCAGGTCGACGCGACCGTACGCCAGGTCCGCGCCGCGATCTCTGAGCTCCGCCGTCAGGGCTGGCCGATCTGTTTCGGAGGCCAGGGCGGCTACCTGCTCAGTTGGGATGCCGAGGACCTCGAGCAGCTCCTCCGCAAATACCGCAGCCAGGCGCTCGCCGAACTGCGGGTCATCAACCGTTTGAAGCGCGCGATGCAACGCCGCGCCGCCTGATTATTGTCTAGTAGTCCGGGTGCCGCTCCTTCGGGGGCGGCGTCTTTTTGTGACCTGACCCATTGAAGCGTCACAATTCCTTCACTTTGGATCCAAGCCTGACCGAGATTCTCACGGCCGTGCTGGCCCACAACCGCAGCTTGATCGACCGCACCGGCCAGCGCTGGCCCGACCGTCCGGTCGTGGCGACCCTGAGCTGGATGCCCAAGATGAACAAGTGCGACCTGGTGCTGACCAGCATCGACCGCGCGCCACCGTTCCACCCCCAGCGATCCTTGCCGCGACCGTAACGCTGGACTGTCCCGGGACGGTCCTACCCTGGACGCATGGACGCGACTACGGCTGTTCCGTTGTCCGTGGCTCAGGCCGCGAGCACGGCGGGCGTCTCAACCAAAACCATCAGGCGCTGGCTCGCCTCGGGCCGCCTCGAGGCCGGCCGCGGCCCTGACGGCACCTGGTTGATCGACATCGACGCACTCGAGCGAGCCAGCATTACCCCTGGACCGTCCACGGACAGCCCAGCCCTGCACACTGGACATGGCCAGGTCCAGTCCATCGTCCAGGAGCTCGTTCGGACCATTGAACGCCAGGCTGGCGAGCTCGCCCAGGTCAGGCTCGAGCGCGATCAGCTCGCTGGCCAGCTGCGCGCCCTGCAAGCGCCTATGCCCGAGATCGCTCCACAACGCGCCGCTGCCGCGTCCACCGTCGAAACGACGCCGAGGCCGGCCGACTCGAGACGCCGGCCCTGGCTGCTGCGCTGGCTGCCTGGCTGAGAGACGACGCCCCCGACCTCCGAGGGATTATCGGTCGCTGCGGGTGGGCATCAAGCCGCTGCGCGGCTGCTCCGCTTCGCTTCGCCCCTTCGGGTGACGCCCGCCCTCCGCTGCCCGGTGCTGACCGCTACAAGGTCGGGGGCGGAGATGTGGACGAGCGTCTCAGCGAAATCTGTCGAATGCAAGGTTGAGCGACATCATGAGCTCTGTGTCGCCGCCAACGTCCGGGTGCAGCGCACGCGCCAGCGCACGATACGCCGCCTCACGCCGATCAGCGGGAAGTTGCTCGAACAGTGCCGCGAACTGGTTGGGCCTGGCATCGGTGTCCAAACCGAAGAATCGTTTTACCCAGTCCTGCGCCCACGCCTGGTCGCCCCACCCCGCCCAGTCCTGAGCATCT
>JBPCIO010000084.1:0-21085 GCA_051006215.1 Chloroflexota bacterium
CGCCGAGGTGGTTCGCAATTGGGATCAGATCAAGCAGACCGAACGCATCCGTCAACCTCAGCCGCGCTCGGCCCTGGACGGCGTGCCGAAGAGCCTGCCGCAACTCAAGCGTGCCGCCGAGCTAGCACGCAAGGCGCACAAGGCCGGCTTCGATTGGCCTACCCGCGATGGGACGCTGGACAAGGTGCACGAGGAGCTGGGCGAGCTACTGGAGGCTCACAGCCCGGCCGAACGGACCGAGGAGTTGGGCGACTTGCTGTACATCCTGGCCACGCTGGGCTGGCAAGACGGCATCGACCCCGAAGAAGCGTTGCGCGCGGCCAATCGGAAATTTGCATCCCGCTTTGCGGCTCTGGAAACAATCGCTGTCGAACGCAACTGGCCAGGTCTCGTCGGCCGATCGCTGTCCGACCTGGAGTCCGCCTGGGCCGAAGCCAAGCGAAGGACGGCCGAGCCGTCGTCGCCTGGGGTGGCCGAGCCCTGAAGGCCTTCGCTACACTACGAGCACTTCGGGTATTGGCGCAGGCCGCCTCGGCGCGCGTTATTCGAAGCCCGAGTTCGCGGTCCCGGACGTACAATCGCATACGCGGGCGGTGGCTCAGACAGGTAGAGCACTCGGTTCGGGACCGAGAGGTCGGAGGTTCAAATCCTCTCCGCCCGACCAATTCACTGCAATGGTGAGCGTCGGCGAGTGCCGCGGGCTTGGCCATAAACTCGACTGACATGCACCGCGACGAGATGCCCAGCCGAACGGGCTTCCCACTGCCGGCCAGACTGTTAGCTATCCCGGGCGTGCAGCCACTGGAGCTCGAAGTAGCGGCCGTGTCCCCTCTTGGCGGTCGTATGCACCGCATCGACTTGACCGGCCCGGCGCTGGCCGACTTTACCTACAAGCCCGGGCAGGACGTAATGCTCGTACTCGGCGGTACACCCGATCGGCCCCTGAGCCGCCGCTACTCGATCCGGAATCTCGATCGGCGCACCTGCAGCCTGGAGTTGAATATCGCCACGCACGGCGTTCACGGTCCCGGCGCTGAATGGGCTGTTGGCGCCAGGGTCGGTGACCGAGCCCAGGGAGTCGGACCACGCGGCAAGGTGTTCGCCGACGCGCACGCGGATTGGCACCTGTTCCTGGGTGACGAGAGCGCTGCGCCGGCCAGCCTCAACATGCTGGAGGCGTTGCCCGGGTCGGTGCCGGGGGTGGCGTATCTCGAGGTCGGTTCCAACCTGGACGAGCTGCCAACGCGCGCGGCAGGCGTGCACGAGGTGCGATGGCTGCATCGCGAGGCCACTCCAGCGAGCGAGAGCGCGCTGTTGGTGCAGGCCATCACCTCGGCTCAGTTGCCGCCTGGGCTGGGCCATGTCTATATCGCCGGGGAAGTCCAGCTTGTCGCAGCGGTGCAACGCGCGGCGTTGGCGCGCGGACTCATGCCCGAACAGGTATCTGCCAAGGCGTACTGGGGCCGCGGAAAAGCCAACGCCGACCGCGGCGAGCCCGACTAGAGGCTACCCTGCAAAAATGGTACGCCGCGCTGGGCTCCTCTTCGCCCTGGTAACGCTACTCGGGTTGCCCTTTCTCGCCGGCGCGCAAGACGATCCCAGCGCACCGCCCGGCTATCCTGGCCAGTCCAATCTGGTGCCATCCGGGATGCCGACGCCGACCACAGCGTTCGAACGGCTCGCACCGGGTGGACCAGCGCGTGACCCCGGGCCGCTGGACTGGGCCCAGCCTGGGCCGTATATACAGCCCAACTGGACCGATTTCGGCTTGCGGAGTTTTTCGTCACGTGCCTACATCTCCACGACGTACTACTTTTACTGGCACGATCTGACGGACCCGGTTCGACGGGAACGATTCCAGGGCCGCTTCCACATCCCGCCCGACCCAGCACACTACAGCTTCGCGCTCCCCGCAACTCACCAGCGAGAGTTCACGGACATGCTCGCCGCCGGCCTCGACTTCGTACTGCCGGTGTACTGGGGCGAGCCAGGCCACCCTGGCCGTACTACCGGCCCGACGTCGCCCAACTACTGGAGCACCGAAGGCATTCCGGCCATGGTCGAGGCGCTGGATCGCAACACCGCGCTCGGCGCTCGGCCTCTACAGGTCGGCATGTTCTACGACACCACCATCCTGGCCAATGCTGACCTGACCACGCTAGCTGGTAAAGAGTACTTTTATGTCAATGTGCGTGACTTTTACTCGCGCATTCCGCCGCGTTACTGGGCCGCCGTCGACAATAAGCCAATCGTCTGGCTGTACGACACGATCTGGATCAGCAAGTTCGATCAGTCGAGCATCGACTATCTGTCAGATCGCTTCGCCCAGGATTTCGGGGGGCTCCGGCTGTTTGTCGTCCGTGAATCGCAATGGCAGGCAAGCAAGGGTACGGATCCCCCGACGCTGGTACTCAGCGACGGTCTGTACGCCTGGGGCGCGGCTCCGTTCGGCTTCAACACTGCGCCTGAACTCACCGTTGCCGAAGTTGGGCCGGGATTCAAAAACACGCAGTACTGCACCGGCGGCCCCGAGCGGAACTGCTTCGACACTGATCGAGAAGGCGGCGCTCGCTACGAGCGACAGTTGCAGCAGGCAGTCGCCAGCGGTCGCCACATCCTGGCGGCGGAAACGTGGAACGAGTTCAGCGAGGGCACAGACATCCAGGAAACGGTCGAGACAGGGCGGCAGTACATCGACCTCACCCGACGCTACACTGACGAATTGAAAGGGCTCGACCTGGCTCTGGGCGCGATGCGTCGCGTGGGCCAAGGCTATGATCGTGAGTGATACGAGTTTGGGCACGAACGCTGGCAAGGGCCTCAGCGAGCGGCCAGCTCAGACCAGACGCGGGCCCAAGCGAGTGCTGTTGGTGATGCGGACGCGGACTTATCGCGCCGAAGCTTTTTTGCGCGCGGCCGGGCGGCTTGGGGTCAAGGTAACCGTGGCCACCGAACGCGAGCAACCATTGGCGGCCCTGGCGCCCGACTCGACGCTGGCCCTCGACTTTGGCCGTGAGAAGCGCGCCCGAGCCCAGGTGCTTGCTTTCGCACAGACGTATCCCCTGGATGCGGTGGTTGGCGTGGACGACGATACGACCGTCCTCGCAGCGCAGCTTTCCGAGAGCCTGCGGCTGCCGCACAACTCGGTTCATTCGGTGAAAGCCGCACGCTACAAGGACGTCATGCGGCTTGCGCTGAGTGAAGCCGAGGGCGTCCTTTCACCTGCCTTCTGGTTGCTGAGCACGAGCGAGGACCCGGGTCGATTTGCCGAGCGAGTCCCGTATCCGTGTGTGCTGAAGCCGCTTTCGCTGGCGGCGAGCAGAGGCGTCATCCGGGCGAACAACCCACAGCAGTTTGCCGAGGCGTTCGCCGAGATCGTTTCCATCCTGGGCGAGACGGACCTGGACCCAGAAGATCCGGGTGGTACGCAAGTGCTCGTCGAGGAGTTCATCCCGGGCTGTGAGGTCGCTCTCGAAGGGCTGTTGATCCACGGGGTACTCACCACACTCGCGCTGTTCGACAAGCCCGATCCACTCGACGGGCCGTATTTCGAGGAAACGATTTACGTCACCCCTTCGCGGCTACCACCAGCCGATCAGGCGTTGATCTCGGCTGCGGCGCAGCGGGCGGCAGCCGCATTGGGTCTAGGCACTGGACCCGTGCATGCCGAGCTGCGGCTCAATGCGCGCGGCGCATGGATTGTCGAGGTCGCTGCGCGTTCGATTGGCGGGCTGTGCTCAAGCACGCTACGGTTCGGGCAAGGAGCCTCGCTGGAAGAGATCATTCTGCGACAGGCGGCCCAGCTGGATCTCAGCTCGCTGGTGCGAGAGCGACGCCCAGCCGGGGCCATGATGATCCCGATTCCGTCGAAGGGTCGGTTACAAGCGGTGCGCGGTCTGGCCGAGGCGCAGGCAGTCCCGGGTATCGACGAAATCACGATCAGCATCCCGTGCGGCGAGCAAGTGGTGCCACTTCCTCGCGCCACCCGTTATCTCGGCTTCATCTTCGCCCACGCCGACACGCCCGACCGGGTCGAGCACGCGCTCCGCCAGGCGCACAGCCTCCTGCAAATCGACATCGAGCAGTAGGCGGCGATCGTCGCTCCTCGCGAGCCCGGCCGAGGTGGCTATGCCTTTGCGGTCTGGTGGAAGGGGCTGTCGCCAGCTTTTTCCGAGGAGTAAAAGGGATTGTTGCCGTGCGCGTGGTCCGTGGCGTCGACCACGGCTCGGATCGTGGGAATGGCCTGCTTCAGGATTTGCTCGATGCCCTGTTTGAGCGTGACCGAGGCCATGCTGCAGCCCTGGCACCCGCCGCCCAGCGCGACGTAGACGACGTCGCCTTTGACACCCACTAGCTCCACGTGTCCACCGTGCGAGGCGATGCCAGGGTTGACGTGATGTTGGATCACAGACAGCACTTGCGCCTCCAGCGGGCCCGCGACGTCGAAAGCGTCCGGTATAGCCGGCGCCTCCACGCGCGGCGGCTCGACCATGAACCCTGGTTGAAGTGGGTCGTCGCGAAAGTCGACAGTGGCGCCGTCCACAGCGCTCAGACTCTGCGCGTCGACCACGACGCGCAGCCCGTCGGCGTCCACAAGGCTGTCCGCAGCGTGATACGCGGCCGCTGCTTCGAGCGCCATGTCGTACTGAGGCGAGCTGCCGCCAGGGTTCTTGACCAGTATGCGTAGGGCCGTCGGCTGCTCCTGCTGAGCAAACACTCGCTCGATCTGCTGACGGGCCGCAGGCGTGAAGTTCACTCGCGCTCGAGGCGCCGGAGGTTGCGAGCCGTCCGTGTGGTCTTTCCGCTTGCGTCCGAACCAGCCGAGCATGACCTGACCTACTCTAACAGCCGTGGCAATCGTATCTAGTCTAGGCTTGGTCAAGACTCGACGGCCACGGAGTAGTTGCCTGGAAGCAGTGTCTGCGGCGCAGTCGGGGCAATTACCAGGGTGCTTCGGGAGGCCGTCGGATCAAGGGCGAACGTGGCGGTGCCGTCGGAGTTGACTGGCACGCTGTCGACGACGACGCCGGCCGGCGTCCAGCGGACCAGGCGTAGGTTCCAGTGCTCGGGCACCGGCCCGTCGACTCGCACCCAGCCTTCAGCTGTCCACGGAGCTTCGACGGCCCCGAGTTCGCTCAGCCCAATTTCGGGAACGGTTACGTCTCTGAGACCGAAGCCCTGGCCGTTGAAGCTCTGGTCGGTCACGTACTCGAACCGCAACAGGATGTCTGACCCGGCGAAGGGAGATAGGTCGACTTGCTCGTCGATCCAGCTCGGCCCGCTCGAGCCCGTCCACCCGGCGCCGTAGTCGTTGCCCGTACCTCGATCCGGCATGGTTCGCTGCCCAGCTAGGCCTTGCCAGGTCTTGCCACCGTCGGGTGAAGCGCTGAGATACACGTAGTCGAACTGGTCTTCGAGGTCGTACCAGGCCCGAAACCCCAGCGTCGCATGGGACAGCCCGCGCAGGTCCACGCGACGTGAAAGACGACTATCCATGTTGTCGCCCCGATTGCTCCACCACATTCCGGAGTCGTCGGTCGGGGCCGCTAGCAGTGCCACCGATGCGTCGCCGCTGAATGTGGCGGTGCCCTCCCCACTCGGCAGGTCGAGGTAGTTGGCTGCGTATTGCGGTACTGCACCCAGAAACGGCAACCCTCGATCGATGCTGCCGGTGACCGAGGCATGAAAGGCAGCGTTAGCGTACGCGTAGCGTCCGTCTGCCACAGACGCATCCTGGAGCAGGTTGGCCACCGTCCAATCGGCAACCAGGCTGTCAATGTCGCGGGCGATTGGCTGGCTGGCGAGAAACGCTGAAAACAGTTTCTCACCCCGCGCACAGGTCTGAAGGAGCGTGGGTAGAGCGTTCCACCCTCCGGCGCGCTCAGCCACGTAGCGCATGAAAAGATAGGCCGCCTGGTAATGGCGTGTGAGGTCGGCGGGCTGGGTGCTCCAGGCATTGAGCTGCACATCTGGGTGGCTAGCGAACGCCAGCGGCTGGACGCCTTCGAAACCTGCGACTCGCATCGCCAATTCAGAAGTCCCCTCGTCGACCCAGCTTTCCTGAGCCGGGCAGCGCGCGAAGTGAGCCATGTGCTGGAACTCGTGCGTCATCGTCGAGTCGAACTGGGCCTGGCCCGGCCGCAGCGTGTTCAAGTTGACGTAGATCATGTCGTGCTCATTCGAGCTCGGGTAAATGGTGCGTGGGTAGGCGTCGGTGCTCGAGAAATAGGCTGCGACGCCGGGCACATTGGCCATCAGGATCAGCACGTGTGGATCGCCGTCGACGCTGGGTGAGGGCTCGGACCCAAAGTAGGTGTGGATGAGCGGGTAGGTCTTGGATTCGAATACGGACGCAGACCGCTCGAGATCGGGCTGAGGCGCATACTCAGCCATGTCCGACTCCACGAACCAGTAGGCGTGCTCGGTGACCAAGCGCAGCGCGGCCCTGGCCTGGAACAGCTGCGCTGAGCGTTGGTCGAGGATCCAAAAGTTGTCCTCCGCGCCGGCCACCAGGGGAGCTGGGGCGGTCGTCGCGACGAGGGGCGTACTGGCTGGTATGCCCCGAAAGCGGACGGCCAGGTCGAGCGGGTCGCGCAACGGGAGTTGAGCGCTCAGCACGCGCTCGGTCATCTGGCTCGGCGCAGAACGGTCCTCGGCCGCGGCGGTCGAGCCAGAGCCAAAGCCAACGAGCAGCAGGGCGAGAACGAGGACCAGCCGGGCTGTCACCCCCAGTAGTGCCGCGACCGTGGCAGCGTCGGCAGCGCATCCCACACCAACAGGAGTACCGCCGCCAGCATCACGAACGGTCCGATTGTCCGCAAAGTTGATCGCAACGTACCGCGAGTACCGATGGCTCTTTCAACATTTCGGGCGCCTATCGCGGAGATTGATCGGCGCTTTCTCGAGCGCCTCACAGTGACACGCAGAGGCCCCGACTTGCGGCCGCGGCCGAGGGGCGACGAGTTGCTCACGCAAACTCAAGCGGCGAGTGCCGAGAGGACGCCTCGCACGACGGCTGCCAGGCTGGGCTTGATGCGTTCGGCCGCGGCGAGCACGTCGGCATGGGTGATCTCGTTGGCTGCAGCCGCGCCAACCGCCATGTTGGTGATCGCCGAAATGCCGAGCACGTGCATGCCTTCGTGGCGGGCGACGATGACCTCGGGAATCGTCGACATCCCGACCGCGTCGGCGCCCGCGCGCTGCAAGAATCTGATCTCGGCCATGGTCTCGTATGCTGGTCCCCCAACCATCGCATATACGCCCTCGTGCAGCGAAAAACGTTTCTCCCGCGCCGCCCGCTGCGCCATTGCCCGCAGATCGGCGTCGTACGCGCCGAGCATGTCCAGAAAGCGCACCCCCAGCTCAGGCTCGTGTGGGCCCACCAGCGGACTCTGGCCAGCCATGCCCATGATATTGAGGTGATCGCTGATAAGCATGAGGTCGCCGGTGGAGAAGGCCTCGTTGAGACCCCCAGCCGCGTTGGTGACGATCAAGACCTCTGCGCCGAGGCGCCGCAGCACCCGCACGGGAAACGTGACGTCGCTCAGGCCATAGCCCTCGTAAAAGTGCACACGCCCGCGCATGGCCGCGACAGGGGTGCCCTGCAACTGACCGACCACCAATTGGCCGGCGTGCCCGGCGACGGTCGAGACCGGAAAGCCCGGGATGTCGGCGAATGGCAAGACCACTGGTGAGTCGATCTCGTTGGCCAGGTCGCCAAGGCCAGAGCCCAGGATCAGCGCCACCCTCGGCGATCCTGCCCAACGCCCACGGACCGCGTCGGCAGCCGCCGCCACCCGTGCCGCCGTCGGAGCGGCGGCTTGAGGCATCACGCCGTCGATGGTACTGCGACGTCTTCCGGCGTTGTCGCTGCCAGTTGTATATAGATCTGGGTTGTGGCGATACTGGCGTGGCCAAGGAGTTGGCGAAGCTCTTCGAGCGCCAGGCCCTCGCCGATCTGATGTGTGGCGAACGAATGGCGCAGCATGTGCGGCGTCATCATCGCTGGTAGGCCAGCGTCGCGCACGAGACCCTTCATGATCAGCCAGAATCCCTGGCGAGTCAGTCTTTGGCCGCGCTGGTTGACCACCAGCGGCGCTTTGTCAGTTTCGGGGTCCTGAGCGTTGCGGGTCAGAAACGGGCGGGCGCGTTCGAGGTATGCCTTGATGCTGGCCAGGGTCACTGCATCCAGCGGCAGGCTGCGTTCACGGTTGCCGCGGCCAACCACTCGCACTCGCCTCTCTGCGAAGTCGACATCGTCGACGTCGACCATGACCAGTTCGCCGACGCGCATGCCGGTGGAGCTCAGCAGCCGCAGCATGGCATGGTCGCGAAGACATTCGGGTGCGTCGCGACTCTCGCAGTACGCGAGCAGCGCACGCACATGGTCGTCCTCGATGGTGCGGGGCAGCGGCTTCTTGAACTCAGGCGAGCCGATGCCCTCGGTTGGATCTCGTGGAACCTCGCCCTTGCGGCAAAGGTACTGGAAGAACGAGCGCAACGCAGCCGTCTTGCGGGCGACTGATGCGGACGAGTAGCCGCGCTCGCGCAGATGCAGGAAGTAACCAGCGATTCGGTCGCGGTCGATGATAGACAGAGCGAAGCCGGTCCCACCCTGGTGCTCGGCTTGCACGCGCATGTTGTCGGCGAACTGCAGCAGGTCATTGCGGTAGGCCGAGATGGTGTTCGGCGACAGACTGCGTTCGCCCTGCAGATACGCCAAAAACGTGTCGATGCGCTCCTTCATCGTTGTGTGCCACCTCGTGGATGGTCAACCTTGGCCAGCGAAGGATGACTGGATTCGCTCAGGCTCCGCTCAGGGCGAGCGTCTCGCCGGGTTCGCGCGCCTGGGTGGTCCGGCGTTTGGGCGGGGGAAAGCGTTGCGCACCGGTCCGGATCCCTCTCGGCCTGGCATCGTGGAGCCACGTGCGGCATCGGTACCGCCTGTGGGCGGGGAAGGGGGCCTCGGCCGTAGGCGCTGTGGCTGCTGGTTGGGAGATCGAGGCGCCTGACGCTCGGCTTCCTTGGCATGCTGCCGATCCCATCGCCAAATCGTCCAGTAGTGGGGCCGTCGGTACTCCTCGCCCTCGAGATAAAACCCGGGCACGGCCTCAAAGATTTCCAGCCAGTCGCGAGCGTCTCGGCGGATCTTGACCTGCGAGCCCGCGGGTCGAAACGAGTTGAACGCCTGATCGAGCAGATACCGCACCACGCCTGTCTGCGGCTCGTCGCCAATTGTGCCGATGTCTCGGATAGACAAATTGTCGTCCACGCGCATGTGGCACTCGACAAAGCCCGCCAATTGCCAATCGTGGGCCGGGCGATCGTATCGCTCCAAGACCAGGATGTCGCCGCGCGCCGCGGCGCCCCGATAACTCTCGCGTCGGCCCTGATGGTCCGGGTGAGCAAGGGTGCTGCCGATTGCGTCGCGCAGCGCCAGGGCGTCGTCAACCTCGGCGGTTCGGACGCGGTATGCCAGACGACCTTCTTCCACGGCGCTTCCTGTCGCACAGCGTAGTGGCCGTTGGGAGGGCAGGACAAGCGCGGCACGGCTGCTCGAAGCTACTCCTGCGGGTCTACGACGGCACGTGGTGGCTGGTATACAACCACTTCAGGAACATCAACTCCCGAACTGCGCCTGTTTCGAAGCCGTAGGACTCCAGCGAATAGCGCCACTTGTACAGGGTGAGCTGGTACAGCTCGGCAGGCGAGAGTGGGGTCACCTCGATCGAGTCGGCCGATGCTGGCGGACCTGGAGGTGCAGTGATGGGGGAGTCAGGCTCTGCGATCACGGGACAGTCCTGGCCGCGAAAAGTGGGAGGACGGCGGGCGGCGGATGCCTGATCTTGCCCCATCAGGTGTTACGTCCGCGTCCCGATGGCCGCGCGGGGTGCTACGGCCAGGTCACAACTCCCTAGCGCATGTCAGTTTCGAGTTTGTTGAGGCTGTAGCCGATACCCGGCCGGGTGATGACGTAACGCGGGTTCGACGGCTCGGGCTCGACCTTTTGGCGCAGCCGCGCGATGTTGACCCGCAGCAGGTGCGCTTCGTCGCGGTAAGCCGGGCCCCAGACTTTCGTGAGCAGGTCGTCTTGCGTGACGACTCGGCCGGCATTGCGAGCCAGGTAGGCCAGAATGCGGTACTCGGTCGGCGTCAGATTGATGGCCTGGTTGTCGCGGAGTGCCTGGTGCTGGCTGAAGTCGACGGTCAGATCGCCAGTCGTGAACGACGGCGTGGTTGCCTCTCGCGTGTACTGCTTGGAGCGACGCATCAGCGCCTTGACCCGCGCGATAAGCTCTGGAGCGCCGAACGGCTTGGTGAGATAGTCGTCGGCGCCGGCTTCTAACCCGGCCACCTTGTCGTCCTCGGTGTCCTTGGCGGTCAGCATCAGCACAGGCGCGATGCTGAACTCACGCAAGCGCCGCGTGACCTCGCGCCCGTCCAGCCCGGGCATCATGATGTCCAGGACGTACAGGTCCGGCTCTTCCGACTCAGCCTGGCGCAGCACGCTCGGACCGTCCGAAACAGTCACGACGCGATAATTGGCTATCTCCAGATTGCGCTGGATGAGCTTGAGCAGGCGCGGATCATCATCGGCGACGAGAACGGTTTGCTTCTTGGTGGTCATGGGCACCTTTCGAAAGACTCGCTGTAGCAGTCACTGCGAGGTCTGCGGTCTCTGGCGAGCGCGGCAGCGTGAACTTGAAGATGCTGCCCTTGCCTTCGCCAGCGCTCTCCGCCCAGATCCGCCCTCCGTGCGCTTCGACCAGACCCTTACAGATAGCCAGTCCGAGCCCGGTTCCGCCAATCACGCGCGACATCTCGCCGTGCACACGGTGGAAACGATCAAAGATTCTATCGAGTTCAGCAGTTGGCATTCCAAGACCCTGATCGGCCACTGATACGACCAGAGTGCGGTGGTCGCTCTCCGCGGACAACGCGATGCAGCCTCCGTCAGGCGAGTACTTTACCGCGTTGGTGAGCAGGTTCTGCACAACTTGATAAATACGTCGCTGGTCCGCGTTCACGAGCGGATCCTCGGGTGGCCAGACGACCTCCAGGGTGTGGTTCGGCGCAGCCAACTGGACCTTGCGAGTCACCTCCTGCACCACCCCCGAGAGCCGGACCGGGTTTTTGTCGATACGCAGCACTCCAGCCTCGAGACGAGACATATCGAGCAAGTTCTCGATCAACTCGCGCAGACGATCAGCCTCCGAGTCGATGATCTCGAGGAACTCGCGCTGCTCCTCGCGTTTCAGCTTGTTTCCGTGCGTCAGGAGCGTCGTAGCGTAGCCCTTGATACTTCCTAGCGGAGTGCGCAGCTCATGTGAGACGGTGCCCAGGAGCTCTGTTTTCATGCGGTCGAGCTCCTTGAGCGCCGCGACTTTTCGCGTTTCATCGAGCAAGTGCAGATTGTCGACGGCCAGCGCTGCATGGTTGGCCAGGGCCAGCAGGAGCCGCTCCTCTGGCGGGGCCCACGCCAGGGTGTCCGAGCTTTCCAGGTCGATCACACCAATGACCCGCCGCTTGAGCACCATGGGCACGGCCAATTTGGAGTCCTCGGCTTCGGATTGCGGCTCAGTTTCGTCCCAGGCCAGCCCGGCGCGGGCTGGTTGGCCAGACAAAAAGGCGTGCATGGCCAACGGCGACGGCCGGGGAGTCCGCAGCGGGCCGCTCGGCCCGTCACCGGCTGCCAGACGCAGCGTGCCAGACGCCTCATCTCGCAACCAGATCGTGCCGTGTGTGTAGTTCAGGCGTGCCTTCACGATGGGCAACAGCTTGGCCACGATCTCCACGCTCGAGAGCGCTGAATGCGCAAGTTGCGCAAACTCGTACAAGGCACTGAGCTCCTCAAGGCGCCGTCGCTGCATGGCGTGCTGGTAGGCGTTGTCGAGCGCAACCACGACCTGAGACGCAAGTAGCTCAGCTTTGGCGAGCTCACGCTGGGCGTAGGCGGCCGGATTTCGCGCGTCGACACACACCAGGACGCCCTGAACGCGCCCGCCGTGCAGCACCGGCACCGCCAGCAGCGCCTGGGCATGCAGTAGCACGTTTAAAAAACCGTTGCTGGCGTTCGCTGACGGGACACCGGAAACGATCTCGGCCGCGCCCGTGCGCGCAACCCGCACAGCCAGCGAGGTAGGGTCGCGCAGGGTCAGGCGGCGACCGAGCAGCGACTCTCGCTTGGCGCTGAGGACTTCAACAGCCTCGAGCTCATCTGTGCCCGGATCGAGCATCCACAGCAGCACCGACTCGGCGCCCAACGCGAGCTGGGCGGTGCGGCACACCAGCTCGAGAGTGTTCTTGCGATCCAGGGCTGCCACCAGCGCTCCGCCGAGATCGCGGAGCTTCTCCTCGAACAGTCCCGAGCGCTCGACGCGTTGCAGGAGCTGGCGATTTTCCACCAGTGTCAGCAGGAGTCGGCTGACGATCAGACCAAACAGCATGATGATGCCGAAGAAACCCGCCCGCGTGCCCTGGCCGTTCAATTCAGCCCACGACAGGACCACGATGGCGACCGCGGCAGCGACCGCTGGGACGAGCCGCAGTCGGCTTTCGGTGGTTATGCCCTCGCGTATTTGAGGCGACCGATGCGGACCGCTCCAGGCCGACCGCGCCAGCCCAAGCGCGCCGAACAGCGCGACGCCTGGCGCTCCCAGCACCGCGGGGGCGCCGAAGCCAATTTGGCGCGCGGCCTCGCCAGCAGCATTCAGGCACAACACCAATACCCCGCCCAGAAACAGCGCGTCCGAACCGCGCGGATCGACGCGGATGGCTGGGCGGGTTGCGACAGCAACTGCGTAGCCCGCCGCGCCAAACGCGCCCAGTTGGATGGCGGCGGCGCCGACGGTGAGGGCAGGATTCGCGAGCGCTACGGTCATCAGGGTTGTCGTGAAGCCGACGATTGCGGAATCAAGCGCCAGGCATACCCCGCCCAAGCCGGGGCCAGCACCGTCGCGATAGCTTGTCGCCATCGCGACCAGAGTCGATGCCGCGCCGACGATAACCAGGAACCACAGCACATCGCCGCTGGTGCGCTGTGTGCCGTTGGCCATCAGCATGAACATGATGACTGCGCTTGCGACCGCCTGGAGATGCCAGCGGCGGGTCTGATCTAGGCCGGCTGGTTCGGCCGCGGCGACCGCCATCAGCGCGCCAGCCCCGGCCAGAAGCACGGCTGCGATCGAGGTAGCCTGGCGAAGCGGCCCAACGTCGGCCAGCAAATCGGCCGCGGCCAGGATTGCCAGAGCGATGGTGGTCAGGCGCGTGGTCAGCTGGACGCCCGGCGAGCGATTGCGCCAGAGCTCGAACGCTTCATCTGGGGGCGAACTCAGCTTCGGCCGCCGCCGTGGCCCGCGAACGCTCGTCGTTCGCCGCCGCAGCCCGCCATGGACCGTGTCATGCGAAGACGTCGGAACGCGAGGTGGACGGACCGGAGCGATGTCCATGCGTGCACTTCAACTATATGCCCCTCCGGATCTGCCAAAGGTCATGGCTGACGCATTACCCAGGCAGAGGCTGGGCTGTTCAGGGACCTACGAGTGCGGCCACGTGTCCCTTCTCGGCGGTGAGACCACGACGGTACTCATCGACCGTTCGAACGGTTCGGGTGCGCTCGGACGCGGAGCCGTCGAGGGCGGCTTTGAGCGTGTCCATGCTCGTGAAGCAGGGGATGCGGCGCTCGGTGGCGGTACGCCGAATGAGAAATCCGTCGCGCAGTGGGCGACGGTCGCCAGTAACCGTGTTGACGACCGCCGAAGCACGGCCGGACACGATCACGTCGATCACGTTCGGGTGGCCCTCGCTGAGTTTCTTGGTAGCAGTGGCAACCGGTAGCCCAAGCTCGTCCCGGATGCGCTCGGCAGTGCCTTCGGTAGCCAGCAGATCATAGCCAAGCTCGGCCAGTCGCCGAATGAGCGGCATGGCTTCGGTCTTGTCGCGCTCGGCTATCGACAGAAGCACCCCGGTCCCGCGCCCAGGCAGGCCACTGCCGGCTGCCAAGAGGGCTTTGCTGAGCGCCTCGGCACTCGTGTCCCCCAGCCCCATCACTTCGCCTGTCGACTTCATCTCGGGTCCCAGGTACGTGTCCACGCTGGTGAGCTTGGACATGGAGAACACCGGCGCCTTGGCCGCCACCAGGGGTTGCTTCGGCCACAACCCACACCCGTAGCCCATATCCAGCAGGCGGCCGCCCAGTCCGGCCCGAACAGCCAGGTCGACCATCGGCACGCCCGTGACTTTCGACAGAAACGGCACCGTGCGGCTCCCCCTGGGGTTGACTTCGATGACGTAGACACCGCCTTCGAAAACCACGTACTGAATGTTGAACAGCCCAACCACGCCGAGGGCGCGCCCCAAATCAGTCGTGTGGCGAACAATCGTCTTGACCAGGTCAGGGCTAAGCGACTGGGCCGGGTACAGTACGATACTGTCGCCCGAGTGCACGCCGGCGCGTTCGACATGTTCCATGATGCCGGGGATCAGCACGTCGATCCCGTCGCAAATTGCGTCGACTTCGATCTCCGCCCCCTCGAGGTACTTATCTACCAACAGCGGCTTCTTGCCGGCGATGTCCTTGGCCACCGCCGCGAACGCGCGCAGCTCGTCAGGTCGACGACAGATCTCCATGGCTCGGCCGCCCAGCACGAACGACGGCCGCACCAAGACTGGGTAGCCGAGCTGTTCGGCGATCCCCACCGCTTCGTCAGGAGTAGAAACGATCCCACCTGGCGGCATGGGAATCCCGAGATGATCGAGCAGATCGCTGAATAGATCCCGGTCCTCGGCCACGTCGATGGCGTGCGCGTCCGAGCCAAGTAGCACGTAGCCCGCCTGCACCAACGGCTCCGCCAGATTGATGGCAGTCTGGCCACCGAACTGCGCCAGAACCCGCGGCCGCTGTCCATCAAGCGTCTCGTTCTCGAGCACGTCGCGCACCGACTCTTCATCCAGGGGCTCGAAGTACAGGCGGCTGGAGGTGTCGAAGTCGGTGCTGACCGTCTCAGGGTTCGAATTGATCATGATGCTGTGGACGCCCATCTCGCGCAGCGCCATGGCGCTGCGCACCGAGCAGTAATCGAACTCGATGCCCTGACCAATTCGGATCGGTCCCGAGCCGATAACCACCACCTTCGGACCCGGCAGCGCGGGGGCTTCGTTTTCCGCCTCGAAGGTTCCATAGAAGTACGGAGTCACCGCTTCGAATTCGGCCGCACAGGTATCGACCATTTTGTACGTGGGCAACACATTCCACTCGCGGCGACGGTCGCGGATGCGTTCTGGCATCTCGTCGAGCAACGTGCCGATCTGTCGATCCGAGAAGCCCAGCCGCTTGGAGCGGCGGGCGAGGGCAGGCGTAAGCTCAGGCGCCCTGAGCAGGTTCTCCTCGCAGTCCACGAGGTTGCGCATCTTGTGCAGAAAGAAGGAGTCGATGCCCGACCACTCGGCCAGAGTCTCGGGCGTTTCGCCGCGCCTGAGTGCAGCCATCAGCGCCCACACACGCAGGTCGGTGGGCTGGCGGATCAAGCGCTCGAGGTCGGCCACCGACCAGCTCGGGTCTTCCCACAGCAAGTCTCGCTGGCGGACTTCAAGTGAACGCACCGCCTTTTGGAGCGCCGCCTCGAAGGAACGGTCGATGGCCATAGCCTCGCCCGTGGACTTCATCTGGGTTCCGAGAGTGCGGTCGCCATCAGGAAACTTGTCGAACGGCCAGCGCGGGATCTTGACGACTAGATAATCGAGCGCTGGCTCGAAGGCAGCCGTCGTGCGCTGGGTGACAGCGTTCGGTATCTCATGCAGGCGTTTGCCAACGGCGATCTTGGCCGTCACGCGGGCAATCGGATAGCCCGTCGCCTTGGATGCCAGCGCCGACGAGCGGCTAACGCGGGGATTGACTTCCACCACGGCGTAGTTCCTGGACGTTGGATCCAGTGCGAACTGTACGTTGCAGCCGCCGATCACCCCGAGCGCGCGGATGATCCGCAGCGCAGCCGACCGCAGCATCTGATACTCGTGGTCCGACAGGGTCTGGGATGGCGCGACCACAATGGAGTCGCCCGTATGGACGCCCATCGGATCGAAGTTTTCCATGTTGCAAATGGTGATGCAGGTGTCGCCAGCATCCCGCATGACCTCATATTCGATCTCTTTCCAGCCGAGGAGCGAGCGCTCGACCAGCACCTGACCGACGGGACTGGCTGCGATACCGGACGCGGTGATGGTGCGCAGCTGCTCCGAGGTGAACGCGGTTCCGCCGCCAGTGCCCCCGAGGGTAAAGGCGGGCCGAATAATCAGCGGCAGCCCGATCTGGTCCGCAAAGGCTTCGGCATCCGTGACGGTCCGCGCGACGACGCTGTCAGCGGCAGGCTCACCAATGTCTTCAAGCAGGCGCTTGAAGAGCTCGCGATCTTCGGCAGTACGAATCGACTCGATGGGCGTGCCCAGGATCTGGACCTGGTAGTGGGCCAGCACGCCCAGGTCGGCCAGCTGCACGGCCAGGTTGAGGGCGGTTTGGCCGCCGACGCCGGCCAACACGGCGTTTGGACGCTCGCGGGCGATCACCAGCTCCAGGAACTCAGGCGTGAGAGGCTCGACGTAGGTGCGGTCGGCCACGCCGGGGTCGGTCATGATGGTGGCCGGGTTGGAGTTGACGAGGACCGTAGTGTGGCCCTCCTCGCGGAGAGCACGGCACGCCTGGGTACCGGCGTAGTCGAATTCGGCCGCCTGGCCGATGATGATCGGGCCGGACCCGATGACCAGAACTTTCACCCGTTCATCGACAGGAATTCGTCGAACAGCGGCTGACTGTCCTGGGGGCCGGGGCAGCCTTCGGGGTGGTACTGGACCGAGAACACGGGCAGCTCACGATGGCGAAGGCCTTCGACCGACCCGTCATTCAAGTTGACCTGGGAGACTTCGAAGCCGCTGGCGCCAGGCATCGAGTCGGCGACGACCTGAAACTCGTGGTTCTGGGTGGTGATCGTTACGTCGCCGGAACGAAGATCGCGGACTGGATGATTGCCGCCGTGGTGGCCGTATGGCAGGCGGCTGGTAGCCCCACCGGCGGCCAATCCTAGCAACTGGTGCCCAAGGCAGATTCCCATGACCGGGGTGCCTGAAGCGATGAGCGTCCGAAGCTCTCGGACGACCGTCGGCAAGCTGGCGGGATCGCCAGGCCCGTTGGAAAATAGGATCGCTCGGGGTTTGCTTTCGAGGATCTCGGCGGCTGAGGCGTTCCACGACCAGACCCGCGGGCGTACGCCGCGGCGTTGGAGCGACCGCAGGATGTTCCACTTCAGACCGCAATCCAGCAGCGCGACCTCGCCCCGAATTGCATGCAGGCTGGGTGCTGGGCTCGGAAGGATCGCACTCGCCTCGGAAACCAGCTCGAGCTGTGATACCGAAGGTGCGTGGCGGGCAGCGTCCCGCAAATCATCGAGGTCCTGACGCGAGAAGCCGCCCGGACGGCTCTGATTGACGACGCCCCGCTGCGTGCCTGATCCGCGCAGCCGACGCACCAGCGCGCGCGTATCGATCCCCTGCAGCCCTGGCACGCCCCAGGCCTTTAGAAAGTCCTCGAGTCGAGCCCGCGACTCCCAATGGTGCGGCTGCTGCGCCAGCTCCCGCACGATCAGCCCGGAAATCCACGGCCGCACTGACTCGTCAGCTGAAGATGCGACTCCGTAGTTGCCAATCTGCGGGTGGGTCATGACCACCATCTGGCCGCGGTAAGACGCATCAGTTGCGACTTCCTGATACCCCGTCATGCCAGTGTTGAACACGACCTCGGCAGCGATGCTTGTGGAGGCACCAAACGGCTCGCCGATATAGACCGCGCCGTCTTCGAGCGCCAGGGCTGTTTCGCGATGTTCGGTCATAGCCCGTTCCGATACGCGATAACGCCCTGAGCGAGGGTGAGCAACACCGTTCCGCGGAGTGTCTGGCCGCCCAACGGCGAGTTTTTGCCCATGGATAGGAAACGCTCCGGGTCCACCACCCACGCCTGATCCGGATCCAGCACGACCACATCTGCCGGTGCGCCTGGAGCAAGCGTGCCATATGGCAGATTCCACGCCGCGGCCGCACGGTAACTCAGGGCCCCGATGAGCTCGGTCAGGCCCAGGCTCTTGGCGTGCACCAGGCGCATGAGCAGGCCGAACGCGGTCTCCAGTCCCGAGATGCCCGGCAGAGCCTGATCGAATTCGCAGGCCTTGTCCACCCAGCGCCGCGGCGAGTGGTCGGAGGCGATGCAATCGATGGTGCCGTCGCGTACGCCTTCCAGGAGCGCGCTGGCATCGGCGGCGGAGCGCAGCGGCGGGTCGGTGCGCGCGTTGGTGTTGTAGGGACGGTCGGTGAGCGCCATCTCGGACAGCACCAGGTGGTGAGGCGACACTTCGGCGGTTACCCGCACCCCAGCTGCTTTCGCCCTGCGGATCTGGTCGACCGCGCCGGCTGTGCTCAGATGCGCCAGATGCAGCCGGCCGCCCGTCAAACGGGCGAGGGCCAGGTCACGCCCGACCGCGATCTCCTCGGCCTCACGCGGAATGCCCTTGAGCCCAAGCACCGTCGAAAGCGCGCCAGCGTGCATCACCCCGCCTTCGGCCAGGTCGGGATCCTCGGCGTGGCTGGAGATTGGCCGCTCGACGAGCAGCGAGTACTCGAGCGCGTGGCGCATCAGGCTAGCCGAGCGCACCGAGCGGCCGTCGTCGGAAAAGGCGACCGCACCCACCTCAGCCATGTCAGCCATCTCGGACAATTCGAGCCCGTCGCGCTGCTTGGTCGTCGTGCCAACAGGCAGGACCCGGACGACCGCGTCGCGTAAAGCCTGGGTCAGCAGGGCTTCGACGTCCGAGCCGGTGTCGGTGCTCGGTCTGGTATCGGCAAGGGCGCACACGGTGGTGAATCCACCCGCCGCCGCGGCGCGCGTGCCAGTGGCGATGGTCTCGGTGTCTTCGAAACCAGGCTCGCGCAGGTGGCAGTGCAAGTCGACAAAGCCAGGTGCGACTACGAAGCCCGACACGTCGACGATAGTTTCCCCGTTCGGGCTGCCACGTTCGACGAGTCGACCGTCCTCGACGCAGATGTCGCCCACCTCATCTCGCCCGGACGCGGGGTCGAGGATCCGGCCGCCAACCAGGCGGATCATGCCGGCAGCCCGCTGAGCAGGTACAGCATCGCCATCCGCACCGCGACGCCATTTCTGACCTGGTCTTCGATAGCGGACTGCGCTCCGCGCGCGACCCTGGGGTCGATTTCGACGCCCTCGTTCATCGGACCGGGGTGCATGACGACAGCGCCGGGCTTGGCTCGCGCTAGCCGCTGTTCTGTCAAGCCGTAGGTACGCACGTACTCGCGAAGGCTCGGAAACATGCCACTCGTCTGACGCTCGAGCTGCATGCGCAGCACCATCACGACATCGGCTCCGTCGAGGGCCTCGTCCAGCCGATACGTCCGCTCGACGGTCCAGGGCAGCCCTTCGCAAAAACTGACCGCCGGGAGGAAGGGCGGCGGCCCACACAGCACAACGTTGGCGCCCATGAGCGTCAAGCCCCAGAGGTTCGAGCGCGCGACGCGGCTGTGCAGGACGTCGCCGATGATGGCCACGCGCAGGCCGGCGATCCGCCCGAGTCGCTCGCGGATCGTAAACAGGTCCAACAGGGCTTGGGTCGGGTGGGCGTGCCAGCCATCGCCAGCGTTGATGACCGAAGTGTGTGGTCCAAGTTCTTCGGCCACGACGTAGGGTGCGCCGGCCTGGTGGTGACGAATGACCACGAAGTCCGCGCCCAGGGCCTGCAACGTGCGGATGGTGTCGATCAACGACTCGCCTTTGGTGACCGAGCTGGTCGAGGCGGCGACACTCACGGTATCAGCGCCCAAGGCTTTGGCCGCGACTTCGAAACCCACGCGAGTGCGCGTGCTGGCTTCGTAGAACAGGGTGACCAGCGTCTTACCGCGCAGGGTCGGCACCTTCTTGATCGGGCGCTGCAGCACATCCTTCATGGCTGCCGCGGTCTCCAGCACAGCCTCGACCTCGCCCACGCTGAAATCATCAAGGTCGAGAACGTGTCGCCGCTGACGCCGCGCGGGTGGGAAGTGCCCCACCAGGCTTGGGCTCGGGCCCGGGCTCAGCCGCACTGGACTCCGATTCACACCCGAGGCGGGGGAAAACACCTCGAGCGTCACGACGCGGCCTGCACGGGGGCGATCAGCGCCACTTCGTCCAGCCCGTCGACCTCTTCCAGGCGCGCCGCCACCTTCTCCTGCCGGCTCGTCGGCACGTTCTTGCCGACGTAGTCGGGTCGAATCGGCAGCTCGCGATGGCCGCGGTCGACGAGACACACGAGCTGAATCGCGCGGGGTCGGCCGAGATCGATCAACGCATCCAGGGCGGCGCGGATAGTCCGGCCTGTGTAGAGGACGTCGTCGACGAGGAGCACGGTTTTATCGGAGATGTCGACCGGGATGGAGGTAGGAGACAGCGCGCGCGGGGCGCGCCGGTGCACGTCGTCGCGATATAGCGAGACATCAAGCTCACCAAGCGGCAGCTCGCTGCCCTCGAACTCCAAAATGCGTTGCTGGAGGCGTCGCGCCAATGGCAGCCCCCGCGTGCGCAAGCCGACCAGCACGAGCGATTCGACACCCTCGTTGCGCTCTACCACCTCATGCGCCAGACGGGCGACGGCGCGCCGAATGTCGTCGGCGCCGAGCAGTTGCTTCTGACCCGGTTCGGGCATCCACACTCCTTCGCGGTCTCGCCGGGCCGCAATTAAAGGGGGTTGCGGAGAGTGTACGCCCAGGCGCACCTCCGGCGCGGATGAAGCCGGCGACGCGGGAGCGCTCTGCGTATTGTAGGATGTGCACGAAAGGGCGCCTCCAGACGCATGTCATAGCCCATGCCATTAGTCAGTGTGTCCGAAGTATTGCGGCTGGCGCTCCCCCCCACGACTGGATTGGTGGCCGGCGCTGGCGGCCTCAGCAACGCTGTCACCTGGGCGCGTTTGCTGCGGGCGCGACCGGCCAGTCTCGGCCGCATCGACAAGGGTGAGATCTGGATTGTCTCGGCGGCGGCGCTGCGGCTGGTCGACGA
>JBPCIO010000085.1:0-11335 GCA_051006215.1 Chloroflexota bacterium
CAACGATACTGAGGCGGCGAGCGAGGCCGAAGCGGGCGCAGCGAGGTGTACGTCAGTTGGGGCGAACTCGCCTGCCAGGCGCAATGGGCGCAACCATTAGTGGGCAGGCCCGCTTTGGGCAGCCGCATGCCAGCGTTGGCTAGCTGCACCGGCGTACGCCGGCCAGGCGGTGGCGAGGTGCGCATAGCCAACCTTGAAAGTACGCCCCCAGGCAGCCTGCTGAATGAGGGCTTGAGCGAGGTCGAACGGGGGATGGGCGAGGCATCGCGGCTACGACTGCTGTCGGCGGCGGCCGACTAAAATTGGTCGACGTGACGGGCCCGAATCGACTGCTAGCGATGGGTGGGCTCGGGCTGGCCATCGCTGCGGCTGCTGTCGCGGTCTGGTTCACGCTGCTGCAGCCTGGCCTGGCTGCACCTGCCGTTGCCCGGGTCGGCGCTGCCGCTCCCCAGATCAGCCTGCCTGTGGTGGGTGGGGGCGTGTCGAATCTGTCCGCCGATCGCGGCAAGGTCGTCCTGGTCAACTTCTGGGCCACCTGGTGCGAGCCGTGCAAGGCCGAAATGCCCGGGCTCCAACAGCTTTCCGACGAGCTTCGCGGTCAGCCCTTCCGTTTGTATTCTGTCGACCTGCAAGAGGATGCCGCCCGCGTCGAGGCGTTCCAACGCGACTTGTCGTTGAGCTCGTACATGGTCCTCGACCAGGACGGCGATGTCACCCGCGCCTACGGCGTCCGAGCCCTGCCAGCCACGTTCCTCCTCGACCCCTCGGGTGTGTTGCGCCAGCAGCGCCTTGGCCCACTGCTGCCGGGCGGCCCCGAGACGATGTGGACCGAGCCGTGGCTGGCGGCTCAGGTGCGCAGCCTGTTCCCGGTGGGCTAGATCGACACTCCGATGTCCGACCAATCCGGGCGCGGTCTTCTCGCTCTGAGAGACCGTGCCTATGCCTTCGTCGCGGCGCGCGGGTTGGTGTCCGAGGAGGCCGTGTTGGCTCACGTGTACGGCGGCATCCCGCCGGCCGCCCTGTGTGTCCGCTTGGCCGCCCCTCTGCTCGAGGATGCGCGGCTAGAGCGGAGCGCTGAAGGCGGCTGGAGGACGGTCAGCCGACAACCGCCACGCGAGCGTCGCGAACTCGACGAGCTAGGCCTGACCACGCTGGCCCTGGCTGCTAGTGGACCCAACCCCGAGCGTGGGCGGGTGGTGCGCCTCTGCGCGCTGCACGTCCGAGGTGGAACGACCATCGAGCGCTTCACCACAACCTTGAATCCGTCCAAGCGCGTGCCGGCCTACGTCACCCAGCGACTCGGTCTCGCGCCCGAAGCCCTCGACGAATTGCCGCCGTTCGCCTCCATCCTCGATGACCTCGTGCGCTTCCTGGATACGCGGCCGGTCTTCGCCCAGGACGCTCGGCTCACGTGGGCGTTTGTCAGCGCCGAGGCGCGCCGCGTCGGCCGGGTGCTCGCCGAGCCACTGCTGCTGGACGCCAACGAGACCGCAACGCGCTTGCTCCACCTGAAAGGCAAGCCGACACTTGCCCTCGTCGCAGCCCACCTCGGCATCGGCAGCGTGCGAATCACGCAGCCCGAGGAGGAAGCACGCGTGCTAGGCCTGGTCACAGCCCGCCTGCTAGCGCTTGCGGACCAGCAAGGCTTGAGTGGCCTTGAAACGCTGCTGCCCTCCCAAGCTGAACTGGACGGCGACAGCGGCGTTTGCCAGCCGGCTGCACTCCGTCGTGGTCTCACCGCACGATCACAGCCCGACGAGCCAGGGGTGTACGTCCTGCGGGATGTCGAGCAAGCAGCGCTGTATGTGGGCAAGGCGAGTCGCCTTCGGTCCCGGCTAGAGGCGTACGTGCATCGGCCGCTGGGCGCGACCCGTCGCCTCGAAGGACTGGTTGGCTCGGTCGAGGTAGTCGACTCGACCGTGTGCGCGACCGACCTGGAGGCGCTGGTACTCGAGGCCAGGCAAATTCAGCGCCTGCAGCCTCGCTACAACACGGTTCGACGGCAACGGCCACCCCGCCTTTGGATCCGCCTGCCGCCAGTGCCTGAGCCCCGCGCGAGCAAACCCCAGCCCGCCGGGCGCCGGCTGGAACCAAGCCTGGGGCCCGGCAGCGCGGACGGCGAATTCGTCGGACCCTTCCGCAACGAAACGCTTGCCCAACGGGCTCGCCTTCTCGCGCGCGGAGTGTTCCAGCTGGATGCGCTCCGGCGTGGCGATCAATCCGTGTACGAACAGACCCTTCAACTGGCCTGGCGCTTTCTGCAGGTCGGGGGCCAGTTTGAAGCAGCCGAGACCTGCGCTCGAAGACACTCGACGCGGTTGTTGCAACAGGTGCTCGCGTTTGATCCGGCAGCCATGTTGCTGCCGGCCGATCCGCGCGGGACCAGGTACGCCGTCGTGCGGCCCGGCCCGGCCGGCATCGAAGGGTTTGTTCTCGATCGCGGCGTCTTGCAGGCCTGGAGCGCTGTGCGGGATGGCGATGTGCGCCAGTTCGCCACGGATCTGCTCGGGGTGCAAGCGCCCCGCACCGGCCCAGATGACACGCATGTGGTCGTGCGCTGGCTCGGCGCCCAGCGCCCGCCGGCGATTCTGCTGCATCTGCCGCTCGAGCACCCACACTCCGGTCTGGACGCAGCGGACGCCATCGAAGCGGCCGCCCTCAGCCTGAGCGACTTACTTCCTCAGCCGGGATCGGCCTACGTCGAGGACTCGCGCCACGCGCTCAGCTGCCCCGCTCCTGGCTCGATCGAGCTCACGTGAGTCGCGCTCGACCGCACTGGGATCGGTGGTTGCAGCCAGGTTAATTTCAACGTTGAGGGCGGCGCTTTCCAGAGCTGCCTGCGCCAGCAACGCGCCGACGAGCACATCAGAGATCACGTTTCTGTTGAGTACGGGTGCTGCCTCCTCGGCAACCCTGAGCACTTCGGAGCAGACGCGTGCTGTTTCGAGGGGCACGCTCGCCGCCGCTTGCAGAGCCAACTGGATCGCCAGAGATCGGGCAGCTTGGTGCGAGTCGTCATGCCGTGGCAGCTTGTAGGCGGCGCTGACCTTTTCAAAGGCCTCGGCGTCTGCTTCGGCGAGCTCGGCTAGACGCTGCCGCAGCCGGCTTACCCGAGCTTCGATGGCGCGAGCACGTTCCTCAACATTGGCGAGCTTCGGCCGGCCGAGGCTGAGGTTGGCGGTCATCTGCACAAGAGCTGCGCCGATGGCGCCGACCACCGCTGCAGCGGCTCCGCCACCTGGCGTTGGAGCAGACGAACCCAGACGTTCGAGCAATTCGCCCAGGCTCAGATTCACGATCGAGCGCGAGTCCGGGTGGTTCAATAGGCTGTGATGGTAAATGCATCCGGCCGATCTTGGGCGTCGCCGGCAGGACTCGTCGAATGCGTGCCCAATTTCAGCGAGGGCACGCGGCCAGAGGTGATGGATGCGATCCATGCCGCGGTCAGCAGCGTACCCGGGTCCGTAGTCCTGGACCGCCACGCAGACGGGGTGCACAACCGCATGGTGTTGACCGTGGCTGGCTGGCCGGGCGCAGTCGCCGAAGCTGCCTTCCGGGGTACTGCCCGCGCTGCTGCGCTGATCGACCTGAACCAACATCAGGGCGTCCACCCGCGCATCGGCGCTACAGATGTCGTTCCGTTTGCACCGCTCGGCCGCACCAGCATGCAGGTGTGCGTCGAGCTTGCCCAGCGCGTGGGGCGACGCATCGCGGCTGAGCTCGACCTGCCGGTTTACCTGTACGGCGACGCTGCGACAAGGTCGGATCGGCGCCACTTGCCTGAGCTACGGCGCGGTGAATTCGAACGGCTCCGCTCGGACCTGGCCAGTGATCCACGGCTGGCACCCGATTTCGGGCCGCCGCGCGTGGGACCCGCGGGCGCCACTGCCGTTGGCGCCCGACCACCCCTGGTCGCCTTCAACATGACCCTGGCTACAGGTGACCTGAGTCTGGCGCGGGCGATTGCACGCAGCATTCGGGAGTCCAGCGGCGGTCTACCGGCCCTTCAGGCGCGGGGTTTCCGAACCGCAAGTGCCGATAGCGTACAGGTGTCGATGAACTTGCTTGATACCCGTCGCACATCCGTTGCGCTGGTCTTCGAACGTGTCCGTCACGAGGCTGCACTGCGCGGGGTCGAGGTGCTTGAAAGCGAGCTGGTGGGCCTGGCGCCGGCTGAGGCGCTGGTCGACGTCGCCCGCCAGGCGCTGCAGTGCGCTCGATTGGACGCGAACGCAGTCCTGGAGATGCGTCTGCTCGAGCTCGGGATCGGCGTCCTCGACGGCCCGTGAGGAAGATCGTGGCCAGCGTCGGGGTCCTGGCGCTAGTCGCGCTGGCACTCGCGTTGAGGCTGAATTTGCTGGTCAGGTCGGACTGGCTGCTCGAGGGTGACGACGCACTGTCGGCATTGATGGGCCTCTCGATTTTGGACGGCGATCGCCCGATCATGCTCAAGAATCAAACCTACGCCGCTGCCTGGGAACCGTACGCCATGGCTTTGAGCTACGCGCTTCTGGGTATATCGCGCGTGTCCGCCAAGCTGCCTGCCCTGGCCGGGTCGCTGGCGCTGGTGGGTACGACCTGGCTGTTGGCGCGCGAGGTGGCTGGGCGAGCCGCGGCCTGGTTCGCTGCAGCCCTGGTCGTGCTGCCGCCAGCATATGTGGTCGTCCTGTCGCTCAAGCCATGGGCGCCCTACACCGAGGTGGTCCTGTTCGGATCGACGTGCTTGATGTTCGCTGTCCGCCTCGCGTGGCCGTCAGGCCTGCAAGGTGACCGGCGCTGGAGCTTCGGTTGCGGTGCCGCCGGCGGACTGGCGGTATGGATGCATCCTCTGGCAATCTGGTATCTGAGCGCTGCCGCGCTGGTGCTCTTGCTTCGAGTCCGCGGCGTGCGCTGGCTGACAGTCGGGGGCTGGGGACTGGTTGGGTTCGGGCTGGGCGCCCTGCCCGTCTGGATATTCAACCTGCTGAGCGGTGGAGCTACGTTCAGGTTCATCCTGGGCGGCACGCAGGGCCAGACCGCCGAGCGTGTCGCTGTGCTGGCCGCGTGGTGGAACAACGATCTCCCCCGTGGAGCAGGGCTTTGGCATCCGTGGGGCGACAGCCCGAGCTCTGTTGGCGCATTGATGGGACTGTGCGTGTGTGTGGCGCTGGTGTGGGCTGTGCTCGGCAGGCATAGGCCAGCCTTCCGCCCGCTGGATACGATCCTGCTACTGCTGATCATGATTCCCGCCGTGTTCGTGCTGAGTGGTTTCGGCGGCCCGGCTTTGAACGAGTGGGGGTTCGACGCCACAGGTCGCTACACACCGCCGATCTGGTACGCGCTGGCGATCGTTCTGGGGGCCGCGGAAGCGGCCGTCTGGCGAGTTCGACGCCGGACTGCCGTCCTGCTTAGCCTTATACCTCTATCCATCAACCTGAGCGGGGTTAGCGCCATCGCTCCTGCGACGGCGTTCCAGTCGCCGTACTGGGACAAGCTGCCCACCGAGAGCGGGCAGCTGCTCGCCGCGCTCCGCTTGGAAAACGTGCAGTACGTGTGGATGAATCACTGGGCCGCCCAGCCGGTCATGTTCGACGCGCGGGCGAACCACCAAACACTGCTGGCCTACGACTGGTACGACGTGCAGGCAGGCGGAATCGACCGCTTCCCCGAATACCGCTTGCTCGTCGAGCAAGCCGAGCGGCCGGCGTTTGTGCTCGTCACCGACGAGACCGAGCCAGAATTGGAACACACCCTGAGGTTGAGGGGCATCTCGTTTGTGGAGCATCGGGTGGCGCCGTACGTCGTGGTCATTCCGACGTCGACTAGGGTGGACCCATCCACGGTGACAGCTGCGCTGAACTATCGCTACTAAGGGCGCCTGAGTTGTCGGTCCCAAATTGCTAGAATACGCCCTGCCTGGCGGGGTAGCTCAGTGGTAGAGCAGCGGACTCATAAGCCGCGTGTCGAGGGTCCGACTCCCTCCCCCGCTACCTCTACAAGCTCGTCACGGCCGATCGAAATCGACCGCGGTGGTGTTGGCGCCGCTGATCAACACGCCAACGCGTTCGTCAGGTGCCGGAGTGTAGGCGCTCGACAGGAGCGCAGCGGTTGCGGCTGCGCCCCCAGGTTCGGCTACCAGCCGCAGGGTTGACCAGAGCGCGCGCTGTGGATCGCGGATGGCCGCATCGGTGACCAGCACCACGCGCCGCACCCATGACTGAGCAATGGGAAACATGTGCTGTCCAGCCTGGCGTGGTGCAAGCGAGTCGGCGGCGATACTTCCCGCGGGGGCGTCCACGGGGCGGCCGGCACGCAAGGCAGCGGTCAGCGTAGGCGCGCCATCTGGCTCGACGCCGATCAGATTGATGGCTCCGCCATACCAACCGGCGATGCCGCCAATCAGACCGCCGCCGCCGACAGCCACCAGCAAGGTGTCCAGGCCTGGCGCTTGCCGAGCAAGCTCCAGGCCTATGGTCGCCTGGCCAAGCAGGGTCTCGCGCTGGTCATACGCGTGAACTGCGAGTGCGCCCGAGTGCGCCACCCACTCCTGACTGGCTTCGAGTGCGTCGGCGTAGCGGTCACCGCCGACCACCAGGTCAGCGCCGTAGTCCCGGATTCGGGCGATCTTGGCCGGCGAGGCGACCGTAGGAACGAAGATTTTCGCCCGCACGCCACACCGCATGGCCGAGTACGCCACCGCCGCACCGTGATTGCCGCCCGAAGCTGCGACAACACCCGCTGCTGGAATGTCGCGCATCAGCAGGTTTGCGAACGCGCCGCGGGTCTTGAATGATCCGGCGTGTTGAAGATGCTCTAACTTGAAGACCAGCGAAAAAGGCGGTAGCCCAAAGTCGGCGCCGCTCACCTCCACGACCGGAGTGAGGCGGACATGGGACTGGATGACCGCGTAGACTGCCGCGACATCTGGACGGGCAATCTCAGGCGTTGGGCTGCTCGACACGCGCCCATGTTGACACACACGCGGCTCATCGCGGCCACGTTCGGCTCGAAAAAGACGCACGCTGCAGCCAACGGTTCGCCACACTTGGTCAAGGCATGATTCGACACGCGAGCATTTACGACGTCAAGGAGCGCGCTGAGCAGCATGGGCTGTTGGTGCTGGTCATGCGCCACTGGCCGCGCGGCGTCCGCAAGGACCGCACAGATGTGTGGTTGAAGGAGGCTGGGCCGAGCCGAGAGCTTCTCGACGACTACACGCACAGAGGACTCGCGTGGGCAGAGTTCGAGCGGCGCTACCGGCTGGAGATGCTCGAACAACGCTCCGAGATCCTCGACCGCTTGCGCGACCTGGAGCGCGAGCATGGCGTATTGACGTTGCTGTGCCACGAACGCATTCCGCCTGCCGATCACTGCCACCGCGAGATTCTGGCGGACCTTCTCAGCAGTTCCGCCAGGCTCGCCCGACGCCGTCCGGGCGAGCCACTGTGAGCATCCCTCAGGCTGCTCTACGCGGTCTCGACCGTGGCCGCTCTCTCTAGCCCGAGCTCGCTCACGGCCGTCTCGCGCATTCTGAACTTCTGGATCTTGCCCGTCACGGTCATCGGAAAGGTATCTACGAATTTCCAGTAGCGCGGGATCTTATAGGTGGCGATCTTGCCACGGCAAAACGCGACCAGGTCTTCGTCGGTCGTCCCTTCGCCTTCGCGCAGCTTGACCCAGGCCATGACCTCTTCGCCGTAACGTTCGCTGGGAACCCCGATGACCTGTACGTCGCTGACACTCGGATGCATGTACAGGAACTCTTCGATTTCGCGTGGGTAGATGTTCTCTCCGCCACGAATGATCATGTCCTTGATGCGACCGACAATGTTGACGTAGTCCTGCTCATCCATGGTGGCCAAATCGCCTGTGTGCATCCAACGGGCAGGATCGATCGCCTCCCGAGTCGCTTCGGGATTGTTCCAGTACCCGAGCATCACGCTGTAGCCGCGAGTACACAGCTCTCCTGGTTGGCCACGCGGGACGATTCCACCCGTGGACGGGTCGACTATCTTGATCTCGACGTGCGGGTGAATTCGCCCAACGGTCGCGACGCGTTTTTCTAGAGCGTCGTCTGTGCTGCTCTGAGTCGACACTGGAGCTGTCTCGGTCATGCCGTAGCAGATCGTGACCTCTGGCATATGCATCTGCGACTGGACCTTGCGCATCACTTCTACAGGACACGGTGAACCGGCCATAATCCCGGTACGCAAAGACGACAGGTCGAAGTCCAAAAAGCGCGGGTGTTCAAGCTCGCCGATGAACATCGTCGGGACCCCATACAGGGCGGTGCACCGTTCGGCCTGGACGGTCTCCAGCGCGGCCAGCGCGTCGAAACTTTCGCCTGGGACGACCATGCACGTGCCGTGGGTGGTGCAGGCCAGATTGCCCAGCACCATGCCGAAGCAGTGATAGAAGGGCACGGGGATACACACCCGGTCTCGCTCCGAAAAGTGAAGCGCTTCTCCGATGAAAAAGCCGTTGTTCAGGATGTTGTGATGTGAAAGCGTGGCGCCCTTGGGAAAACCCGTGGTGCCCGAAGTGTATTGGATGTTGATCGGGTCGTCGAATTGAAGCGAGCTTTCCAGGGCTGCGAGATCCTCTAGAGGCGAGCCATGCGCCGCCGCTAGCAAGGCGTCCCATTCTTCTTCCAACACGATCGACTGTTGCAGGTCCGGGCAATTGCCACGAACTTCGGCGAGCATGCCTACGTAGTTGGAGGTGCGGAACGCGCGCGCCAGGATGAGCATGCTTGCGCCGGATTGTTGGAGCACGTAGGCCAGCTCGGCTGTTTTGTAGGCCGGGTTGATGTTGACCAGAATCGCGCCGATACGGGCAGTGGCATACTGGATCACGACCCACTCCGCGCGGTTGGGCGCCCAAATCCCAACACGGTCGCCTTTTCGGACTCCCCGGCCGAGGAGTGCGCGCGCAGCACGCGTGGTTTGTTCCCACAGCTCGGAATAGGTGGCGCGGTAGCGCTGATGACACACCACGAGTGCCTCACGCTCACCGAACTGCTCCACCGTACGACGCAGGTTTTCGCCGATCGTCTCGCCGAGCAGGCTGACTGGATGGGCGCCGTGGACGTAAGACGGTGCTGGCATGCGCGTCCTCCGCGAAGAGTTTCCGGCTGGTCTAGGTCATATCAGTGGTAGTCGCTAGGAAACAGCGTCTTGGTACGGACTACCTCGGTTGGCGAAGACAGGACCTCGGCAGAGGCAGCGCGCCACCTGGCAAAATGCGGCGCCTGGCCATGAGCTTGAAACGCCGCCTCGTCACGATAGACCTCGTAGAAGAAATAGTGGTCTGGGTCGGCGTTGTCCTGCAGGACGTCGAACCTCAAGCAGCCGGGCTCGTCGCGCACCGAGCAGGTCGAATCGTCTTCCGCCGCCGCCAGGAACCGCTCGCGCATCTCGGGCTTGACCCTCAGCGAAACAACTAGAGCAAACATACGCTTTCAGGGTAGCGGTCAAATGCGGGCTCGCGTAGAACGCTCGAAGGCATGCTGGTCCGGGCTGGTCTGCAGCCCAATTCAGTCCTCGTCGAATGAACCCGCCTTCAGGCGTTGGAGCCAGGCAGGCTCCGGCTTGTGCGCGCTGCCATTGGCGCCGTTTGCGCCCTTCGAGCCGTTTGCGAGCGCAGGGGCGCTGTCATCGATTGCCAGGCTGCGTGCCGCGACGGCAACCGGCTTTGACGCCGCGACTGAGGGAGCTTCAACCGTGACATGGGTGCTGGGCACTGCTGCAGCAGTACGGGGCTTTCGAAAGATGAGGCTCTGGAGATCGTCCAGCAAGGTGTAGAGCGCCGGAGTGACGAAAATCGCCAGGAATGTCGAGGACAGCAGGCCTCCGATGACGACCACCGCCATGGGCGCGCGCGACTCGGCGCCTGGCTCGAGCTTCAACGCTAAAGGCAGCATCCCAAATGTCATCGTGGCCGTGGTCATGAGGATCGGCCGCAACCGGACGCGAGCCGCCTCAGCCAGCGCCTCCGTTCGACCCATTCCTCGCTTCCTGAGCGTATTGGTGAAGTCGACCAGCAGAATGCCAGTCTTGACGACCAGGCCGACGGCCATGATCAAACCGATAATCGAGAAGATGTTGAGCGTATTACCAGTGACCCATAGGCCCAACAAGGCGCCGACGATACCGAGCGGCACACCCAGGATCAAGGTGATCGGGTAGAACCAGGACTCATACAACGCGACCAGGAGCATGTATTCGAGGATGACCGACAGTACCATCGCCTGGCCTAGCGTGGCGAAAGCATTGTTGAGCTGCTGCACGCCGCCTCGAAGCTGGTAGCTGTAGCCGGCCGGCAGCGAAATCTCAGTGTTCATCGCGGTCGTTACATCTTTGGCAACGTCGCCGATGGGACGTCCCGAGGCTGTACCGGTCAGGGTCATGGTGCGGTTTCGATCGACACGCTGGATCTGTGTGGGCCCCGTGCCGTAGCTCAGCGTGGCGACCTGACCCAGCGTCACAATCGTCGGCGTGGTCGAAGGTGTCGGAGCGGTCGTGGCTGCGCCGCCTCCGACGGCCGCGCCGGTGCCCACCGGGATCGTGGCCAGTTTATTGATGTCGAATCGGTCGGCATCAGACGCAACCAGCGTAATGTCAAGCTGGGTTGCGCCCGCGGGGCGGTACGGGGTGACCACGCTGCCGCTGACCGCGGTGCGCAAGGCAGTGGCTACCGACTGCGAGGTCACGTTGAGCTGCGCCATGCGCGCGCGATCCAATTGGACGTGAAGCTCGGGGTTGCCAGCGTTGCTCGAGTTTTGCACGTCCACGACGCCAGGGATGGTGGACATCGTGGCAATCACCTGGTCTCCCACCTGATTCAACGTGGCCAGATCAGGGCCGGCCAGCTGAACGCTCACGCTCGCGGTACCACCACCGCCGAAGCCGCCGCCGCCCCCAAGTGGACTGGGGACGTTGCCGCTGACCTGGACGCCCGGAATGCGCTTGCCAGCCGCGCGGGCCGCGTCGAGCAGCTCGAACACGCTACGGGTGCGCTGGGATTTGGGTACCACCTGGACGTCGAGGCTGGCGCGCGCGCCGCCCCGGCCGAAGCCGCCGCCTCCGCCACCCGATACAGAGTTGAAGACGTACTGCACCTCAGGCATTTTCGTCAGGACTGCTTCCATCTGCGTCGAAGCGTCATTGATGGCTGCCAGCGACGTGCCCGGAGGTGAATTCAAGTTGACGGAGAACATGTTGTCGTCCTCCTGGGGCGCGTACTCGCTGCCGATGTATCCGAGCGGGACCAGGGCCAGCGCGCCAGCCACCAAGCCGACCGACAGGAGCACGATGAGCCAGCGCGCACGAACCGCGAACGGGACCAGGCGTGCGAC
>JBPCIO010000086.1:0-2942 GCA_051006215.1 Chloroflexota bacterium
GCACCAGGGGGGGTGAAGTCACCTCGACGGGCAGTCGTGCACCCGCTGCCCGGGCTGCTCGAGCCGCACCCAGGCCGGCCGCGGAGCTGACCTGGCGCAGGTGCACGGAGGCTCCGGTATCAAGGGCCAGTGCGCCGACCATGCTGATGGCGAGTTGTTCACCCAGACTCGATTTGCTCTCTACGTGTGCGAGTGGGTCAGTCCGGCCGTCGTGCCGCAGTCGGTCGGTGGCGCCGGCGCTGAGCGACGCATCTTCGCAATACACACCCACGACCAGTCCGGCTGAGCGCGCCGCGCGCAGTATCTCGCGCAGTTGCCACGTGTTCGGACGGCCAATCGCCGCTGGCGCGTCGGCCAACAGCACTTCGAGGGAGGTGGCACCCGCCGTGGCGATCGCCTGGATTCGGTCGGGATGCATTGGGGATGCCGCGCCTTGCAGGCCAACGTCGACCTGGAGTCGGCCCTTAAGCGTCTCGGCGTTGCCGATCATCGCGGCGGCTGAGTCGGCCGGTGGATCGTCAAACGGCATCACCAGCAACGTTGTGACGCCGCCCGCGGCGGCCGCCCGCGTTGCGGAAGCTGCGTCTTCCTTGTGGGTGAAGCCTGGATCTCGGAGATGCACGTGCGCGTCGACGACTCCCGGCAGCACGAGCAGACCATCGGCGTCCAACATGCTATCGGCGCTGAGCACGCCCGGCTCCGCGACCGCCGCGATCCGATCCCCGACCACGAGCACATCGGCGGCGTAACGCGCAGCCGCGGAGATGACTGTCCCGCCCCGAATCACCAGACTTGGGGTGGCTCGGCTCATGCCGCCACTTCCGCCCGAGCGATGACCGCGCAACGTGCTCCATCGACCACGAGCTGCACCCTGGCGCCGTCCTGAATCCCGGGCGTCGCGGTCGGAGCCTGCAGGCGCATCCGCTGACCGCCGTGCAGTTCGACGACACAATCCACACGATCACCCATGAAGGTCGCGGTCTGGATCACGCCCCCCCAGGCGCCGTCGCGCGGTGTTGCGTCAGCGTACAGCGTGACATGCTCGGGGCGTACGACGAGATAGACGGCCGAAGCGTCCAGGTTGCGTGCACCGGGACACTGAACGGCGCCATACGCGGTCTCCAGGCATTCCTGATTCGGGCGGGCGCGTCCCGACACCAGATTGGCCTGGCCCAGAAATCCGGCCACAAACGGGTCCGCGGGTGTGTCATATAGGTAGGGCGGCACGCCCGTCTGGGGGGTGTGGCCCTTGCGGGTGATGACAAACCGGTCCGAAGTCGCGAAGGCTCCCTCTTGATCGTGTGTGACGAACAGCATCGTGATTCCCAGGCGGCGCTGAATCCGTCGAACCTCCTCGCGCATCTGCTGGCGCAAGCGCGCATCCAAATTTGAGAAGGGTTCATCGAGCAGCAATACACGCGGCTCGAAGACGATCGCTCGGGCCAGTGCCACACGCTGCTGCTGCCCGCCCGAGAGCTGCGTGGCAAAGCGCTCCTCCATGCCCGTGAGCTCGACCGTCTCGAGCGCGGCCAGCACACGCTGCCGCACCTCAGAGCGCGGAACCCGGTGGGCGCGGAGCGGGTAGGCGACATTCTGGAATACGGTCATGTGCGGCCAGATGGCATAACTCTGGAACACCATGCCCAGGCGCCGGCGTTCGGGTGGTACGAAGATGGTTGGTCTCGATGCGTTGACCACCTGCTCGCCAATGCGGATCTCTCCGCCACCCGGGCGTTCGAGCCCGGCGATCATGCGCAGCAACGTCGTTTTGCCGCAGCCAGACGGACCGAGCAGTGTGACGAGCTCATGCTCCGGTACGTCGAGGTCGATGTGATCGACCGCGACGATGTCGCCAAAATACTTGACCAGGCTACGAATCGTGAGCGCTGACACCGGTCGTCTCAATCCGCTCCGCAACGGCTCTGAAGTCAGCGATTCCGACCAGCTCCAGGAATGCTTCGTGAGGCATGAGCGCACTCCCGCTGGCCAGCGGGTGGCTGACCGTGGGGATACTTCGCGCCGCCGCCAGCTGTGCCTGGGCAGAGGCGTACAACAGGTCCAGGGCATAGATCACGATGCGATACCCGTGTCCGCCGAATGTTGCCAGGTCTGGAGATGGCCGCATGGGCAAACTCAAGGCAAACGGCGCGCGTCCGGCTGCCAGGATTGGGGCGGCGTAGGCGCCCAGCGTCTCCGGCGCTTCCCAGCCCGTGGTGACGGTCGTCGCGCCGGCGGCCAGATATGGCCCCACCCGTCGCTCGAACTCTGCCAGACTCTCGCCGCGCTGCTCATACTGGGTCATCTTGAGGCTGCAGCGCATGATGACCGAGAAGTGGTTTTCGACGCGGGCGTCGACCGCCGCGGCGATGCGCTGCGAGGCTTCGTCCAGGGGTAACATCTCGCGCGCTAGACCGAGATACGGACAGCGCTCTTCACGCTGGTCATCGAGCATCACCCCGGCCGCGCCGGCGCGCTCGAATTTGCGAATGGCTCGAGCGACGTTGAACAAACCGCCGTAACCCTGGTCGATGTCGACGATGACGGGCAAATCGACCGCGTCACAAATACGCGCGGTCAGGTCGGCAACCTCCGGCAGCGTGAGCAGACCGACGTCCGGTGCACCGAGATGCTCGGCCGAGACGCCGTAGCCAGTGATGAATATGGCCTCGAAACCGGCTTGCTCGACGACGCGCGCTGAAAGCACGCTGCCGACGCCAGGGATCGCCACGGTTCGGTCGGATCGCAGGATGTCAGCGAAACGTTCTGTCGTGCGTCGCGCGCCAGCACCGGTCATGCTGAAACCTCCTCAGTGGTGCGGGCGGCCACGTACCGCCGCAGGTATTCGATCAGTCCGCCGGACCGCACAATCTCGCCGGTCATGCCCGGCAGCCCACTCGCCTTGAGCGATTGCCCGCTGCGGAGATTCGTCAGGCGACCGGACT
>JBPCIO010000087.1:0-4030 GCA_051006215.1 Chloroflexota bacterium
CACCGAGCTGGAGGCACTTACTGGGGCTCTGGTGCGGATAGCCGATGCGAGGGGCGTTGGCGTGCCGGCGTCCCGCGCCGCCTACGCCATCTTGAAGCTACGTGAGCAGCAGCCGGATGTCGAACACGTGCAAGAGGGTGTCGCCATCGGCCTGGGGACCAGCTCACGCCCGCGCTAGAATCGGTACTCCGAAAGGCAGGGTGACAGCATTCCTCGCTCGCGCAAAGATGACCCAACCATCATCCCCGATAACCCGAACTGGCATCGCTTCAAAATGGCGTGTCCGTTTTACCGCGAGCGCTGGACGGGGGATGGAGAGGTGCTCGAGGGCCGGACCGTGCTGTATCACGTGATCTGCCTGCAGAACACACCCCCGACGACCATCGACGAACAGCAGTGCTGTCTCGAATCCAGAACATCGTGCTGGCGATTGCGGGCGAAACGGCGTTCAGCCGCTGCCTCAGCTTCAGTCTCAGACTGAGGCGTTCTTCAACGCAGCGACGATCTCGTCGGCGGTAGCCACCGCCACCCCCAGCCGTCGGACCACGATGCTGGCCGCGGCGCTCGCAAGCTGGGCTGACCGAAGCGTGCTCAATCCAGCAATCAGGCCAAGCGTGAGCACCGCGATCACCGTGTCGCCGGCGCCGGTGACGTCGAAGACCTCGGTAGCCCGAACTGCCGCGACGTGCGCTGGTTGCGTCGCGTCCTCGAACACGAGCATGCCTTCGTCGCCCAGCGTAATCACCAGCACCCGCGCATCCACCTCGCCACGCAGGGCGTCGCCGCCGCCAAGCATATCGTCGCTGCCGAGCGCCGCCTGAGCTTCGGCCTGATTGATCTTGAGCAGGTCGAACGAGCGAAATCGTCGCAGGTCCCCCTGCGAGTCGACGCTGATCGGGCGGCCGCTGGCACACGCCGCCGCGATGGTTGCCTCGCTTACGACACCCCCCCGATAGTCCGACAGCAGAATGGCGTCGAAATCAGGCGCAAGGCGCGCGACGATGTCCGTGCACGCCTGAGTGGCTTCCGCAGGCAGCGGCTCGGTCTCGTCCATTCGCAGGACCTGCTGGCGCCCGTGCAAGCCGCCGGTGAAACCCTGAGCGAGGATGCGCGTCTTGGTCGATGTGGCAGCCCCGCGTGCGCGCACGAGCCCACTCTCATTCACGCCGAGCCGGCGCAAATCCTGTTCGAGCCGCACGCCCGGAGGGTCGCAGCCGACGACCCCGACCACGGTCGCCTGTGAGCCCAGAGCGATCACGTTCGCCGCCGGGCTGGCCGCGGAACCGGCGCGGTCCTCGCGCTCGACGACGTCCAGAACGAGCACCGGAGCTTCCCGCGAGACGCGCGCTGGCCGGCCGGTGATGTAAGCGTCGAGCACCAGGTCGCCGACCACCAGAACGCGCCGGCTGGCCAGGCGGCGAACGTCTTCGAGGTCGTCCTGGACGCTCGAGCTCACCGGACGCGCATCCAGGCCAGCAATGCCCCGACAAGCAGCCCGATGAGCAGCAGTCCGCCACGGAACAGCAGCACAAGCGGCGCCAGCAACAACTCTGGTCCCAGTCGGGCGCGTCCCTGAAGCTGGCCCACGAAGACCAGCACGTTGCCGAGCTCGTAGCCTACGAACAGGCAGGCCACCGCGATCGGTCCGAGCTCTCGCAGCCGCTTGCGATTGGCCCCGACGGACACCGCCTCGCCAACTCCAAAACCGATCACCATGTAGGCGATCAGCGGGCCGAGGAATGCGAGCAGCGGAATCATGGCGAGAATGATTGTCCCTGCGGCGCTGGCCGCCAACCCGTAGCCGACCGCGCGAGCCAGCTCGGCCGGTTTTAGCATCAATGAAAAGCGCTTGACGCCAGCACACGCCGGACAGCGCGCCCCCACTGGCGTGCCAACGAGGCAGCGTGGGCAAATGGGCGTCTCGCAGCGTCCACACCGCAGCACGGTGCCCGTGCTCGGGTGTCGGGCGCAGCGCACCGGACCGACTGGTGAAGGCGGCGTTGGCTGCATCAGGCGCGGGCCAGGCGGGCGCTGGCGCCAAGGGCGCGGTCGGCCGCGGCCAGGACGGACGGCACTTCGAGGATGGCCAGGCAGGTCCGCGCCGGGCACCCTTGCGGCGTTCCGAAGCTGTGGCCGCGGTGGATACACGGCGAGCACGCCAGAGCCTCGCGCACAACTTGGTGGCGCGGATCGTCAGCCGGGTAGGGTCCCCAGGCTCGATCGTTGGTCGGTCCATACACGGCTACGACTGGGGTGCCGACGCTCGTCGCCACGTGCACCGACCCACCGTCGTTGGCGACTACGAGCCGGCAACGCCGAATCAGCGCCCCAAGGGCTTGAGGACCAGGGGCCGGCGGCGCAATTCGCGCGGCTGGTCCGATCTGCTCGGCGACCTGTCGAGCCAGGGCCTGTTCATCCGGATCGAGACCGCTCAGGACGAGTGGCGTGAGTCCGTGCCGTTCCAAAAGCCTATGCCCCACCTCCACGAAACGAGCCGCCGACCAGCGCCGCGCTTTACTGAATGCCCCGGAGCCCGGCACAAGGAGCACAGCCTGTTGCAGCTGCAAGTCCGACCAGCGTGCAGCTGCCCACCCGTCGTCGTCAGGGGCGACGCAGAGCTCGAGTCGCGGCTGATTGGGGTGACGTGCGCCAAGCACGCCCACGACGTCAAGGTAATAATCGACCTCGTGGCGCCAGCCGAAGCCACGGTCGTCGGCGGAATCGGTCAGAAACCATCTACCCCGCCCGTTGTCGAGCCCCACCCGTCGAGGCGCGCTGCTACCCAGACTCAGGGCCGCGTATTTGGCGATGCCAAACGCCGTCGTCAGGTGATGCAGGAGTATCAGGGTGTGCCAATTGCCCGCCCGAAGCTCAGCCCCCAGACGCAGCGCGTCGGGCAGGCTGTGGAGCGCGCCTCTTGGGCGATCAAAGGCGAACTTGTCGAAGGTGATGACCTCGTCGTATGTATCAAGGCCGCGCAGGGCCGCCGCGCTGCCGGGTGTGGTGAGAACGCCGATATGTGCGTCCGGAAACGACGTGCGCAGCGCTCGGAGCGCCGGTGTGGTGATCAGCAGATCGCCAAGACTGGCCAGCCTGACCACCAGAATCCGGGTGCGGGCGCGCATGGCGTGATTTTAGTGCCGCGCTAATTGGAACCTGGCTGCATTCAGCACGTCTTCAACCTCCAGGCCGAGCATGCACGCCGGGAGTGTCGTCGCCCCGCATGGGGGCGCTTCCAGGTGGCCGCATGGCACGCAGGCGAGCCGGCGGGTGACAAGCACGCGCTGCTCCTCTCGCCGGGGCCATGGGCCGAACACGTCGCTTGGGGCCGGCCCGTACATTCGCACGGTCGGGGTGCCGACGGCCGCCGCCAGGTGAGCCTGGCCGCCGTCCAATCCCACGAGCAGCGCGCAGCGCTCGTACATGGCCGCCGAGAGACCCAGGGACTGACCCCACGCGCTGGCTACAGGCGTGCTCGACATGCGCGACTGAATCGCCTCGAGCAACGGTCCGTCTTCCGGACCGCCGAGCAGGAGCACCGCGGCGCCCGCGGCGATCAGTCCGTCGGCCAGGCCGGCCCAGCGTCCAAGCGGCCAGCTCTTGAGCGCTGCGCCGGCGGTCGGGGCCACGCCGACGACAGGCTGGCCGTCGAGCGCATGCCGAGTCCACAAGTTGCGGGCGGCCAGACGTGATGCCGCACTGACCTGAAAGCTGGGGTCCGTGTTCACCTCTGCCGCCGCCGCGCCGACTGCTGCCAAGGCCAGGCGCGCTAATTGAAGCGACGTTAGCGTCGCGGGCTCGCCTGGCGTAGGCGGCAGGGCGTGAGTCAGGAGCGGCGTCGTCTCGAGGGTGCGCATGCCTACCCGAAGCGGTATGCCCGCCAGGCTGACCAGCAGGGCGCCCCACCAGTGGTCGGGACGGAACACCACCGCCAGGTCATAGCGTTCGCGGCGGAGACTGGCGGCCTCGCGTATGAGCAAGGCGTATGGCGCGAGCAGATTCGGCTTACGCCTGCGGGTGAAGCCAGGAA
>JBPCIO010000088.1:0-32453 GCA_051006215.1 Chloroflexota bacterium
ACCCCGGCCTCTTGGCCCGCACCCGTCGCTCGGCGCCCCCCCCCAGGGCGGTGAGGCATGAGCGTCGAGGTGAGTCGGGCGCCCGCTGCCCTAGCGTGGAGCATGGCCTGCACGGCCGCGACGGTGATCTTTCGCTCTCGCTCTTCGCAGCGGACAGCATGAGGTGTCTGGGCGGTGCGCGCCAGACTTTACTATGATGTTGGAATGATGAGGCGGCGTGCGAGCAGCTCGATGCAGGCCGCGCTACTGCAGCAAACGCTGTAGCAGCGCGCAGAAAACTTCAGCTCCACGCGGAGACCGGCGGAGAACGGACGTGCTGAATCTGATCTCAGGAGCGACCTTCTGAGACCCCTGGAAATGCTGCCTGGAGCAGTCCTCTCGTCGGCTCCGGTGATGCGTCGCTAGAGGCTCCGACCAGAGACGCGGCGTTGCCTCATAATTCTTCCGACCGAAGGCGACGCGCGATGACTGGATGTACGTCGCCTTCAGCTTTGCGCGGCACGCGGCGGGCGACTCTGGGGTTGCGCTCGGCTGCGGCAGGCTGCGTGGGCGGAGCGACCCGTACACCAAGCCGAGGTGCTGCGCTTTGCGGAAAAAGGTTGCCCGCGCTACGCCGAGATCGGCACGTGCGAGGGCCTGGCGTCAGTAGTTGCAGGACCAGGGCTGGCCACGCCAAACGCGGCGGTGGACCCCCCGTAGCCCACCAGCTGAGGCTGCCGCAAAGCGCTTCGGATTGGCTACCCTCACAAGACATGCGCGCTGTGGCGGCACGGGCGATAATCGGCTTGACGCAGCTGGTCCTGGTGTTGGGCGCGGCCCTGTTTGCTCCAGCCTGGACCTTTGACTTCTGGCAGGCGTGGGTCTACCTGCTCGTCTTCGCGGCTTCAACCATTCTGATTACGCTGTATCTCTGGAACAAAGACCCGCAGCTGCTGCAGCGGCGTCTGAAAGCTGGCCCGAGGGCTGAGCATGAACACAGCCAGCAAGTCATCCAATTGCTGGCCTCAGCCGCTTTTGTTGGTCTATTTGTCGTTTCCTCGCTCGATCGAAGGTTTTCCTGGTCCCACGTGGCATCCTTTGTGAGCATTGGTGCCGACATTGTCGTCGTGCTTGGCTTTTTTATCGTTCTTCTCGTATTCCGCGAGAATACGTTTACCGCCGCAACCATCGAAGTCGCGCAGGATCAAGCCGTGATTTCGAGTGGGCCGTATGCCTTCGTTCGTCACCCCATGTACGCTGGCGCGTTGCTTATGCTGCTGGGGACGCCAGTCGCGCTTGGGTCGTGGTGGGCCCTGGTCATGTTCAGCGTGCTATTCGTGGCAATTGTGTGGCGACTGAGAGAAGAAGAGAGATTTCTGTCCGGAAACCTGGATGGCTATGCTGAATATCGGGCCAGGGTTCACCACCGCCTGGTTCCGCTGATCTGGTGAATGGGCCGTATGACACGCGATCATGACAACACTCTCGGCATAGGGTATGACGGCAGTGAAGGATTGAAATGGCGCGCCTGAGAGTTTCCACGTCCTGGCTCGGCGACGAGATGGCACGGGCGCTATCAGCCATGTGCCCTCCGCTCGAAACGGCAGATGTGGTGCGGGCCGCGGACACGCTCGCCGCCGCTCGCAGCCAGTCGATGCACGCAATTGACCAGCTGCTGCGGGCCGGCGCTGATCTGATGACTGCGCGACGGGTTGCTGAGGCTTTATGCGCTCTCCGCGACGCTCACGTGAGCGATTCTGACCTGGCGAATTGGCTGTTGACCGCGGAGGCTGGTCCGGAGGCCGACACAGCGCGCCTGTCAGCCGCCGCCGAGCGAGTGTGTCAGAAACTCTGCGGCCGTTTGTCCAGCCTGATCTCTTCAGACGGGTCGCACGGCATCCTCTCGCGCGCGCTGCACCTCGCGCGAACCGATTTCCCCTTCCTCGCGGGAGTGCATGCCCGCACGCAGCCTGAAGTCTGTCTCGAAGGGCTCGCCGAGAGCACGCGTGGTATCGAGCGACATCAGGCAGGCAAGGGGCTGCGCGCCGTGCTGAGCATCGTGCTCGACCTCCTGGCTGGATTGATCGGCGAGGATCTGGCCGCGCGCCTTGTCCAGGAGGTCTGGCCGGACGTGCGGGTAGGCGAGTCGCGCGGAGCAGGGCCCGTCAGCACCTTCCGTCGGGACGCCGAACAGTCGACCGCGCGTAGACGTTCCACCTGACACGCGGGTGAGCGGCGCACGGGCCCGAGCTGGGGAGGGGATCCACCTCAGCGGGGGATAGCGCATACTGTGAAGCAGGGAGTACTACCTCGATACCATGGCAAACACCCATTTCCACACCAAAGATTGCCCCGACCGCAAAGCTGCCGCTGCAGATCGAGCACAGCACGACGCAGCGGCCAAGAAGCGCGAGGCACGCCAGCAGGCTCTGGCCCACGCGCAATGGTTCGACGCGGACACCAAGAAGAAATAGGTAGCCGCTCGCCCACCAGCCGCGCCCGGAAGGGACCGGCCGGCAGAGCGTTTCACAGGTAGATCAGCAAGTCGTACGCGGGAACGGACCCAGCTCTGTCCCAGCTGATTCCGGCCATTCTCGGGCGCGTGGTCACCCCTGGGGAGTTCCTCGACACACTGTGGGACATGGACTACATGCCCAGAGCAACGTCGTCGATCGTCAGATGCGAAACCCTGCGGGCACGCCTCCAGAACGATTGGTGCGAGCCGCGCGTTTCCAACATCCCGGAAATGTCGTGGCCGCTCACCTAACTCGGTGCGGCCATGGTGATAGGGATCGAACCCGCGGGATGCTGCGCTGAGACTCCGCCATGTCAACCGAATATCTGGGTGGCCCGCCCTTGCGATTCGAGCCCACGTTGAGGCCCATTGAAATTTTGGGTGGCTGATACGCTCTGAGCGTGTCTCGAATGACAGGCAAGCGCGCCTTGCTGGAGCAACTCATCGCGGACGGTGTGTGCCACATTTTTGGCAACCCTGGGACCACCGAGCAGGGGTTCATGGACATCCTGCAGGATTATCCGCAAGTCCAATTCATGCTGGCGCTGCACGAAGGCGTCGCGGTCTCGATGGCCGACTCGTACGCACGCCTGACACGCCGGCCGGCGTTCGTCGAGGTTCACATTGCTCCGGGCCTCGGAAATGCCCTGGGCATGATGCACAACGCCCGGGTCGGCAAGACGCCTATGGTGGTGTACGCCGGTCAGTCACCCAGCAACGTTCTCTTGCAGGAGCCGCACCTGTCCGGACCGCTGGTCGACATGGCGCGTCCGATTGCTAAATGGGCGGCCCAGATCGAGCACGCGCACGACGTGCCGCAGGCGCTGCGGCGCGCTTTCAAAGTGGCCGCTGAACCACCCCAGGGTCCTGTATTTCTGGCGCTGCCGATGGACGTGCTGGATGCCGAAGCCGAGATGCACATCGCCCCAACGACGTACACCAACTGGCGAGCGCGGCCAGACCCGGCCGGCTTGGCCGAAGCGGCCGACCTGCTGGTCAAGGCGCAGCAGCCGATGCTCATGGTCGGGGACTCGGTCGCGATGGCCGACGCCCAAAGTGAGGTGGCGCGGGTAGCTGAGCTGCTCGGGGCACCCATGTTCGAGTGCTATGCGTCCGAATTCAACGTGGCCGCGGGTCATCCCCTCAACCTTGGCAGCGTCGACTTCGTCTCGCCCAGGTCGATCCGCTCGACGCTAGCGGAATGCGACGTCCTGTTTGTGGTCGGAGCGCCCGTCTTCCAGCTCATCTTCCCGGACCCGGAGGCGCCAGTGCTCGGGCCGCACACCCGGCTGATCCAGCTCGACTCGCACGCCCACGAGCTGGGCAAGAACGTGCGACCGGACGTGGCTCTGCTTGGGGATCCCAAATCAGGTCTGGCGGAGCTCGCCGGACTCATACAGGAGCGAATAGAGCACACCCACGGACTCGAGCAAGCAACCATCGGGCGGCGGTCCGCCGCCGAAGCCAGGGTGGCAGCCAACACTGCGCGTTACTGGGCAAACGCGCGCACGAATTGGGATGCGACGCCGATCAGCGGGCCGCGCTTGATGCACGAGCTCAAACGTGCGCTACCGGACAACGCGCTCGTGTTCGCCGAGGGCATCACCAACAGCAAGCATATCGAGATGGCCATCAACCCCGACCAACCTGGCCAGCTGGTCAAAGTACGCGGAGGGGGCATTGGTCCGGGCTTGCCGGGCGCGCTGGGAGCCGCCCTCGCGCGGCCGGACCGCAGGGTTGTCGGCGTCGCCTCGGACGGGGCGGCGATGTACAGCATCACCGCGCTCTGGACAGCGGCCCATCACAAGATCCCGGTCGCCTTTGTCATGCTCAGCAATCGGGCGTACCGCATCTTGAAGCTGAACATGGTCGACTACCTCGGGCCAGCCGCAAGCGGCCGGGAATTCACGGCCATGGACCTCGTCGACCCCGACCTTCGTTTCGATCGGCTAGCCGAAGCGATGGGCGTGCCATCCACGCGCGTCGAGCGCCTGGACGACCTGGCGCCTGCGCTCAGCCAGGCGGTCAATCATCACGGAGGCCCCTTCCTGGTTGATGTGGTGATCGAGAGCCCAGTGCCGCGCGGCTAGACTCGACCAAGCTGGGGAAAGCAATCCGCTCTTGCCTGACCCGGTTAGTCGTCAAGCAGGTACAGCGTGACGACTAACCGGCCTGGCCCAGCTGGGTCGAGCTGGCGAAAGGCAGCCCAGCTCAGGTCGACGATGCGGCCGGGAATGTAGGGCCCGCGGTCGGTCACCTCGGCCACAATCGAGCGGCCGGTGTCTGCATCTTCGATGCGGATCATCGTGCCGCACGGCAGGCTTTTATGAGCGACCTGGACAACCTGCGTGTGGAAGACCTGGCCACACGCAGTCAAGTTGCCTTCGAAGCCATCGTTTTCACCATACGTCGACGCCACGCCGGTTTCGTATGCCGCGGACAGCGTCAGAGACGGATTTTGGAGCGGGACCTTTAGCTCTGGCATCGGCAGCAAATTGTGGCTCTCGTCCGCGCTTACACGTTGGGCCAGGGCCACGTCTGGGACAGCCAATAGGGGAACACTCCCGGCCAGGCAACCCACGCCGGCGGCAAAAGCAACCTCGAACCACCTGTCCAAAGCACGCACTGGCACGGCGGCCATTCTAAGCACGGCTGCCATGGGCAAGCCGTGTCAAGTCTGCCGGCATCAAGACTCGAACACGAAAATGAGATGCCGGTACCAAGCACTCCGAGTACCTCGCGCAAGTTGCATCCAGCCGCCTGCTGCCGCATACTGGCGCACATACCTGCAGCTTGGACTGCAGTGCGCGGTCCGCCGCGGAGATACCCCTACTCTGCCACGCCGCCCTTGGAATTTTAGTACATCTGTTCTACAGTGTGAGGGTCGCTCCATCTATGAAGGTGCTCTTCAAACAGGACGTCGTGGACGTCGCCAAAGCTGGACAGCTCAAAGACGTCGCCGATGGGTACGCGCGCAACTTTCTCATTCCGCGCGGTCTCGCGGTGGCCGCCACAAGTGCCGCCCTGAAGCAGGTGGCGGATCTACAAGCTGTGGCTGCTCGACATGCCGCCGACGAGGAGCGCACGGCTGTGGCACTCAAAGACAAGCTCGAGGCCCAGCCGGTGGTGGTAGAGGCCAAGGCGGGCCAGCAGGGCCGGCTGTACGGCTCGGTCACGACCGCGGACGTGGTCGCGGCGGTCCAACGCCAGCTTGGCGTGACCCTCGAGCGGCGTGATCTCGACATCGTCGACCAGATCCGCCAGGTCGGTGCGTATCCGGTCACGGCGCGCCTGCAGCGGGCGATTACCGCGACCATCAGTCTCGAAGTCCGTGCCATCGGAACCGCCGGAAGCCCCGCCGAGCAGCACACGACACTGACGATGGCCGTCGAGCGACTGGGTAACGACCTCGAGACTCTCGGTGGTGCTTCTCGCGCCGAGGAGCGCGACCTCAGTCTGCCGCCGCACAGCATCCAGGCCGAGGAAGCGGTGCTCGGGTCGGTTCTCAAAAATCCGGCCAGCATTGTCCGCGTTTCAGATTTCCTGCGGCCCGAAGATTTTTACCAGCAGCGAAACCGGCACGTGTTCCGGGCGATGCTGGCTCTGTTCACCGATAGCCAGCCGATCGACTACCACAGCACAGCCGACCGCCTTCAACAACAAGGCGCGTATGAGGCGTCAGGCGGCTTGCTGTATCTGAGCGAGCTGAATCTCGCCACTCCCAGCGCTGCGCACATCGAGCACTACGGCCGCATCGTCGAGCGCACCTCGATCATGCGCCAGCTGATAGCCAAGGCGCAGACGATTGCCGAGATCGCGTACCGCGACAACCTCGATCCGGATACCGCACTTGAAAAAGCCGAACAGTTAATTCTGTCGATCGCCGAGAAGCGCGTTACACGTGACTTCCGGTCCCTCGAAGCGGTGTTGACCGAGTACATGGAGCAGATCGAATCGCTCCAGGACGGCCAGGCTACCCGCTACGGCATACCGACCGGCTATATCGACCTCGACAAGCTGCTGGGTGGCTTCCAGCGCACAGACCTGATCATCCTGGCCGCGCGCACCTCCGTGGGCAAGACCAGTTTCGCGCTCAACCTGGCCGTGAACGCGGCGGTCAAGCACAACGCGACGGTCGCCATCTTCAGCCTGGAGATGTCGGCCGAACAGCTTGCTTCGCGGCTGCTGAGCATGGAGAGCGGGGTCGATTCGCCACGTATTCGGTCGGCCCACTTGAATGAGCAAGAAAGCCGCAAGCTGGATGCGGCTATGAATCATCTGGCCAAGGCGCCCATCTGGGTAGACGACACGCCGTCGATCCCGATCATGGAGCTCCGCAGCAAAGCCCGTCGACTGGCAGCCGAGCAGACGCTGGACATGATCGTGGTCGATTACCTGCAACTGGTGGTCGGCGACGGGGGCGAAAGTCGGGTGCAAGAGCTTGGGCAAATCTCACGGGCCTTAAAAGCCCTCGCGCGCGAGCTGCACGTGCCTATCCTGGCGTTGAGTCAGTTGTCTCGCGCGGTGGAACAGCGCACGCCCCACATTCCGCAGCTATCGGACCTCCGAGAATCTGGGGCACTCGAACAGGACGCCGACGTCGTTCTGTTCATTTATCGAGACGAGAAGTACAACCCGGACACGGACAAGAAGGGCGTCGCAGACATCATCGTAGCCAAGCATCGCAATGGTCCAACGGGTCAGGTTCAGCTGCTCTTTCTGGAGCGCACGACGAAGTTCCTCGACCTCGAGGTCTATAAGTCGTAGATGGAGCGCCTGGATGCGGCGATCGCTCGCATCAGACCACGGCTGCAGGCGCGGATTGGCAACGCGCCGCCCGAGCCAGAGCCAGAACCTGCCTGCCCGATCTGCAAGGACCACGGCTTTGTGCGGCACGACGTGTCGCTCGGCCACCCTGATTTTGGGCGGGCGATAGCGTGCTCCTGCCGCCAGGGAGAAATACGCGATCGACTGGCGCGGCGGAGCCATCTGGGAGCATTGACGGATCGCACCTTCGACACGTTCCTGCCCGCCGGCCGCGCACCCCTGCCCGAGTCAGCCAAGCGGATGCTGGCCGAATCGCTGGAAAAATGCCGAATGTATGCCGAGGAACCCCCGACCTGGTTATTGCTCAGCGGCCCGCCCGGCTGTGGCAAGACACACCTTGCGGCGGCCATTGCAAATCGGCAGATCGAGCTGGGCACGGAAGTCTTCTTCAGCGTGGTGCCCGATTTGCTCGACCACCTGAGGGCGGCCTTTGGTCCGGGCAGCGATGTGTCGTATGACGAGCTGTTCGAGACGGTCAAGTCAACCCCGCTGCTGGTCCTCGACGACCTGGGCACGCAGAGCAGCACGGCCTGGGCCCAGGAGAAACTATTCCAGATCTTGAATCATCGATACACGATGAACTTGCCAACAGTCATCACCACCAATGAGCCACTCGCCAAACTTGACGAGCGTCTGCGTGCGCGGCTCGAGGACCGCCGCGTGTGGCGGGTCGACGTCATCACGTCGGAACACACGGTGATGGACTCGCTTATCAACGAGTGGCCAGAAGGACTGCGGGAGTGTCGCTTCGACAACTTCTACGCTGGCAGCAAGAGCCTCGATCAAGTGCACGACGCTGCTTGGAGTTTCGCCGAGATGCCCGAGGGCTGGCTTGTCATCATCGGGGTCGTCGGCTGTGGCAAGACCCATTTGGCGGCGGCGATCAAGAACGAGCGCGACAAGCAGGGCTTTCAAACGCTGTTCATGACCACGCCCGACTTGCTCGATTACCTGCGCGCCACGTACGCGCCCGACAGCAACGTCACATATGATCGTGGCTTCGACGCCATTCGCAATGCCGAAGTGCTAATCCTCGACGATTATGGGGCGCATTCGTCCACCGCCTGGGCCGAGGAGAAGTTGTTTCAACTCTTGAATCACCGCTTCAATGCACGGCTTCCGACGGTCATCACTACCAATCAGCCACTCGACCGCGGCGCGGCCGTGGGCGGGGCACCCAGCCAGGAATTGCGGATCCTTTCACGGCTGCTCGACCCCGAGCTCTCCCGGGTCTGCCGCATTGACGCACCGCCCTACAAACGCCCGCAGTTGTCGACCCGGCCGCGAACTTCGCGCCCGCCTCGGTGACTGGCAGCAAGCCAGTCATTGCGCTCGACGCGCGCCTGGTCGGGTACGCGGCCGGCATCGCCCGCTACACGGTGCATCTTGCGGATGCCCTGGCCAAGCTCGACGATGCTGAGCAGTACGTGATTCTGCGTGGGCGTCGGGCCCGCGGCGTGCGGCTCGGCGAACCTCGCGCACTTCAGCGCCGAGCTATGACGCCACCCCATCACCGTCTCGAACGCTGGACGCTGCCGCTCGACGTGCTACGGCAACGGCCCTGGCCGAGCCTTTTGCATAGCGTGGATCACGTCGCGCCAAGGTGGGGCCCATGGCGGAGCGTGGTGACGCTCCACGACCTGGCGTTCATGCTCTACCCGGCGACCCACACTCCAGCCTCGCGGGCGTATTACGCTGCCACTGCCGACAGCGTGCGGCGAGCCGAACGCGTCATCGCCGTCTCGCAGCGGACTGCCTCAGACGCGGTGCGGCTCCTCGGCGTCGACCCCTCGCGCATTCGCGTGGTGCATGAGGCCGCCGCGCCGGGTTTTTCGCCGCGCCCGATGGACAGTCTCGCACCGCTCGCCAAACGCCTGGGGTTCGATGCTGACCCAGGCCGGCCGTACATTCTGTTCGTCGGGACGCTCGAGCCACGCAAGAACCTGCCGCTGCTTCTGGAAGCCTTCACCCGACTCAGACGGCAAATCGATGCCCAGTTGCTTGTGGTTGGCGGGCGTGGCTGGCTGGACGAGCCGATCTTTGCCGCGCACGCCCGGTCTGGGGTGGGCGACGCGGCGCGCTTCCTGGGCACTCTAGGTGAGGAGGACCTGGCGGTCCTGTACAGTCACGCGGGCGTGTTCGCGCTGCCATCGCTGTACGAAGGTTTTGGACTCACGGTGGTCGAAGCCATGGCGTGTGGCGCACCCGTAGTGTGTTCGGACGCCGGGCCGTTGCCCGAGGTGGCGGGTGACGCCGCGCTGATTCTCAACGCATGGGATCCGGTGGAGTGGGCCGCGACCATGCTGGACGTGCTCACGAACCCCTCGCTCAGTGCCGAGCTGCGAGTGCGCGGCTTCGCACGAGTAAGGCGGTTTTCGTGGCAGCGAAGCGCACGGGCCACGCGCGAGGTGTACCGCGAGGCGCTGCTCGCCTGAGGCTGAAGTGAGCAGACTGCTGTTTCTGCTGCCCGCGGTACCCGCGCCGCTGGACACCGGCGCCAAGATTCGCAACCAGGGGCTGCTGCGACTGCTGGCCGCGGAGCACCAGGTCGAGGCGATCGCGTTCGGTTCACCCGGATCTCAACGCGACCTGGCCGCTCTGGTGCATCGGTCGACCATCGTGCCTGAGCCGCGGCCACGATCCCGAGCCCGACGTGCGCTCGATATGCGCCGTGCCGAGCTGCCGGACATAGCTTGGCGGCGCTGGTCGCCCGAGTTCAGTCAAACAACGCGTGAGCTCGTTCGGGAGCGTGAGTATGAGGCCGTCCAGGCCGAAGGCATCGAGATGGCGCGGTACCTGTACGCCGTACCGCGCGGCCGGCGGATCTACGATGCGCACAACGCCGAGTTTCTTCTGCAACGCCGTTTTTCCACGACGGCTTCGTCCCCGTTTCGGCAGCTCTACTCCAGGCTGCAGTGGCGGCGTCTCGAACGTTTCGAGCGTCGAGTGGTGCAGGATAGTCATCTCACACTTACGGTCTCGCAGCACGATGCCAACCAGCTCAGCGCCCTGGCCGGTGAAGGCTCGAACGTGCGAGTCATTCCGAACGGCGTCGACGCCCGGGCCTACCCTTTTCGGGAGCGCGGCCCTGAACACCCAGCCAACCTCTTGTTCCTCGGCAAGCTCGACTTTCGCCCGAACGCAGACGGCCTCGAATGGTTTGTCCGGGACGTGTTGAGGTCGGTCTTCGAGAAAATCCCACACGCTCGCCTATTCGCTGTCGGCGCAAGCCCGCCTGAGTGGCTCGTCAAAGCCGGCCAGCATGACGACCGAATCGCGGTGACGGGCTACGTCGCAGACGAGCGGGCCTACCTGGCGCGCTGCGCAGCGCTGGTCCTACCCCTACGTACCGGTGGCGGAACACGGCTCAAGGCTCTCATCGCCATGGCCAGTGGGCTGCCCATCGTCTCGACGCGTCTGGGCATGGAAGGCTTGGACGCCGAGCCCGGCGAAGATTACTTGACGGCCGAGACCACGCCCGAGTGGGTCGCCGCCTTGCAGCAATTGCTGGGCGATCCGGTGGTGCGGGCGCGACTGGCGCACAACGGGCGTGCGCTCGTCGAACGGCGCTACGACTGGTCGGCGATGCGAGCTGAGGTCAGCGACGCCTACGCCTGGCTTGGCCAATGAGCGCCAGCATGCAGGCACCCTCGGGTGGCTGGCTGCTGGCTGCCTCGACTTCCGTCGCCTTGTTGCTGCTTGTCAGTAGCGTTAGCTCGGGCCCGCTCGAAACACTTTCGATCGACCTACGCCATCGAGTGACGGCGGCATCGGCCATGCGTACCTCTGTGGCTAACGGAAGTTCGGGCCCAGCCGGACGAGTGGACAACCACCTGGGCATGAATGTTTTCCTGGAGCAGGAAGTCGAGCCTGAGAAACGCCAACGCAGTCTCGAGTTGCTAGGCCGCGCGGGTGTCGGTTGGATCCGTCAGCAGCTTCCCTGGGAGCAGATCGAGCCGGTCGCCAAAGGCGAGACCACCGACCCGGCTTTCGGTGGCTCCACGTGGGCAAAGTTCGACGACATCGTCGCGCGCGCCAACAGCCTTGGCCTGAACCTCATCCTGCGCGTCGATACGAGCCCGCGTTGGGCGCTCCCGGCGGATGCCCCAGACGGTCTCGGCCCGCCGGTCCGAGACGCGGACTACTGGGACTTTGTCAGCCAGGTGGCGACCAGGTACCGCGGACAAGTAGCCGCGTATCAGGTCTGGAACGAGCCGAACCTCAGCAGCGAGTGGGGTGGCCGGCCTCCGGATGCGCCAGCCTACGCCCGGCTGCTGCGTGGTGCAAGCGACCGCATCCACGCTGCCGACCCAGCCGCGCGCGTGCTGATGGCGGCGCTGGCACCGACGCGGACCGAGAACGCGGATGCGTTGAACGAGTTGATCTACCTGCAGCAGCTGTACGACGCCGGTGTACGAGGCACCTTCGACGTGCTCGCGGTCCAGGCGTACGGGCTGCGGGGCGGCCCGGATGATCCGCGCGTCGGTCAGCTCGACGTGACGTTTTCGCGCCCGATGCTCGTTCGGCAGCTCATGCAACAGAACGGCGACGAGGCTACGCCAGTCTGGGCAACTGAGATGGGCTGGAACGTGAATCCGCCCGACCTGCCCGTCCAGAGCTACGGCCGGGTCACGCCAGTTTTGCAGGCGCGCTACACGGTGCGCGGCATCGAGCGAGTCCAGGAGCAGTGGCCGTGGATGCAGCTGATCTGCGTGTGGTACTGGAAGCGTCCGGACGAGACGAACCGCAACCAAGATTGGTTCTGGTTCCGAGTCGCCGATCCGGACTTCAGTTTGCAGCCCGTCTACTACGCCCTACGTGATGCATCGTCGACGATGTGGCGGTAACCTGCCACAGCACGTCTCGTTAATCACGCGGTGGTGCGGCGGGTCCTGTTCTGTCTGGCGCTGCTTGCAACGCTAGTCGCCCGTCCCGCAGCCGCGGCGACGTCCGGGGACGGCGAACGCGTGCTGGGGCCGACTGGTGTGCCGCTGTTCGTGGTCGGGATGAACTACGAGGGCCCGTCCGACCGTGCCTGGCAAATGTGGGATCGCGACAAATTCGACTCAGCCGCGATCGACGCCGATTTCACGCGCGCGGCATCTGCCGGAGTGACCACGCTGCGGATCTTTGTGCAGGCGCCACTGGCGCTGGAGATCGCAGCCGGAACGTTCGACAAACTGGACCAGGTAGTGGCGCTCGCCGAAAAGCATGGACTCCAACTTATCGTCTCGCTGCATGACTACGGCGAACCGGACATGGCTCGCATCGCGGGTGCGGCTGGCAAGATCGCTCAACAGTACCGTGGCCGTCCAGGGATCCTGGCGCTCGACCTCAAAAATGAACCCCGGTTCGGCGACCTGGCACTGACCAAGTACGCGGCTCCGACTGCACTGCAAACCAGAGCACTTGTGGACGCCCTGGGCGAGCGTTTGCCGCGCGACCAGGTAGCCGCGTATCGGGCGAGCGACGAAGGCAGCAAGACGATCCCGTCGTATCTGACTGATGACGAGGCCTGGACCTATACCAACAATTTGCGCCTCTATCGCGAGATGCTGGCCGAAGCGGCTGGCTGGGTGCGCGCGCGCAACTTCCAGACCACCACGCTTGACTACCTGGACGATCCGGCTGGTCAGAAGTGGGCACCCTTGGTCAAGGTGCTGAATGAAACGCTGGCGGCATGGATCGACCCTCAGGTGCGTGCCATTCGGGCTGGCGACCCAAGCCGCCCGGTCACGCTCGATCATGTCGACGTCGTCCTAGCCAGACTGCCTGCCAACGACGTGCTCGACATTCAGAGCCTGCACCGTTACCCGGGCACGGCTGCTTCGGCCGTTCGCAGCAACCTGACCCTCGTCGCTGGGTTGGAGCGAGCTCACCCCGGCAAGCCGTACCTGCTGAGTGAGTTCGGGTACGCCACCGAGACCGTCAGACCTGAACAAGCCAGTCTGGCCGAAACGGCGATCATGCTCGGCTTGCTTTCCCAGCACGCCGCGGGTGGCGCGAAGTGGATGCTCAACGACATGCCGGACGGCTTCAATATGCGCGAGCGCACGCTTGGCGCATTCCGCCTGGACGGAAGCCCCAAGCCCGTTGTCGGCGCCCTGGCAGCGTTGCGCGCGTATGCGTCTGCGACGGGCAGCGCACCCGGCGAGTTTCGTCTCGAGGACGACCCGGATACGGGGCTACGGTATGTGTATCGAGCCGCAGACGCGGTGTGGCTGGGCGGCAAGCATGTCGACGGCAACCTGGCCAGCATGCAGGCCGACGGCCCGGCCCAGCTCAGCGTATTCTGGCCCGAGCCAGGAGTCGTGCACGTGTGGGCGAGTACCGCCATGCAGGTCACGATCGACCTGGCGCAAGTGCTCGGAGCAAACCCTCCAGCAGGGATCTCGCTGGCCCGCGTGAGCCAGGATGGAAAAGAGCAACCCGTTGCCATGGACAGCCGCACCGGGGGTTCAGTCAAGGTTGCACTCCAGGCTGGCAGCTACATCCTGAAAACCGGCAGCCCGCAGTTGCGTGGGCCAGACTATGACATCGCCGGCGGTCACTTCTTCACCCAGACCAACGCCCGTAAGGAGTCCGCGTCCGGCTTTGCCGTTACCGACGAGGACGGTGCGCCCTTCTGGAGCGCTTTCCAGGCGTTAGGCGGTACTGACGCGCTCGGCTACCCTGTCACACGTCGGTTCGAGCTCGACGGATTCGCCGTGCAGGCGTTCCAAAAGACGGTGCTGCAGTGGCATCCAGAGCTGCGATCCTTCGCGTTCCTCAACACCTTCGATGTGTTGCACGATCGTGGGCGCGACGATTGGCTCGAGGTGTATCGCCAGACGCCTCGCCCGCAGGACACCGGGCCCGACGCTGGTCTGGCGTGGGAGCGCGTCGTCGCTCGGCACCTGGCCTTGCTCGACCATGTGCCGCCGGCTCTCAAGCAGCGCTTTGTGGCGGATGCAGAGTGGCTCGACCACTACGGGCTGCCCGTCAGCGCTCAAGAATTTCCCAACAGTGTCGTGGTGCGAGCCCAACGCGCCACGCTCCAGTACTGGAAAGAGGCTGTTCCCTGGGCGGACAAGGGCAGCGTGAGTGTGGCCAACGCTGGCGACCTGGCCAAGGAGGCCGGCCTATTCCCATGGCTGGCAGTCACTCCCGACAACGCGCCGCGCTGATCGTCACCGTCCTCGACGAGGCGGGTACGCTCGAGCCCCTGTTGAGCTCTCTAGCGCACCAGACGCGGAGCCCGGACGAAGTCGTCATCGTCGACGGGGGCTCGACTGACGGCACGTGGGACATTCTGCAGAGCTGGACGACGCGACTACCGATGCGCTGCCTGCGAGCACCCGGCGCAGGCATCTCCCGCGGGCGCAATCTGGCCGTGGCGGCCACCACCGCCGAGCTGATCGCGGTCACCGACGCCGGCGTACGTGTCGAACCAGACTGGCTCGAGCAGCTTCTTTCGACGCTCGAGGTCGACCCCAAAGTCGATGTGGTGAGTGGATTCTTCAAAGCCGATGCGTCCACGGCGTTCGAACACGCCATGGGCGCAACGGTGTTGCCTGCGCGCGAAGATGTCGATGCCTCCAAGTTCCTTCCGTCGAGCCGCTCAATACTGTTCCGCCGCGCTGCCTGGGCGGCGGTTGGCGGCTATCCCGAATGGCTCGACTACTGCGAGGACCTGGTCTTCGATCTGGCCCTCAAGCGTGCTGGATATCGATTTGCGTTTGCACCTCGGGCTGTGGTCTGGTTCCGACCGCGCAGCTCACTGCGCGCGTTTTTTCGTCAGTACTACGTATATTCGCGCGGTGACGGCAAAGCCGGGCTGTGGCTCACCCGGCACGTGATTCGGTATCTCACGTACGTCGTGGCTGCGGGCCTGCTCTGGCGTCGCGGTTTGAGCACGGTGGTACTGATCTTGGGCGCATGCGCGTATACGTGCCGGCCGTACGCTCGCCTCCGGCCGCGTCTGGCTGAGCTTTCGGCAGCACAGGCGGCCTACGCTCTTGGCCTGGTTCCCGCCATCCGCTTGGTCGGCGATGTCGCAAAGATGCTGGGCTACCCTGTTGGTGTGTGGTGGCGGCTTCGGCGTCGGGGATTTCGTGGATAGCTCGGCTCCTGCCGCGGAGCCGCGCTGGGATGGGCACCGCGAATCGCCGGACCTGTCGATCCTGATTCTGAACTACAACACGCGTGAGCATCTGCGGACCTGCCTCCAAGCCCTGCTACACGAAGGCTCGACCTCGTTGTCCGGCGGACCGTTTGAAACCGAGGTGCTGGTCGTCGACAACGCCTCTAGCGATGGCTCAGCCGACATGGTCGCAACCGAGTTCCCCTGGGCCTTGCTGATCCGCTCGCCTCGCAATGGTGGCTTCGCGTATGGCAACAACCAGGGATTGGAGCGCAGTCGCGGAGCCGCGATCCTGCTGCTCAACCCGGACACCGTGATGCCCGCGGGAGGCCTGGCTGGCCTGCTCGCAACCCTGTCGGCCAACCCGCAGTCCGGAATCGTCGGGCCGCGGCTGCTCCGACCAGACGGCAGTATGCATCTGGCCTGCCGGCGCTCGTTTCCGACGCCGTCGATCGCCTTTTACCGTCTGTCTGGCCTGAGCCAGGTGTTCCCTCGCAGTTCGCGCTTCGGCCGCTACAACCTGACTTTCGTCGATCCGAGCCAGCCCCTCGAGGTGGACTCGGTGTGTGGCGCGTGCATGCTTATCCGACGCGCCGTGTTCGAGCGCATCGGGGCGTTGGACGAGCGATTCTTCATGTATGGTGAGGATCTAGACTGGTGTCTACGCACGCGTGAGGCCGGCTGGAGTGTCCGCTATGACCCGGCTGTGGTCGTTCAGCACCAGCATGGGGCGGCCAGCCGCAAACGTGCGTTCCGCACGACCTACTACTTCTTTCAGGCTATGGACCTGTTCTACCGAAAGCACTACGTGCAGCGGTACCACCCGCTGGTGACCGGCGCAGTGCGCACGGCCATCTACGGGGCACTCGCAGTGGCGATGTGCCGGACAGCGCTGACCAGTCCGTCCGAGCGCCGCGTCGGGCTGTAGAACGGGCCAGGCAATGGTTGGTTTCGTGCGCACTTTGAGCGGTCTACGCGGACTGTACGTGCTTGCGCTCATCGTTTCGGACCTGGTGATGCTGCGACTCGCGTTCGTGCTCGCGTATCGCCTGCGTCTGCTCGGAGACGCTCGGCCGGGCCAACCCAGCGACCCACCCACCACGTACGACGACATGGCGCTGCTGTGCGTGCTCGTCATCGTGGTCGTTTTCGCCGTTCGGCGGCTGTACATTCCGCGTCGCGGCTTCGGCCGGGTCGACCTGCTCTACCAGGTCTTCGCCGCGGTCGGCGTGGGCTGGTTGGCTGCCCTCAGCGTCACCTTCTTCACCTATCGCGCGCTCGAGCCGCCCCGTCTCATGCTGGTGTACTGGGCGCTGCTGTCGATCGGCCTGGTGTGGCTCACACGAGTGGTTCTGGACGCGCTGCTGCGTGAGGCGCACCGTCGTGGTTACGACCTGGAGCATGTGCTGATCGTCGGTGATGGGGAGCAGGCGCAGGTAGTCGAGGCCAAGATTCAGTCGGCGCCGGAGCTCGGCTATCGCGTGGCCGGTTTCATCGGCGATGGCGTCTCGAACCCTGTGGTGCAGCCTGTCTTGGGAGGGCTGGTCGACATTCCTGAGATCGTCCGCGAGCAGGGTGTCGGCGAGGTCATCATCGCTTGGGCGGGGATCAGTCACCACCAACTGGTCGACATCGTGACCGGCTGTACCCGCGAGCGCGTCGACATCAAGATCTTTCCGGACATCTTTGACCTGATGGCGCGCGAGGTGGAGACAAGCGAGCTCACGGGCCTGCCTCTCATGCGTGTTCGGGACATCGCGCTACGTGGCTGGATGCGCTTTTTGAAGCGGGCGCTGGACGTGGGCGTGAGCTGGTCGCTGCTCGTTCTGCTGTCGCCGTGGCTCCTGTTCATGGCGCTGCTGGTCAAATTGACGTCACCGCATGGCCCCGTTCTGCACGTTCAGGAGCGCGTCGGCCTGGATGGCCGTCCGTTCCACATGCTCAAATTCCGCTCGATGCGGCCAGACGCCGAGGCGGAGTCTGGACCGGTCTGGACGGTGCCCAACGACCCACGCCGGACGCGTCTGGGGGCTACCATCCGCCGCTTCAGCCTCGACGAGCTGCCCCAATTCATCAATGTTCTGGTGGGCGAGATGAGCCTGGTCGGACCGCGACCGGAGCGGCCCGAGTTTGTTGCTCAGTACGCGAATCTTGTACCCAGGTATCGAGAGCGGCACATGGAAAAGGCCGGCATGACCGGCTGGGCCCAGGTCAATGGTCTACGAGGCATGACGAGCATCGTCGAGCGCACCGAGTACGACCTGTTTTATGTGGAGACGTGGTCGCTAGCCTTCGACATCAAAATCTTGCTCAAGACCCTGGCAGCCGTAGTTCGGGACCGCAACGCGTACTGAATCTGCATCGAAAAGCCGAGAAGGCGTTGTCTCGAATACCGTAGCCTGTCGCGTGTTCGAGTTTCTGCGGCGGCTTTTTGGGCGACGGGGGACTCAGGCTGACCCGCTGCTTGGGCTGGATCTCGAGCGCAGCCGTGTGATCATCGGACTGGGCAACCCTGGGCCGCAGTACGCGGACACACGCCACAACCTGGGCTTCTGCTGTGTCGAGCGGCTTGCGGTGCGCTACAGCGCTGCCTGGCACGCTCGCACGCGCGACCTGCACAGCCTGGTGGCGCTCATCGACCCTCAGAACGCGACTCGGGTCGTGCTCGTCAAGCCGGGCACGTTCATGAATCGTAGCGGCGCTGCTGTTCGGGCAGTGGTCAAATGCCTGGGGATCGCTCCGGGTCAGTGTCTGGTGGTGTATGACGACATGGACTTACCGCTGGGGGCGCTGAGAGTCCGCGAACGGGGTAGCCCCGGCACGCACAACGGCATGCGCTCGGTGGTTGCCAGCCTCGGGACGGCCGGCGTTCCGCGTCTGCGCATCGGCATCAGCCAAGCCGCCCCGGGCAAAGCCACTGCTCACGTCCTGAGCACCTTTGCGCCCGAAGATGCCACGCTCTTCGACAATCTGGTCGACAGAGCAGCCGATGCGGCTCTGCTTTGGGCCACCCAAGGAGCAGCCACGGCGATGAACCGTTACAACAAACTGTAAGCCCATGCGGCTCCATCCACTTCTCGCCGCGCTCGACGCCCAGCCAGCCTTCAGGCGCCTGGTCGAAGCGCTGCGCTCGCCAACGCCGCCGTTTGATCAGGCTCGGGGCGCGATTCAGATGCTGTCGGCGATCACGCCCGCCCGCCCGTATGTACTGGCAGCGGTGCATGCTGCCATCGCGCGTCCAATGCTGCTGGTGGCCGGCCGCCCGTCTGAGGCGCGCGTGTATGCCAACGAGCTACGTGCGTGGGCGAATGATCCCGATGCAGTGGTGCTCTTCCCTGAGACCGACGCCTTGCCATACGACCGCCTGCCGAACGATCCTGACAAGCTCGCGGAGCGTCTGGGAGCGCTCGCACGCCTGGCGAGTCGCACCCACGCCAGCACGCCGCCCCTGGTGGTTGCCTCCGTGCGTGCCGCCATGGACCTGGTGCTCGACCTACACGCATTTGGCGAGAATCACCGGACCATCAAGCGGGGTCAGGTGCTGCCACCGGCTGAACTGGCGGCACAGTGGCTGGGGCTGGGATACGAGCCGTCGCCGCTGGTGGACTCGCCGGGCTTGTTCAGTCGCCGAGGCGGCATCCTTGACGTGTTCCCGCCAGGCGGGCAGCCCTTGCGTATCGAGCTCTCGGGCAACGAGGTCGACACGATCCGCCTGTTCGACCCGGCCACCCAGCGCTCGACTGAGCAGTTGGAGTCAGCCAGTGTTGGACCTGCCCACGAAGTGTTGCCCAGGCCATCTTCGGTCAGCCTCGACCTCGGCGCACTGCGTCCGCAGTTTGTGGATGCGTTTGCGCGTGACCTCAGAACGCTGCGTGAGGGCAGCCAGGCGTTTTCGGCGCTCGAGTTCTATCGGGGTTTCCTGGGCACCTCGACGCTGGTCGACTATCTGCCCGCGCGAGGCGTGCTGGTGCTCGACGAACCCGACGCCATCGCCAGGTTCGGTCAGGACTTCGAAGAGCAGGTCGAGCAATTGCACGCCGACCTTCTCGAGCGGGGCGAGGTGCCTCCGGGCATCGCCCGACCGTATCGACCCTGGCGCGATGTGATGCGCACCGCTAGTTGCCTCCGGCTCGAGGTGACATTCGATCCCGATGCCGAGAGTCTGCCGTTCCAGCATGCTGCGAAGTACGCCGGTCGGCTCGAGCCATTCCTGAGCGCTCTGGTCGAAAATCGATTCCGAACTACGGTCGTGGTCAGTCAGCAGGCAAGCCGACTGAGCGAGCTGCTCCAGGAGCAGGGTACGAGCGCTCCCGCCCGCGAGGAGCTGCCGTCGCGGCCAGCTGGGATGGAGCTCATGCACGGCCTGCTACGCGAGGGTTGGGTCTCGGATGCGCTGAGCCTTGCGCTGTTCACCGACAGCGAGATTTTCGGCTGGACCAAGCAGCGCCGTTCTGCACCGGCTCGGCGCCAGGTTGCCGAGCGCGCGGCGGCCGCGCGCGAGTCATTTCTGGCCGACCTGCAAACGGGTGATCTCGTAGTCCACGTCGACCACGGGATCGCCCGCTACGGTGGCCTTGTGCGTACCTCAGTCGGCGCAACGCCAGGCCAGGACACGTCTCTCGAATTGCCTGGCCACGCCGAATTTCTGCTCCTGCACTACGCCGCAGGCGACAACCTGTACGTCCCGGTCTCGCAGGCCGACCGGGTCGGTCGCTATGTGGGTGCGGGAGACGCAGACCCCTCGCTGACACGTCTTGGCAGCGGCGAGTGGGTACGCGCCAAAGCCAAAGTCCGGCGCTCCGTTCGCGACCTGGCCCAGGAGCTCATGGAGCTGTATGGCGCACGGGCAGCGGTGCAGGGCCATGCTTACCCCATCGACACGCCGTGGCAGCTCGAGCTCGAAGGCAGCTTCCCATATGAAGAGACGCTCGACCAGGTGCAGGCCATCTACGACGTCAAGTCCGACATGCAGTCGGCTCGGCCAATGGACCGATTGCTGGTCGGCGATGTGGGCTTTGGCAAGACAGAGGTAGCCCTTCGGGCGGCATTCAAAGCCGTACAGGACGGGCGCCAGGTGGCCGTGCTCGTACCGACGACCGTGCTGGCCCAGCAGCACTACAACACCTTCCGTGAGCGCCTGGGCGCCTTTCCCGTCAAAGTCGAGATGCTCTCACGCTTCCGCACCGACAAGGAGCAGCGCGCCATCATCGCTGGACTGGCCGGCGGCAGCGTGGATATCTGCATCGGGACGCACCGGCTCGTGCAGCGCGACGTCGATTTCAAGAACCTGGGACTGGTGGTCATCGACGAGGAGCAACGCTTCGGCGTAGCGCATAAGGAGCGGCTCAAGCAATTGCGACGCGAGGTGGACGTCCTGACGTTGACCGCCACGCCGATCCCGCGCACCTTGCACATGGGGCTGGTCGGCGTGCGGGACATGAGTGTGCTCGAGACCGCACCCGAAGCGCGTCTGCCGGTGCGCACGTATGTGACCGAGTACACCGACGGCCTGGTTCAGGAAGCGATCCTGCGCGAGATCGACCGCGGCGGCCAGGTGTACTTTGTGAACAATCGCGTTCAGGGCATCGAAACCATCGCCAACCGAGTGCGTCGCCTGGTTCCCGAAGCTCGAGTGGCAGTCGGCCACGGGCAGATGCCAGAGGAGCAGTTGGAACAGACCATGCTCGGCTTCGCGGAGGGCGACTATGACGTCCTGGTGTGCACCACGATTATCGAGTCGGGACTCGATATCCCCAACGCGAACACCCTGATCGTCAATAGTGCGCATCGCTTCGGCCTGGCCCAGCTATATCAGCTACGCGGCCGCGTCGGCAGGAGCGCCAGCCGGGCGTATGCGTATTTGCTGCACGCAAAGGATATGAGCTTGAGCGAGATAGCCCAGGAGCGCCTGAAGACCATCTTCGAAGCCACCGAGCTCGGAGCCGGGATGCGGATCGCGATGAAGGATCTCGAGATCCGCGGCGCAGGCAATCTGCTCGGCTCAGCTCAGAGCGGTCACATCGCGGCCGTGGGTTTCGATCTGTACACGAAGCTCTTAGCCGAGCAGGTCAACCTCCTGAAGGCTCGCCAGGACGGATCCGGCGTCCTCCCCTTGGAGCGCGCCTGGCCTTCGCTGGATCTCCCAATCAACGCGTACATACCCGCGGAGTATGTCCAGGACGATGGCGTGCGCCTGCGGCTCTACCAGCGCTTTTCGGGCATCGAGCAGGATGCGCTTCTGGTCAGCCTCGTGTCCGAAGTGGAGGATCGCTTCGGTTCGCTGCCCGAAGCGGCTCAGCGGCTGGTGTACGTGACCAGTCTGCGCTTGCGAGCCGTTGAAGCCAACGTGCAGGCAGTCACGGCTATTCATGACGAGATCATTGTCAAGTTCGATCGGCTGCCAGCCGTGAATGTCAACCAGCTGGCCCGTGCAGCCGGAGTCGTACTCAAACATGGCAGCAATCAGCTCAGATTCGCTCGCGGGCAGGGCACGGCGTGGATGCAGCGCTTGTATGCGCTCATCACGGGTCTGCCAAACGCGAACGCTTCCACCAAAGCTACAGCCCGCGAGCTACCCGATCTGATGGCGCCAGCGATGCGCTCAGTACGAGATCCTGTCTCAGTGGCGTGACGCGTAGCTCTCAATGGTGATGTGGCATGGGCCGGGCGGACCTGGCGGCGGAGGCCGCAGCGTCCGCGGGCGACGAATCGGGTCTGCGTCCGCCGCGCGGGTCGGGCTGACCGACCATACCAACGGCAGCCTCGTCCCGCCGTCGCCGCCGCCGCCGAGCGCGCCGCCCTTTACATTCAGGGCGTTCATAGCCAACGCCAGCACAACCTGGCACGGCTTCCGACGAGTGCTGGGGCTGGTGTGGGATGCAAACCCCGGCTTGACCCTGGCTCTGGCAGTCCTCAACCTGCTGCAGGGCGGCCTGCCGGCGGCGGCGGTGTGGATCTCGAAGCTGCTGATCGACGCAGTCGTGGCAGCCGTGACGAACGGGGCCGGGACGGCGGCTCTCCCCCAGGTCCTGCTCCTGGTCATTCTGCAATTCGCCATCGCCGCGGCAGGCAACATTCTGGGCACCATGGCCAACATCTGCCAGCAACTGCTGCAGGAGCAGGTTGCCAACCGCATCCAGCTGCTGGTCATGCGCCAGGCCAACAAGCTCGACCTGGTTTTTTTCGAGCGGCCGCAGTTTTATGACCTCATTCAACAGGTGCAGCGCGAGGCGACCAACCGGCCGGTGTCGATGGTGCAAACGGCGTTTGGGTTGATTCGCCAGGTGCTGACGTTCGCCTCGCTGCTGGCGCTGCTGGGCAATCTTGAGTGGTTTATCGCCGCCGCGGCGCTCATCGCGCCGATCCCCGCCTTTATCTCGAGCGCCCGATACGGCTGGCAGGGCTATCAGATGATGCGCTGGCAGTCGCCGCTGCGACGCATGATGGCCTACCTCACAAACTTGATGACCACCGACACCTACAACAAGGAAGTCAAGCTGTTTACGGTCGGCGACTTCTTCATCCAGCGCTTTTCCAACCTGTTTCAGCGATATTATGTCGAGAACCGGGCGCTGGTGGTTCGGCGTTACCTGGCTGGCGCAGTGTGGTCCATGCTGACGGTGCTCACCAACGGCTTGACCTTCTTGTATGTCGCCTTTCGCACACTCGGCGGAAGCATCAGCGTCGGCGGATTGACGCTCTACGTGCAGGCCGCCAGCGGAGTGTCCCAGGCATTCTCGGCCCTGCTCAGCGGGCTGCAGTCGATGTACGAGCATCAGCTCTATCTCAAGACGTTGTTCGAGCTACTCGACTTCGAGCCCCTAGTGCGCGCGCCAGAGCATCCGGCCCCCGTTCGCCACCCGATCCAGGAGGGCATCGAGTTCCGCAACGTCACGTACACCTACGAAGGCAAAGACAAGCCGGCCATCGACAATGTAAGTTTTCGTATCGCACGCGGCGAAACCGTAGCTATCGTGGGACACAACGGCGCCGGCAAGACAACCCTCGTGAAACTGATCGCTCGCCTGTACGACCCGCAATCGGGTCAGGTGCTTATCGACGGTCGAGACGTGCGCGAGTATGACCCTGACGAGCTGCGGGGTGAATTCGGGGTCCTCTTCCAGGACTACGTTTCGTACCAGTTCAGTGCGCGAGAGAACATCGGCATTGGCCGCGTCGAACGCCTGGATGACACCTCGGCCATCGCCGGGGCAGCCGACAAGAGCGGGGCCGCCAGCGTCATCGAAGCCCTTCCCGAGGGCTACGACACGGTGCTCGGAAAGTGGTTCGACGGCGGAGTCAACCTGAGCGGTGGCGAGTGGCAGAAGGTGGCGCTGGGGCGGGCGTTCATGCGCGAAGCGCAGATCCTGATCCTGGACGAACCGTCGGCTGCGCTGGACGCGCGGGCCGAGTACGAGTTGTTCACACGCTTGCGCGAGTTGGCCCATGGACGGACTGCCATCTTCATCTCGCACCGATTCTCGACGGTTCGTCAGGCTGACCGAATACTCGTCTTCGAACAAGGTGGTCTGATCGAGTCCGGCACGCACGCAGAACTGCTGGCGCTCGACGGCCGCTACGCGGAGCTCTTCAATCTCCAGGCCGCATCTTATCGCTGAGGCGATCCGTCGGCGGTCGCACCTCGCCGCGCGGACCGACCTGAGCGCGTATCGCCTCTTCCATGGCGATGCGGAAGGCGCCCCAGGGTTGGCGATAGACCGATTCGGAGGGGTGGCGGTCATCCACGTCAACTCCGCGGATGTGCTCAACCGATGGGGCGACGTGCTCCAGGAGAGTCTCGCCGGCATGGCCACGGCGTACCTGAAAATTCACCCGGAACGAGGCGGCCAGGCTCTGGTACCGCCGCTGGCTAGCTTCGCGCCTGGGGTGCCAGCCTGGGGACGTGGCGTGGCTGAATTGGAGGTGGTGGAGTATGGGGCGCACTACGTCGTGCGCCCACACACGGGACTGTCGGTTGGTCTGTTCCTCGACATGCGCGAGGTGCGGGATTGGGTTCGCCACACCGCAGCGGGACGATCAGTGCTGAACCTGTTCGCCTACACCTGCGCATTCGGGGTCAGCGCGACGCTCGGCAAGGCCGCCCGGGTAGTCAACCTGGATGTGTCGCGGGGGTATCTCGATTGGGGCCTGCTCAATTATCGGATCAACGCTCTGGCGTCAGACTCACGGGACTTCATCTACGGCGACGCGTTCGACTGGCTAGGACGCTTTCGGCGCCGCTCGACGCGCTTCGACATGGTCCTCGTCGATCCCCCAAGTTTTAGCTCAACCCCGTTCTCGGTCAGCCGGGATTACCCGAAACTGGTGGGCATGGCGGCGCGCATCGTGGAGCATGCAGGTATCCTGGTGGCGGCCACCAATCACGCTCGCACCAGCGACGAACGCTTCGACGAATGGCTTCGCGAAGGACTCGAGATGGCCGGCCGTCGGGGTGAGGTGGTGCAGCGTTGGCGTGAACCAGAACCGGACTTCCCGGTGGGTCCGGGCCGCAGACCCTACCTCAAGGTGCGAGCGCTCGTTCTCGACTGACACATGCTGAAACTCGAACAACTCATTCGCGACATACCTGACTTTCCCAAGCAGGGGATCTTGTTCAAGGACATCACCACGCTGCTGAAGGACCCGACCGCCTTCCGGCAGTCCATCGACCAGCTGACGGAGCTGGTTCGAGGCATGGCGCCAGCGTTGGTGATTGGTATGGAGTCGCGCGGCTTTATCTTCGCCGCACCAATCGCTTACCGGCTCAACGCTGGATTTGTGCCGGTTCGCAAGCTTGGCAAGCTGCCCGGTGAAGTCATCAGCGCAGAATACGACCTCGAATACGGCACGAATACCCTCGAGCTGCACCGCGACGCCATCGCCAGCGGCGACAAAGTGCTGATCGTCGACGACCTGCTGGCGACCGGCGGCACAGTCTCAGCCACGATTGAGCTGGTGGAACGTCTGCATGGCAAAGTCGTGGCCGTGGCATTTCTGGTCGAGCTGACCGCCCTCAAGGGCCGCGACCGACTCCAGGACCAAAACGTCATCTCGCTTCTCAAGTTCTGAGTACGCCGCGCGCAGTGAGGCGGACAGACTATGCCGCCAAGAATTCGATGACTTCGTTCCGCAGGCCCGGCACGCGGCGGAGCTTGGCCAGGGCTGTCTGTTCAATCTGGCGGATTCGCTCACGACTTAGGCCCATCAGCTGCGCCAGCTCGTTCAGGGTGCGCTCTTCACCACGCTCCAGTCCGAAGCGCATCTGAATGATCTTCCGTTCGCGGTCGTCCAGCGACTCGAGCGCTTCGGACAAGCGCTTGGCCAGCTCTTGCCTTTCAACCTCCAGGTGAGCCGCCTGGCCGGCCGTTTCATCGCCTAACAGGTCGCCGCGGGTCATGTCGGAGTCGTCGCTCAGCGGCGCCTCGATCGATAGCGGCGTGAGCGCCGCGCGGCGCGCCTCCACGATGCGGCCCGGCTCCATACCCAGATGCTGGGCAATCACCTCCACTGGTGGGGCTTCGCCTGTCGCGCCTTGCAGTTCGCGCTCCGCGCGCAACACTCGCGACAGAAGCTCAATCGCATGCACGGGCAGTCGGATGGTTCGGCTCTGATCCGCCAACGAGCGAGTCATGGCCTGCCGGATCCACCAGTACACGTAGGTGCTGAAGCGGAATCCGCGACGCCAGTCGTACTTGTCAGAGCCGATCTGAAGGCCGATATTTCCCTCCTGAACAAGGTCCAAGAAGGAAAGCCCACGGTTGTAGTATCGACGCGCTACCGAGACCACCAACCTGAGGTTGCTCTCGATCAGGTGCCGGCGGGCGAGCATGCCGTCCTCGACGATTCGCTCCAGCCGCTCGCGCGTGCGCTCGTCAAGCGTGTGCTCGGCTGAGGCGAGTTGGGCAACTGCCTCCTTGCCCGCTTCCATGCGCTGCGCCAGCTCCACCTCATCCTGCTGAGTGAGCAGTGTGTGAGCGGCAATTTCTCGCAGATACATTGCGTCTGCGCCACCGCTCAGCTCGTCGGACACGCGCAGCGACGTGAACGCTGACGCCGTGACCTCGGCCTCGGAAGCAGCAATCATTTCCGCGGTCGGCTCTTCGGTCAATGCCAGCGTATGTCCGAAGTTGAGCTCGTCGTTGTTGGTGCCCATACCGTGTGTGCCCATCATCGGCACCCAGGCGGCACGGCTGAAGTCGCGGGCGCGCACTGCCAGATAAGGCGGTTTGCATACACTTAGGACTCTGCATGCGCACCCTCGAGTTCGATGAGGGACAGCGCGCGCTGGTGCTGATTGACCAGACGCGGCTGCCTCAGGCAACCGTGCTGATTGCTTGCCGCACGGCCGAGGACGTCGCCCGCGCCATCCAGAGCATGCAAGTACGCGGCGCGCCCGCGATCGGCGTGGCGGCCGCATACGGGATGGCCCTCGGGGCACAGGCGCATCTCGACGACGAACCGCAGGCATTTCTCGAAGATCTCGAGGCGATTTCGAGGCTGCTCAGGCACACCCGCCCCACGGCCGTCAATCTCAACTGGGCTATCGACCAGATGCTGTCAACTGCACGAAGGGTGGCATTGTGCGACGGGGTTGCCGATGCCCGCGCCGGACTGCTGAGACTTGCCCACGACATGGCGGACCAGGACGTTGCCGCCAATCGACGCATAGGCGCATTCGGTCTTGATCTGGTGCCCAGCGGCGCCACCGTCCTGACCCACTGCAACACGGGCGCGCTCGCCACGGTCGATTACGGGACCGCGCTCGGCGTCGTGCGTGCTGCGCATGAGGCCGGCCGCGCGATTCATGTCTATGTGGGCGAAACGCGACCCTTCCTCCAGGGGGCGCGGCTGACCGCGTGGGAGCTCCAACGTCTCGGCGTCCCGATGACCTTGATCACCGACAGCATGGCCGGCCACTTCATGCATCGCGGCACTATCGATCTGGTGATCGTGGGCGCCGACCGGATCGCCGCCAACGGCGACGTCGCCAACAAAATCGGCACGTACTCGCTCGCGGTACTCGCGCACGAGAACTCCATCCCTTTCTATGTTGCCGCGCCTACTTCGACAGTGGACCTGTCACTGCGAACGGGTGCCGAAATCCCGATCGAGGAGCGTTCGGCGCGTGAGGTGACCGAGTTCGCCGGTTCGCCCGTTGCGCCGCAAGGGGTGTCCGCTGCCCACCCGGCCTTCGACGTCACGCCAGCGCGACTGGTCACCGCAATCATCACCGAACGTGGTGTTCTGCTGCCGCCGTACGATGCAGCCCTGATCAGCGCGGTGCGCGGCGCACCGCCCGTGGCGGTCTGAAGGCGGGCCGGGCAGTGGCCCTACCCAGCCTGCTTCAACCCGTCGACCGAGCCGATGTCGGCGTCTTCGGCGGGTCGGGCTTCTACAGTTTGCTGGCCGGGTCCGTCGAGCACACTTCGGTTCAAACGCCGTTTGGGCCGCCCAGCGACAGCATTGCCATAGGACGCATTGGCGATGTCCGCGTCGCATTTCTGCCCCGACATGGTGCGCGCCACCGTATTCCGCCGCACATGATCAACTACCGAGCGAATCTGTGGGCGATGGCACACCTGGGAGTCACGCGTGTGATCGCGCCGACGGCGGCCGGCAGCCTGCAGCCGCACATCAAGCCGGGTGACTTCGTCGTGTGCGACCAATTCGTCGACCGTACCTCTGCTCGTGCCGACACGTTTTACGATGGTCCGCGGGTTGTCCACATCTCGACGGCTCAGCCGTACTGCCCCGACCTGCGCGAGCACAGCATCGGCGTTGGACGCGAGCTTGGCATCAGCGTTCACCCGCGCGGTACGGTGGTCGTCATTCAAGGCCCGCGCTTTTCAACCCGTGCAGAAAGCCAGTGGTTCTCGAAGCAGGGTTGGGAAGTCGTCAACATGACCCAGTACCCCGAGGCAGCGCTCGCACGCGAACTCGAGCTATGTTACGTCAATATCGCCTTGATCACCGACTACGATGCTGGTCTGGAGGGCCAGGCCGGCATACACCCCGTCAGCGTTGCGGAGGTCGTGCGCGTCCTCGAGCACAACAACGACCGCGTCCGTCGGCTCATCGAACGCCTGCTACCTCGCCTACGCGGGGCGCGCACGTGTGCCTGCTCGCGGGCGCTCGAACACGCGATCATCAGCTGAAATCAGCAGTTAGGGAAAAGTCGCACATGACGGTCCTCGTGATTGGCTCGATTGCCCTGGATAGCCTCGAAACCCCGTTCGGCAAGGTCGAGGACGAGCTGGGGGGTGCGGGTTCGTATTTCTCTCTGGCCGCGAGCGTGCTGACGCCAGTCCAACTGGTCGGCGTGGTGGGCTCCGATTTTCCGGATGCGCACATTCAAACCCTACGCTCGCGCGGAGTCGATCTGCAGGGGTTGGACCATGTGGAGCGGGGTAAGACGTTCCGCTGGAGCGGTCGCTACGACTATGACTTGAACGTTGCCCACACACTCGACACCCAATTGAACGTCTTCGGTGACTTTCAGCCGAGTCTGCCCGAGGCCTACCGCGAGACCGAGTTTGTGTATCTCGCCAACATCACGCCGCGAGTACAGCTGGAAGTGCTGGACCAGGTCCGCAACCCGCGCTTCGTCGGACTCGATTCGATGAACTTCTGGATTGGCAATCCAGACACCAAACGCGATCTGACCAAAGTGATCGAGCGGGTCAACGCGGTGTTCATGAATGACGCCGAGATTCGTCAATATACGGGCAAGTACAACCTGTTCGAAGCTGCGCGCGCCATCCTGACCCTCGGCCCGCAGGTCGTGCTGATGAAAAAAGGCGAGCACGGAGCCGTCGCCGTCTCGCGTGAGGGCGTCTTCGTCGCGGCTGCGTACCCGCTCGAAACGGTCAAGGACCCGACGGGCGCGGGCGACTCGTTCGCGGGCGGGTTCATGGGCCAGCTGGCCGAATCGGGCGACACCAGCTGGCAAGGCATCAAACGCGCGCTGGTCTTCGGCAGCGTGATCGCAAGTTTCGCGGTCGAGACGTTCGGCGTCGAGGGCCTCCTGCACATGCGGCGGGAGGCTATCGAGGATCGGTTCGAAACGCTGCGAGCGTGCACGATGTTCGAGTCGTTGATCGGCCAGGCTACAGTCAGTCGTCACACCCCCACCGCAGTTTGAGTCGTGATGGCTGTCGGCTTCGATGTCAAGGACATGTCGCTTATCGCGTCCGGACTCGTGCGGGTACGCTGGGCCGAGGGTCAGATGCCGGTGCTGCGCAGTATTCGCGAGCGCTTCGAGCGTGACAAGCCGTTGGCTGGGCTGCGCATCGGCGCGTGCTTGCATGTCACGACCGAGACCGCCAACCTGATGATCGTGCTCAAGGCCGCTGGTGCATCCATCAGTCTGTGCGCTTCGAACCCGCTGTCGACGCAAGACGACGTGGCCGCAGTTCTGGCGGGTGAGTTGGGCATCCCCACTTTTGCCATCCGCGGCGAAGATGAGGCAACGTACTACCGCCACATCGAGGCGGTCCTGGCCAGTCAGCCGAACATCACCATGGACGATGGCTGCGATCTGGTAACCGTGCTGCATACCAGACACGCCGACCAGATCGAGCACCTCCGCGGCGGAACGGAGCAAACCACCACTGGCGTTATTCGCCTGCGCGCCATGGCACGCGATGGCCAGCTTCGGTTTCCGGTTGTCGCCGTCAACGAAGCGCTCACGACGCACATGTTCGACAACCGGTACGGGACAGGTCAGAGCACTCTCGACGGGCTGATTCGGGCGACCAATGTCCTGCTGGCTGGGCGCACCCTGGTGGTGTGCGGCTACGGTTGGTGCGGCCGAGGGCTGGCAGCCTGCGCTCAGGGTATGGGCGCACATGTCATCGTGACCGAGGTCGATCCTAGCCGCGCTCTCGAGGCGTTGATGGACGGTTACCGGATCATGCCGCTGGCGACCGCGGTCACACACGCTGACATCATCATCACCGTGACCGGCGATCTCAACGTGGTCGACGCGCAGCACTTCCGGGCAATGAAGGACGGCTGCATCATTGCCAACTCGGGCCACTTCGACGACGAAATCAACATCCCGGCCCTGAATCGACAGGCGCGCGCGCATCGGCCGGTCAGGCAGTTCGTCGAAGAGTACGAGATGACGGACGGGCGGCGGATCTACTTGCTGGCCGACGGAAGGGTGCTCAACCTGGCGGCAGCCGAGGGTCATCCGGCAGCAGTCATGGATATGAGCTTCGCCAACCAGGCCTTGTCCGCGGTGTACATTGCCCAAAACCACGCCCGACTCGGGCCGGGCGTCTACGACGTGCCCGAAGACATTGACAAAGAAGTCGCGCGTCTCAAGCTCGATAGCCTCGGCGTCAAGATCGACGAGCTAACGCAAGAGCAACGCCGCTATCTGGCTAGCTGGGACATGGGGACGTAGTGCGGGCGCTCATCACCGGTATCGGCGGTTTTGTCGGACGGCACCTGCTGCAGCATTTGCAAACGCAAGGCGACGAAGTCAGCGGATTGGGGCGCCCGGCCGACTGTGTGGATATGCCAGCGGCGGTGCGTGTGTTCATGACCGACCTGGGGGACCGCGACGCAGTCGAGAGGGTGATGCGTGAGACACAACCCGAGGCGGTCTATCACCTGGCTGCCCAGTCATCGCCCGCCGAGAGCCTGTCCAACCCATGGGCGACCATCGGTAACAACCTACTCGCCCAGATCAATCTGTTCGAGGCGCTGCTGAGTACTGGCAATCGGCCCCGGGTGCTGGTCATCGGCTCCAGCGACGAGTACGGCCGGGTCGGACCAGCGGAGGTCCCAACTCATGAGAACGTCCCGCTGCGCCCGACGACGCCATACGCGGTCAGCAAGGTTGGGCAGGATGTGATGGGCTTCCAGTATTTTGCACAGCACGGCCTGCCGGTGGTGCGGGTGCGGCCCTTCAACCACACTGGGCCCGGTCAGGACGCGCGATTTGTCATACCCAGCTTCGCGCGTCAGCTCGCCGAGATCGAAATGGGTGGACGTGAGCCCGTGCTGCGGGTAGGCAATCTCGACGTCGCGCGCGACTTCACCGACGTGCGCGACATGGTGTGCGCCTATCGGCTAGCGCTCGTCCTTGGTGTACCAGGCGACGTTTACAATCTTGGCCGTGGCCGTTCGGTGCGTCTCGCCGACATCGTAAACGAGCTCATCACGCTGTGCCGCCTCCCGGTCCAGATCAGGGTTGATCAGGCGTTGTTGCGACCCTCGGATGTCCCACGCCAAGAGGCGGATACGCGCAAGTTCAGCAGCCTGACGGGCTGGCGACCGCGCATCGCGTGGCACACGACCCTGCGCGATACGTTGCACTACTGGCGACAAATGGTTGAGGAGAGTCTGTGCGCGTCCTGATCACCGGCATTACAGGCATGGTTGGAAGTTTCCTGGCCGAATATCTTGCGGACCAGCACCCGCACGTCGAAGTGTTCGGCACGTTCCGCTGGCGCAGCAAGCTGGACAACCTCCAGGACCTGCGTAATCGCGGCAAGTTGAACGTGCTCGACGAAGGCCAGCGCATCACCGACGAGGCTAGCCTGCGACGCTTTGTGCGACCCGGCGAAGTCACGGTGGTCGATTGCGAGCTGCAGGACGGCAGCGCCGTGCGAGGCGTGGTTCGGGCCGTCAAGCCCGATCGCGTGTTCCACCTGGCAGCGCAAAGCTTCGTGCCCACGAGTTGGACCGCCCCCTCCGCCACGCTGACGAACAACATCGTTGCACAGGTCAACCTGTTCGAGGCCATTCGTGAGGCTCGGCTCGATCCGGTCGTCCACATCGCCGGCTCCAGCGAGGAGTACGGACTGGTGTATCCGCACGAGGCTCCGATCGCAGAGGACAACCCGCTGCGCCCACTGAGCCCGTACGCAGTCAGCAAGGTAGCGCAGGAAACTCTGGCGCTGCAGTACTTCCGCAGCTACAAGATGAAGTGTGTCGTCACGCGCGGCTTCAACCACACTGGCCCGCGGCGCGGCGCGATCTTCGTCACGAGCACGCTCG
>JBPCIO010000089.1:0-7348 GCA_051006215.1 Chloroflexota bacterium
AGCCGATGCCACCAGTGGTATACGGGCTGTCGTCCGGGACCACGGCTTTGCCCAGCAGTGGCTTGATGATGGGGCCGCCCACTTTCTCCGCCAGTTGCAGCACCTCGTCACGCGCTTTGAGGCAGCCTCTGCCTGCCATGATGGCCACCTTGGAGCCGGCGTTGATCAGATCGGCGGCCTGCTGGAGTTTGCGATTCAACGGAATACGGTCGTCAGCTGCGTACAGGTCCGCGCTGTGGTGGGCAATGTTGGCCGCGGAGCGGTGCTCCTCGGAGGCCGGCCATTCCTGGATGTCCTTGGGGATCTGGATATGCGCCACCCCGTGGGGCGTCAGCGCCGTCTTGATGGCCTCGTCTACCACGTTGACCACATGTTCCGGTCCCGTCACCCGCACGCTGTACTCGGCCACGTCGGTGAACAGCCGGTCGAGATCCACGTCATGCTGATAATGCGTGTTGATCAGGTCGTGGAAGGTATGGCCGGTGATGGCCAGAACGGACTGGCCGTCACACTTCGCGTCGTACAGACCGTTCAGTAGGTGTACGCCGCCGGGGCCCGAGGTTGCCAGGCAGACGCCCAGCTTGCCGCTGTATTTGGCGTAGCCCACAGCAGCGAAGGCAGCCGCCTCCTCGTGTCGTACCTGGATGAAGCTCAGCTTGTCCTGGTGGGTACGCACGCCTAGAAAATGCCGTTGATACCGTCTCCGGGGAAGCCGAAGATGGTGTCAATGTCCCAATCGATCAGGCGCTCAATGAGCAGATCCGCTGTCGTCTTGGCCATAGCTTGTCTCCTGTCTTTTTCTCAACGTAGCACCAATCCGCGATCCTGACAGACCTGCGGGATGCCTTGCACTGATCCTGACCGATCTTCAGTGTGATGGCCAACCGGCACGACCCATGACAGGTCGATCAGCCCATTGGCTAGGAGCCGTCTCGCGCTCTGTGCCATTCAGTCCTTCCGCGCAGGTGTGCCGCTTAACTCTGTGCCTACGGTTTGGCAAGCCTGGTGCGCCAACTCCTCAACTTGGGCGCCCCAGTGGGTGCTGAGAGCCGTGCGCGTAATGAGCCGGGCACCGCGTTGGTACGTGAAGTACGACCACGTCCATTGGGCGAGCACTAGCACGCGGCTCTCGAACCCGATCAGGAAGAAGATATGGACGAACAACCAGGCCAGCCACGCCGACAGGCCCCAGAGGTGGACCCAGCGGATCTGGGCGATTCCGGCGGCGCGACCGATTGTCGCCATGCTCCCCCGGTCCACGTACTGGAACTCCGTGGACGGCCTGCCCTGCACCGACCTCCAGATGTTTTCTGCCGCGTGCTCGCCCATCTGAATCGCGACGGGTGCGACGCCGGGTAGCTGTGCGTCTCCGTTGCGCTGGTGGTGGTGGGTATACGCGGCCAGATCACCCACCACATACACCTCCGGATGGCCGGGCACTGTCAGGTTGGCCTCGACAAGTACTCTTCCGCTGCGATCCAGCGGTGTCCCAAGCTGTGTACCGAGCGGAGACGCCCGGACACCCGCTGCCCAGAGCGCTGTTCGGGTGGTGATCACCTCGTCGCCAACGTGGACACCGCAGGCCGTGACCAGGGTGACTGGGGCGTTTTTCCGAACCTCGACACCCAACCCCCACAGCTGCTCCTCGGCGCGGGCTGACAGATCCGCAGGGTAGGAAGGCAGAATCTGGGGCCCGGCATCGAGCAGGATCACCCGCGCCTGGCTCGGGTCAGCCGCGCGGAAATCGTAGCGCACCGTGTGTCGTGTGATTTCCGCGATCGCCCCCGCCAGTTCAACACCCGTTGGCCCGCCCCCGACAATTACGAACGTGAGCAGTGCACGACGTTCCGATGCATCCTCTTCCTGCTCGGCCGCTTCTAAGGCCAGCAGCACGCGGCGGCGGATCTCGAGAGCATCCTCCAGCGTCTTCAGCCCAGGCGCAAACGGTTCCCACTCCGGGTGGCCGAAGTAGGTGTGGCTCGCTCCGGTCGCTAGGACCAGATAATCGTACGCGAGTGCGCTCCCGTTGGCTAGCCGCAGCGTGCGCTCGGGTAAATTGACCGACTGCGCTTCGGCCAACAACACGCGCATACGCGTGTGACGCCGCACAATGGAGCGGATAGGTTTCGCAATGTCGCCCGCCGACAGGGCGGCGGTTGCCACTTGATAGAGTAAGGGCTGAAACAGGTGATAGTTCTGCCGGTCAAGCAGCGTGATGCGAACCGGGTGGCGCGCGAGCGCGCGGGCGGCGTATAGGCCGCCGAACCCGCCGCCGACGATCACCACGTGAGGCGGACCGGCAGAGGGCCAACTGCCGCTGCTCTGTGCGTCGCTAGCCCGTTCGGGGTGACTACGTCCAGCCTTATCGATCATGTGCCCATCGAATGACCCAACCTATGCTCCAGCAGACCTGGTTCCGTACTTGACTACCGCGTGAAGGGCGCTTGCTCGCGACACCACCGATGTGCCGCCACCTGTCGTCGGATAAGCGAGGTAGTTCAGGTTGCGAGGGATGCTGCGGGAACACTCACCACAGGCGGAGCTCGCTGAGCGATGCGCAGCTGCCCTGACCAAGAGGGTAGCGCGCGTCAAAGTTGGTGGCCTCGATCGCGTCTCATCTGAGTCATTGGTTCAAACCCAGCCTAGCGGGTGAGCCTCACGCGGGCCATGACTTCCGTCACATGCGCCAGACGCTATCTGCAAGCGAAGGGCTCGGCTGTGCCTAGCGACTGAGTCCCAGCGTCGAGGAGTTGCCGACGCAGTTCGCCCGCTAGCTTCCTCGCGACACTGGCAACTCTTCCACGAGCACGACAATTCGGCGGCCGCAGCGCCGAATCACGCCTCTGTCCTCGAGCGCGGCGAGTGCACGGGTGATGGTTTCGCGACTGACTCCCAGCTGGCGGGCGAGGCGGGCGTGCGGCCACTTTTGCCGAAGCGCGCGCCCGCCAGCTGGGCTCACGGTCGCCAGCCGTCAGCGCGAGGTCGCCCAGCAGCGCGGCGAGGCGGTCATTCACATTGCTAGCCGTGGCATTCTCGAGCGCGTCCTCAAGCAGCTCGACCCGAGCGGCGAGTCGGCTAGCGAACTGCTTGAGCATCGACGGCTGCTCCGCAATCGACTGCAGAAATTCGTCAGCGCCAAGCACGCGCAGAACCCCGTCGAAGAGCGCTTCGCCGCACAGGCCGGTCGCTGGCTGGCCGACGAGCGCCGGAATGCCCATCAGGTCGCCCGGCCCAAGCGTGTCGATCGCGACCGCTCGGCCGTCGGGCGCGACGAGAGAAAGCTGCACTTGACCTGAGATAATCAGCCCTACCAGTCCGCCCTCGAGGTCATCATTGAATACGACCTCGCCTGCTCTGAAGATGCGCTCGCCGCTGTGCACCGCCAACCCTGGCGGCCAGTCAGGCGGCTCGGTAGGCGTTGAAGGATGGCGCAGCACACGGGAGACTGTCTCCGGCCGCGCGTGGACCAGTTCAGCCAGCAGGAGCTGACTCAAGGCCAGTGGGGTTCCACGCACGGCGCCGATCAGGCGTAGCTCAATCTCTTGAATCCGCTCGCCCACGGGCAGCAGGGCCACCCCTCGCAACAGCCCCTGGGCAAGAGCAAATCGTTGCGCGAGGGCACCCGAGACCACTCCAAGGAGCGAACGGTCATCGGGGAGCCGAGCAAGTAATTCGTTAGCGGGAAATGCCCACGCTTCCACGGCCGTCAGCGCCTCGACAAACGCGCGGTGGGCGCTCCGGCGCAAGAGCGGCGCAATCCCGACGAGGTGACCAGGGCCCAGAAGGGCCGTAGTTGTCTCGCGGCCATCCTCGGCCAGTAGATAGACGCGCACGAATCCGCGGCTGATCAGGTAGCCGACCTCGGCCCTCGCCCCAGCCTGGACCAGAAAAGACCGGCGAGGGAATCCGCGACGGGCGGCGAAAGGGGCGGCCGCGAGCGCCGCCTCCACCGTGCAGTCGCTGCCTCGGGCTGTAGCGCGATGCTCATCGGAAGAAGGGTCTCTAGCAGCACTGTGCCCGCGGTGAGCGCGTAGTGATCGTGTGCCCATCTGCCAACCAGAACCGAACGGCGAAAGGATGTCCACAAGTCAACACAGCGCGGGTGTTACGTCAGCCTACACTCTTCATGCATGCCCAGGCTGGCTGCCCTTTTACCGAGCCTCGGGAAGCCCGCGCGACACTCAGGGCGAATCGCACCTACATTGATGAGTGATCGATGAGCGATCGTGACGGTTGCAGGCTCGTGGTCGCGGGCGACCAGATACATGTGAACCGTTTGCTGCCCCCGCTGCCGCTCGACGAACTGGACGAATTGCAAGCCGATCATGGAAGATCGTGTCGCTCGAGCCGAGACGCTTTGTACTGCCCGCTGGCGAGCCCTTTCCATTTTTCCGTGTCAGGTGTGGTGTCCCCCATCGTGACCATGGCGGCCGCAGCGAGCATCGAGGTTGGGACGGTAGATCACGTGGCAGGCTTGGCGTATGGTGCTGCTCAAAGCAGAGTGTCGCAGTCTCGGGGCATGACGGCCTGACGAGGTCAAGGTATGTCGACCGATTTAGGCGACTCCGTGTTTCGGCACGCGCTGTTGCGCTACACGCTCGGCTGCTCAAGCGGTCGCTCGAACCGCGGCGTGCACCCGTCTGCATTCCGTGAAGCGTGGCTCGCTGGCTGTTGCTCTTTCGGAAGCGTGCGGCACGGACATCTTCTTCCCGATGCCTCACGAGATGCCGCAAACATGCTCGGTACAGGAAGGCCACTCGTGACGCGGACAGCCGAAACACTGCAGCCATGGCAACTCATCGCCGGCGCGGGGTCGAGGCAGCCGCCTGCGAAGACTACCGTACTACCGAACACGAGTATGCCCGCCTGCTGAGCTAGATCACGCGGCTTCAATGGAAGTGCCCGCGGCATCGGCGCCTCTGGTTGACTAGCTGTGCGCCTCAAGGATGCCGTTGCGTCTGCCGGCGGCGTAGCGCGCGCTGACTTTCGGCGACGAGCCGTGCGATCGCCGGCGGCCCAAGCAGCGTGCGCAGAAACCCTAGAAAGCGGACAAGCACGGCCGTGATAGCCTCCTGCGTTGCCGCCAGGCCGGCTTCCTGCTCGATCTGGCGCAGCCCATGCAATCCCTCGTGTTGGGCCTCCACCCCTCCGAGCAGCGGTACGTCCTCTGTGGCGAGGGTCAACACTGCCTGGAACCGGCCTGGTTCGGCTAGAAGCCCGGCCGCATGGGTCCGAAGCACATGCAGCACATCCCCCGCCGCGGTTGCTGGATCCGCCGTGGGGGTCCCTTCGTCCCCGTATGCGTCCAGCAGCCGGAACAGCAACTGATCGAGCTCAGGGTCGTTCCGCTGCATAACGTTGCCGTAGGGCGACTCGCGGTGAGGCTCACCTCCTCACGAGCGCATCGTGACGTTGGACGGAACCGAGTTGGGATCGTTTCCCTCATCGGACCGCAGGAGCAAGCCGACCTGCATCAAGATTGCGCTCAGGTACACCAGTCCGGATGGCACCCACATAATCAAACCGGCGAGTTGTTGGTCCTGAAGCACGGAGAGCCCCACGATGCGCGGAGCTAGCTTGTAGGTCGTGTAGAGAGGCTCCGAGCTGAATGTCAGTAACGCGCCGATGACCGTTCCCTCGACCGATGCTGCCGCGAGGTACGCCACGGCCAGGCCGTGGCCCATCCGTCTCGACGCATCAGTGGGCTGCACCAGCGGCCACCAGAACAGCAGCGCCGTGCCGAGCAACAAGGCGTGCTCCAGATCGTGCGTGAGGCTGCGACCCTGGGCCGAGTCGTACAGCGGCGGCACGTGCCAGAAGGCAAATGTGCCGAGGAAGAGCACCTCAGCCACCAGCGGTTGAGTGATGCGATGCCCCAACGTGTGGAGCTGACCGTGCGGGCTGAGCAGCCGTCCAACACCCCGCCGTTCCTGGTCCGGCAGACCCCAGAGCAACGGCACCAGTGGCGCTCCGATCAGGAGCAACGGCGCTGCGCCTAGCACCAACAGCATGTGCTGCAGCATGTGCATACTGAACAGTCTGTCGTCGTAGGTGTTGATAGGCGACTCTAGGGCCAGAAGTAGGACGGCCAAACCGCCGCCGAACGACGCCGCGCGCCAGCGTTCCGCCGCGCCCCGTCGCGTTCGTCGCCTGATCCGGCCCAGACCACGCGCATACACGAATGCGACCAGACCGGTGCTGAGCAGGATGAGCGAATCCCACGACCAGGCACTCGGACTCATGGCTCAGGTTCGCGCCCTACGAACGAGCCGCTCAAACGCTTTCGCACCCGAGCGAAGAAGAAGCTCGCAAAGGGGCCATCAGCATGATCAGTCTGAACAGCCCGCTTATGCTCACACCAAGTATACGCATAGATGCCGCGATGCCCGACAGCCCGCGCCTGTGGACTTGCGAGCCTGACCCAGGGTGTGGCAGATGCCAGAGGACGGATGCAGGAGCGGTGCGTGTGCCGCATGACTACCGCTCACGATGGCGTTTTGCAGCGAGCAGATCGATGATGTGCATCACATTTTCGTTGCTGGCACGGAACGGCTTTTCACGGACGAACGGCACGGTCCTCGTCCGAAAGAGCCGCTTTTGCGGGACACGCGATCGCAGCGCGGGGGCGGGGTCGCCGGTCGCCTTGAGTGACTTGCGATGATCGGTGCTCGGACGAGTGGGGTTCGGGCGTGACGATCCAAAGCTCGCTCTATGGCGGCCCGATATGCGGCGGCCCAGGCGGCAGTCACGAAAGGATGCGAGGGGCGAGGCCGCGAGAGGTCCGCAGGCTTGGGCACTCCCGAATCAGAAACTGCTGGATGCGCTCGGCGGCTACGCCGCGCTCTTCGACTCGGTTGTCAGCGCGTTCACGCGGCGGCAGGAACTTCTGATCCAGGCACGCGCAGAAGCGCTCGCCGCCTTGTCGGGCAAGGCAGGACATCAGGCCCGTCCGCTGGCGGCTCAGGCCGCGGAAGGTCGTGGCCCGCCAAGTTCGCGATGTGACCGACGTCATTGAAGGGCGACCTGGTCACCGGCACAATGGGCACGGCTGAATACGTGCTGCTTGTGCTGCAACGACCTTGTCGTCCCGCGGGTTCCGTCCTGGCCCTCACGCTGGTAAGTGACCTCATCCAGCACGCATACCCGCGATTCTGGATCTAGATGCAAGTGCATGCGCAGCACGCCGGTCTGGCGTGAAGACTCTCAGCAGTGCAGCCAGGGCGCATCCATGGAGGACGCGGGGCCGACTGATTCCCGACCTCTCTCGTGGAGCCTGTCTATGTGTCTAGACTAGAGGGGAGGCCCTGGATGCGAACGAAGCGAGCGTTTCCCTGGCGACCTGCTGGTG
>JBPCIO010000090.1:0-12529 GCA_051006215.1 Chloroflexota bacterium
TGGAAGCTGAGCGTCAACCGTGCAGTGCTCAACGAGCTTGACAGCTACACCGACTACGAGTGGCAGCTTGCCAACCGCATCCGCGAAACCGAGGATCACGCCGAAGGCCGGTCCTCGTTCCGCGAGAAGCGCCCACCGAAATTCCTCGGCCGCTGAAGGCCGCTACGGGACCGCGGGCGTAGGAGGCGCTTGCGCGAGCTACAGGGCTGGGGTGTCGGCGCTGCTAAATTGTCAGCGGCCGCCAATGCCGCAGCCGGCCAACCGCCGGTATGACATCGGGACTGATGGCGAGCACCTGATCGCCAAGCAGTACTGAGCGACGTGGAGTTCGATGCTCCATTGAACAAGTATCGTGCGCTCCGATTGGTGGAGCCCCCGGAGAGTGCCCACGCGGCCAGCGTTCTTCGATCCGTCAATGCGCCTGCTGGTGCGTAGTCGTTCCGGATCGGAGAGATGTGGGATCTTCGCCGCGTGTTGGCCATTTCCCAAAGCGCTTCGATATAGGATCGTCTCGGTCCTGTCCCCAGCCGAGCTCAACGCACTCGTAGCCGCTCCAGAGCGTGCCAACGGGGAAGGCGGCGTGATTAAACCCTGACGTCGTCGCCGTTCAGGCCGGGTCATCGGTCTCTGAATTGATTGGGCTGACATCGTACTCGGCACCGCCCCCACGTACGCTGCCACGGCAAACGGCGTAAGCAACGCCTCACTCCCTCTCGCACTGCAGCACGGCAAAACTGCGAGTTTGGCTCGTGGAGCAGGGCGGTCACCGAGATGATCCCGTATCCCCCACCCGCACCGCCCGCCGGCTTACCCGAGCTGCCATCCAGCGTCGCATCGCCAAGCTGACGATGGTGGCGGAGCAGCGATGCTCGTCGCCCCGTTCCAAGCGCCTGATGCCCACGTCCTACGACACACAGGAGCCATGCTGCTCCTCCAAGTCAACTTCTTGAAAGAACAGCTCACGGTAGCAGGTGCGCGAGCGTTGCGGCTTCACGTGCTTCCGGCGGCCACTGGCTGGCTTTGCCCCAGCGCTTGACAGCCCTGGGCCAACGCCGTATTCTTCTGATTAGCTAATTAACTAACTGGATAAATACGGCATTGAGGAGACCGCGATGATTCAGCAGCAGCACCAGCCCTCCCAGCAGGGCGCACCGGAGCCGCGATGACAGCGCTGCCGGCGACCGCGACCAGCCGTACCGCTTCGGCTGGACACCCCGCGCCAGCGTCCTGTACCCGTTCAACACCCGACAGTACGCGCGCCTGCTGGCCCTCCGCGGCCGCGTTCAGGACCGTCTCTGGGCAGCCAACGATGCCGCGACGAAATCAGATCTCCCGTACCCGCACTGTCATCGCCGGCGGCCCGCAGGGCCAAGCCCGCACATTCCGCCTCGCCCCCGTGTCAATGCGCCACCTGGCCTACCGCGGCCTGGCGCTCGCCATCCTGGGCCTCGACGTGGCCACCCTGGCCGGCCAGCTCCACATCGACCTCCAGCCATCCCTCACCCGCGCCGCCTAGCCCCAAGCATTCAGGCATGAAAGGAATCGAACCATGAAGTACGCCCTGTGGATCGTTCAAGCGCTTCTGGCGCTCGAGTTCGTGTTCGCCGGTGGCATGAAGCTGGTGCTGCCATTGGCTGATCTGACCCGGCAGATCCCGCTGCCGGGCCTGTTCATCCGCCTGATCGGTACTTGCGAGGTGTTGGCCGCGCTCGGCCTCGTCCTGCCCGGCGTGCTGCGCATCAAGCAGCACCTGACGCCGTTGGCGGCGCGCTGCCTGGTAGTGCTGATGGTCGGCGCAACCCTGTTCACGCCTCCAGACCAGCTGCCGACGGCTCTGATTCCCATTGTCACCGGCCTCCTGGCAGCCTTCGTCGCCTTCGGCCGCGAAAACCCGCGCCACACGGCACCAGCACGCACGCGCCACCTTCAGCCAGCTAGTTAGTTAGCCGCGCAGTAAAATACGCCCCACGCGAGCATGCCGACCGACGACGAGCTGAGTGTCACTTTTCAGGCCCTCGCCGACCCCACCCGGCGAGCGATCCTGGCCAGGCTCGCCGAGGGCGAGGCCACCGTACTCGAGCTGGCCGAGCCTTTCCGGCTCAGCCTGCCAGCCGTGTCCAAGCACCTCAAAGTGCTGCACAAGGCCGGCCTCATCTCACAAGGTCGACGCGCGCAGTGGCGGCCATGCCGCCTCGAACCCGCGCGCTTGAAGGATGTCTCAGACTGGGTCGAACACTACCGCACGATCTGGGAAGAACGCTTCGAACGCCTCGACGAATACCTGCGCGAGCTTCAGTCAAGCCAGGGGCAGAAGGACGGTTGAGGCCCCACTCCATGCACAGCCATCGAAATCCGAAACGACGCGTACGTCTCGCCCGCAATCCGCCCAGCCCCGCCCCAACATTCGGTACCCGCCCGCGTGGGCTCCAGCGCATCCAGTTCTTGAATCAGCAACTCGATCGACTCGCCGACTACCTGAAGGAACTTCAAACAAGGAGAACCACCGTGGTGACCCAGAATCCGTACAAGTTGAGCGTGACCTTGCCGTCAGACCGCGAAATCGTCCTGACCCGCGAGTTCGACGCGCCACGCGACCTGGTCTACATGGCGATGACCAGCCCCGAACATATCATCCGCTGGTGGGGTCCGCGCGGCTCGAACATGAAGGTCGACACGATGGATGTTCGGCCGGGCGGAAAGTGGCGCTTCGTCGAACACGACGCCCAGGGCAACCAGCACGCCTTCCGCGGCGAATATCGCGAGCTCAGGCCGCCCGAGCGCGCCGTGCAGACGTTCGAGTGGGAAGGCCTGCCGGGTCACATCTCGGTCGAGACGATGGTGCTCGAGGACCTGGGTCGTCGCACCAGGTTGACCGTGACGTCCCGCTTCGATTCGGTCGAGGACCGCGATGGCATGCTGCAGAGCGGCATGGAGGCCGGCGCTTCTGAATCGTACGACCGCTTGGGCGAGTACCTGGCCGCGCTCAAAGGCGTAAGCGTGGCTCAGATTAGCCCAACCGCGGACCGCGAGATCCTGGTGTCGCGCGTCTTCCATGCGCCACGTGAGCTGGTCTTCAAGGCTTGGACGGACAAGCAGCACGTGGCGGAATGGTTTGGTCCGCTGGGCTTCTCTATCACCGTCCACGACATGGATGTCCGCCCGGGAGGCGTGTGGCGATTCGTCATGCACGGACCTGACGGCGTCAACTATGGCAACACGATCACCTTCGTCGAGGTCAAAGAGCCTGAGCGCCTGGTCTACACCCATGGCTCGGACACCGACGACAGCGTCTTCGGGGTGACCGTCACCTTTGTCGAGGAGGCCGGCATGACCCGCCTCACGCTGCGACAGCTGTACGCTAGCGCGGCGGAGCGCGAGTACGTCACCCGTGAATATCACGCCGTCGAGATGGCCAACCAGACCTTCGATCGTCTGAGCGAATACCTAGCGGCGCACTAGTTCTCCCATTCGCCGCCACACCCTTCGACCCACTCCCACACGGGAGTGGGTCGGACTAGTAGCCGCTAACGACTAGCAAGGTCAGGTGCCACGAGCGCCGCGCCACCGCGCTCCACGCGCCCGTGGTGGAGACCTCGTAGGCGGCGAGCTCGCTGATGCGTTTGCCCGGCAACGGCGCTGGCGTAACTGCCCGTCGCGGTCATCAGGCCAGGCATCACCACGCACAGGCGACCACGGGCGCATTGTCACGTCGGACCCGCGTCTCCGGGCTGGTGTTGACGGATGCTTCCGATCAATGCGCGGCACGTCGTCGTCGATGGAAGGCTGGGCTTGGTGACGCCCGCTGAAGTACATCAGGTTGCAGGACCCTCGGCCTATTGGGCGACCCGCTCGAACGAACGTGGCTGCTATGCAGGACGAATTCGGGTTATGCCGACATACGGCGGAAACTAGGAAATAGCGGGGCGGCGTCAGGCGACGACGATGACCGGATCAGCATACTCATCGAGCGGAAACGGCATCACGAGTTCGGTGTCGAACGGCTCAGGTGAGCTGAGCGAGAGGCTGTAGTCGCCGAACCGCATGAGCCGCCGAGTCTGGTACGGGCTGAGCTGCGCCAGATCGTCGCGGAGGATGATGTAACCATCCACTTGGAGTGCGCGTACCGCACGGGTGAGGTCGATCACGTTCTGGATGGCCGCAGCGTTGGCGACCAGGTGGTTGTACTTAGGGTGCTTCTCCTGCTCGACGGGATCGGGCGTATCGATCACACCGTCGCCACCGAAGTTCAACCACTTGGCGAAGCCGTTGTATGCCTCCACTTTGTTCGTGGTCGAGGTGATGTGCTCCCGCAGTTGCGCATCGCTCAGATACTCGAGCAGAAACACCGTTCGGACCACGCGCCCCAGTTCACGAAAGGCCTGGTAGAGCCGATTCCGCCGGCTGTACGAACCCAAACGACGCAATAGCTGTGCAGAGGAAATCGCGCCGGCCTTGATTGACAGTACGACCTGGAGCAGATCCGGCCGTGCGTCTCGATCAGCTGCCAATCGACCGTGTCGCCGAACAGCATGTCGATGTGGTGGTATCGGGTGTCCTTGCTCGGTCGAAAGAAACTCAGGACAGGTGCCCTCCCTCACCCGGCACTCGAGCTCACGAGTGTGCTTACCCACGTCTTGCGGTGTGCCCAGCCGCAGCCATCATGAACCGGTGCGTGAGCGGGTCTCTTCGCTCGCCCGAGTCCTGACATCGAAGTGGTCGGGTCCCTGCCCGGACAAGCGCGACGAACGGTCGGTCGTGCGCAATCGCCTGGCGCGCTATTTCCTATTTTCGACCGTATGTCGGCATAACGCGGTATACGGAGCCGAGTTCGAATCGCACGTTCAACACGGACTGCTCCGCAGCCGTGAGCCGGCCGCGTTCCAGTTGTGGCGCCTGCAGATCGATGCCAATCGTGTGCCCAGGAGCCACGGCAGCGGCCAGGCCTATCGTGATCGACCCTGGTCCACAGCCGCAGTCCAGCATACGCATGCCTGGCGAAGATGTGGCAGAAAGAAAGCGGCCGAGGTGGCGGCGGTACGCCGCTCGAGCCGCCGGTGCTCACATGCGGTCGTCGTATGGACATACCGCAAGTCATCTTTGTGTTGCGCATCTTCGAGGTTCCGCGACGATGCCGATGACGCTTCCTCATTCATGATGACTACCCATCTCGATGGTCCCCGATCCTACATCGCACCTGGTCTTCCTAGGAGTGACCTGCAGAGACTCGCCGTTGCGCGGTCAAGCACGACACCTCACCATGTCACGCAGCTAATCGGCAGGTCTCGCGTACCGATGCTGACTCACGCTCCGGACCTCAGAACTGGTGTACGTAAAACGGCGTGCCTTGGTCGTCGACGCACAGCGACTCCAGCCCGTAGGGGCGCTCCGCCACCACACGCGCCTGGCCGCCCGCGTCCCGTACCCGCAGGATCGCGGCCGCGATGTCGTCGACCCGGTAGCACAGGATCACGCCCGGCGTCGCCGGTCCACCTTCGGGCTGGGTGGTCATGCCAATCTGCGGCGCGACGCCGCTGACCTGGGCACCCCCGGCACGACCGATGTTGAACGTCCAGCCGAACACCCCGCCGTAGAACGCGTGCGCGGCGTCCAGGTCGGGAACCACCATCGTCAGGTACGACACGTCGCCCTCGACCTCCCCGTTCCACGGCTCATCGTTCTCCGGCGTGGAGACAGGTGACCCAGGCATCTCGTGCAGGTAAAAGGGGATGCCCTGGTCGTCGTGGCCCTCGGCGGCCAGGGCGTACGGCTCGCGGTGGGGGTCGCTCACGATGCCGCCATGCGCTCGGACGGCGGCCACGGTGGCGGCGATGTCGTCGACCCGGAAGCCGAGGACCGCTCCGTGAACACGATCGCCGGCCGGTTGCTCGCCGTCCCACAGCCCCATCATCGGGACGACGTCGTCGACCTGCGCCCCATGCTCGCTGCTGCCCGCACTGAAGCGCCAACCCAAGACGGCGCCGTAGAACGCCCGGCCGCGAGCGAGGTCGGGGAGCCCGAGGGTGATGTAGGAGATATCGCCGTGGCGAAAGCCGTTGCGGGGACGAGTGGTGACTTCGGTGCTCATAGCAGGCTCCTTCGGGGTAGGTGCGAGCACAGCTCGCACGAGGCGGTCGCGCAGGTCGGCGGCGAAGGCCGGATCCGGAGACAAGGGGGTGATCGGGGCGCGCAGCGCCTCCAGCGGATCGATCCGCGACTCAGACATCGCTGCTCCCCTCGTAGACATGGCGGAACTCCCGACGGGCTCGCACGAGCAGGGCCTCGGTGGCGGCCACGCTCCGGTCGAGGACGGCGGCGGACTCCGGGACACTGAGGCCGTCCAAGTAGCGCAGAGTCAGCGCCGCGCGATGTTGAGGAGAGAGGCGGGCGAGCACCTCATGGGCGCGCCACCGATCCAACTCGACATCCCAGGGGTCGCCGACCTCGGCGGATGGTCCCTCGACCATACGGAGCACGCGCTCCTGGCGAGCTTGCCGGCGCCAGTGGTCCACCAGCTTGTGCCGGGCTACCCCGATCAGCCAGCCGACGGTGAGTGGCGCGTCCTGCTGCGCCGCCGCCAGGAACGTCTCGGAGGTTAGGTCCTCGGCTACCGCCTGGTCGCCGCAGCGGGCCATCAGATAGCCGTACACCTTGGGCAGCGCCCGGTCGTAAAGCGCTAACAACGTAGCACCAGGTGGATCCGGAACGGCCGTCACACCCATATCATCGTCCGACGCCGGCCTACTCCGACGCATGCCGGCAAGTTTCCGGGCAGGCTCTCGACGCCCTGGTCACCTTCCAGATATGGGGTCCGTACCTCCGCTCCTCAGGAACACATGGCCGTGCCGCTCGAGGGCGGCCGCCAAACCGAGCATCTTCGGCCACCAGCCCACGCGCCCGAAGGGTCTCGATTACCGCGCCGCTGTCCACGCTGCGGATGTCGCGGATGTCGGCGCGGGTCACCGGCTGCTCGTACCCCGGAAAGCGTCTGATTGTCTCGGCGGCACAGAGCCGCGGGCCGCGGCGTGCCGCGAACACCTCGCGGCCAGGCTCCCACGTGCGGTCTATGCCTGCGGGAATCCACGACTGACACCAGTGGTTAACAGCCGCATGCGTATACTCCGGCCTGGACGAAGCACCGAATGACGGCGAACGGCACTTCTGCTGAGGATTGGGACGTCGTCATCGTCGGCGCAGGACCAGCCGGCATGGCGGCCGCGCTGTACACGGGCCGCGCCAAGCTCAAGACCCTCCTGCTCGATCGAGCCGGAGTCGGTGGCGGACAACTCATGAACACGGAGTTGATCGAGGATTATCCCGCTATCAAGAGCATCACTGGCGGTGACATGGCGCAGGCATTCGAGGAGCAGATCCGCGAATTCGGGGTTGAGATCACCTACGGCGAAGTTGTTGGCGTACAAGCGCGTGGCAATCGGCGAGTAGTCCAGATAGAGGGTGGCGAGGAGTACGTTGCCAAGACCGTCATCGTCTCGACCGGTGGCATGCCCCGCAAGCTGGGTGTGCCCGGCGAAGCCGAATTTGCGGGGCGGGGCGTGAGTTACTGCGCCATTTGCGACGGCGCATTCTTCAAGGGCCAGGTCCTGGCGGTCATCGGCGGCGGCGACAGTGCAGTCGAAGAAGCGACGTTCCTCACCCGCTACGCGGAAAAGGTCTACATCATCCACCGCCGTTCTGAGTGGCGCGCGCAGAAGCTGCTCCAGGAGCGCGCGCTCGCCAATCCAAAGATCGTGCCGATCTGGAATTCCGCGTTGGAAGAAATCGGCGGCCAGGACAAAGTCGAGTGGCTGCGATTGTGCGACGTGAACACTCGCGAAGAGCAGCGGGTTGCGGTCGGCGGCGCATTCATCTACGTCGGGTTCCTGCCCAACAGCCAGATCTTCGGACCCGAGTTTCCGAAGGACCGCCAGGGTTTTCTAATCACCGACGACAAAATGGAGACGCCCGTGCGTGGCCTGTATGTGGTTGGCGACGTGCGCAGCCAGTATGTGCGTCAGATTTCGAACGCAGTCGGAGACGCCACGACGGCCGCCGTCGCAGCCACACGGTACATCGAAGAGATCGATGCGACGGGCAGCGCGGAGGCCGCAGAAGAAGTCGAGCGCCTGCTGGTCGACGCCTAGTCTGAGTCCCAACCGGCGTCGATGGTTCGGCAGGTCGAGTACGTGACCGTGGCCCGGCTTGACGATGTGCCGCCGGGCGCCGTGGTCCAGGTGCAGGCCGGCGACCGCTGGTATGCTCTGGTCAACGTAGACGGCGTCCTGCACGCCGTGGACAACAATTGCCCGCACAATGGTGGTCCCTTGGCACGCGGCGCGCTGGTCGGTCGTGAGCTGGTGTGTCCCTGGCACGGCTGGCGCTGGGACGTGACCAACGGCCGCAACTGTTGGCCGGGCTCCGACTGGCGCGCGCAGTGCGTGCCGTGCGAATAGTTGCAAACGGCCAGATTCAATTGCCAGACGTGTAGGTGGTGATCACCCTGCGCGCGCCGCTGGGTACGCTGTAGCGGCATGCTCGTCCAGCGGGTGCTCGCACCCAACCCGGGCCCGATGACGCTCACGGGAACCAACACCTATCTCGTCGACGATGGTTCTCGGAACCTGGCCGTGATCGACCCCGGCCCGAATGAGCCGCGTCACCTGGCTGCCATCCTCGAGGCCGCCCAGTCGCTCGGGACAATCACGACCGTGCTCGTCACCCACCGCCATGGCGATCATTTGCCAGCCGCGTTCCCTCTTTGCGAGCGCACCGGCGCCGAGCTCGCCGGTCACGCTGCCCTGCCGGGGGTTCGGCGGCCGTTGTCCGACAAGGATGCCTGCTTTGGACCCTTGCACGCCCTGGAAACCCCGGGCCACACGCGTGAGAGCCTGTGCTTCTGGAATCCGACCGCGCGGGCCCTGTTCACCGGCGACCTGGTCGCCGGCGCGGGCACGGTGGTCGTCGACGATCAGCCAGGCGCTTTGAGTGAGTACATCACGTCGCTCGAGCGCGTGCTCTCGCTGCGGCCACGCACGATCTACCCCGGCCACGGTCCGATTGTCGAAGATGGCGTCGCCAAGCTTCGCGAGTACCTTGCTCACCGCCACCTGCGCGTGCGCCAGGTCGTCGAGGTGCTGGCTGCTCAGGGTCCGTCCACGGTCGAGGAGCTCGTGGCCGCCATCTATACCGAACTCGCCGCGAATCTCGTCGCGCCAGCTGGCCGCAATGTGCGCGCCAATCTGGATCTGCTGTCCACGCAGGGTAAGGTCGTCGCCGCCTCAGCCACGCGCTGGCAACTGACTCGGTAGCCACGCTGTGACGAGCCGAGTGCTGCGCTCGAAGCGCGGTGTGCGTCGTGGTCACCGTGCTATCCCCGTCCGCTCCCCGACGCGCCTGGCGCTGAAGGTGGTACTGCTGTGAGGTACGGTGAGACGGTTCGCCAGTCGGCGGCGGGCGAGCCAAAAGAAGGACGATGTGCGAGGTCCAAATGCCCAGCAGTTCGCTGCCATTCTCGATTCGGCAAGCCGAGGCCGCTGGGCGCCTCCCCTCCAAAGTGATAGGCCCGCGACTGCCTGTTGCGGCGATGTTGCCGAGCTGAATCGAGCCTATACCTGCTACATGACTGCTTCTGAATCGACACGCGGCGTCCTCGCCAGTCTGTCAGACGACCTTGCGAGCGCCGTGCAGCTGGCGGCCCGCAGCGTCGTAGCCGTGCACGGACGGCAGCGCTTGCCCGCGAGTGGTCTCGCCTGGAGCGCGGACCGCGTTGTCACTGCCTCATACGTTCTGGAACGCGACTCCGACCTGTCAATCACGATCCCAGATGGCACGCACCACCCGGCTCGTCTGGTTGGACGGGATGTGGCAAGCGACGTCGCCATTGTGTCTGTCAGTGACGCAGTGTTGCGGCCCATCGAGCGGGTTGCCTCGGGCACACTGTCGGCCGGCCATCTGGTGTTGGCTATTGGAAGACCGGGTACGCCCGAAGCCATCGCCAGCTTTGGCACCGTAAGCTCGGTTGGGGGTGCGTGGCGGACTGCGCAAGGCGGCCTGCTCGAGACCTACATCCGCGCCGACATCGCCCTGCTGCCGGGGCTCTCAGGCGGAGCGCTTGTCGACCTGCGTGGCCGGGTGGTCGCGATGTTGAGCGCGCAACTGGCGGGCGGTGACCCGGTAGGCATACCCGTGGGTAGCCTCGATGGCATCATCCAGCGCATCCTAGAGGGCAAAGCGCTCCGTCGCGCGTACCTCGGGGTGAGCAGCCAGGCTGTGGAAATCCAGGCGGGTCTACGCGCCAGCATCGGCATCCAGCAAGCTGGAGGCTTGATGCTGCTGGGGATCGAACCAGGCACGCCGGCCGAGCGAGGAGGCCTGTTGCCCGGCGACATTCTGCTCGCCATTGGCGACCGTACCGTAGAGGACGGGGAGGCGCTGCAGATGGCATTGGGGCCTGACGCTATCGGCAGATCGAGCGTGATCAAACTGATCCGCGGCGGCAGTCTGCGTGACATAACGCTGACACCCGCACCGCGGCCGAACTAGTCAGGAGCCCAGCATGACACTCGAAGTTCCTCTTTGCGCGGAGAGTGGGTCAGCGTCTGACGCGTTGGGCGAGCTTGCCCGCGAGGTGGGCCGCAGTGTGGTGTTGGTGCGCGGCTCGGCGGGCACCTCCGGATCCGGCGTGATCTGGGATCGAGCCGGGCTGGTGATCACCAACCACCACGTCGTGCCTGGGCCAGTCGCCGAGCTTAGCCTCGCGGGGGGTCGGCGCATGACGGTGCGCGTCGTGCGCCGCGCGCCAGCGCTGGACCTGGCTAGTCTGCAGGTGGAGGGCGATCTCGGCGTGGCTGCGACGGTCGGCGATTCCGACGCCCTGCGCGTCGGCGAGCTGGTTGTGGCGGTTGGGAATCCGATGGGGGAACGCAACGCGGCGAGTCTGGGAATCGTGGCCAGCGCCGCAGACGACGTACTGAGACTGTCGATCACGCTCCGGCCCGGCAATTCGGGCGGCGCGCTGGCCAATGCCCGGGGTGAGGTCGTCGGCATCCCGCACATGGTGGCCGGCAACGGTCTGGCGCTGGCAGTTTCCAGTCGCAGCGTGCGCCGCTTCTTGGACGGCGCGACCGGCGAGGTCGAACCCGACAACCTGCGCTGGATCTAGCCCACCACTCGCAGGCCCCGGTGGGAGCCACACATTCCGACCCTTGAAGGCTCCGACAAGCCGCACGTGCAGCGCGGGCTCCCCAGGTGCGGCCAAGCCCTTCTCGGGCGCGCACTTGGCCAGCAAATGGCCGGCCTAGCTGCCCAGTCTCCGGCTACTCCCGCACGGCAGACGGCATCCATCCCCAACGTGGCACCACGTCGAGCCTCGCTGGATCTTGGCAGTTGACGCGTGCCATTAGGGACGACAACTGCCCAGCTGGATCCAGCCCGACTGGCGCGGCCTGACTCGACTGGGCCATGACAGTGATGGGACGCGCAGGAGCTTCTGGTGCGCTCCGTCCCGGAGTTTCGCGGTTCAGGGTGCCCCCAGCCGGATTCGAACCGGCGATCTCAGCCTTGAAAGGGCTGCGTCCTAGGCCTCTAGACGATGAGGGCGATCTCAGAGCCGTGTCTAAATGTACCGCACGCAGGCCACCACAGCAGAGCCGCCCCACGCGCCGTTCGCGCAGCTTTCCGAACACGCCGATCGGTCACGCGCTTCGAGCTCGTCGCGCGACGAAATTACCCGTCGCAACCACCGGCACGCGAGCGCCGCCGTTGGAAGCTGGGTCGGTTGTCACGGGGAACGCAGCTCCTGGCTACGAGCTGACTACCGACGAGCAACGCGAAAGGCCGTTCGTCTTGACGAACGGCCTCGAACCGGTAGCGGGGAGTGGATTCGAACCACTGACCTTCGGGTTATGAGCCCGACGAGCTACCACTGCTCCACCCCGCGACGACGCTGAGAGTATACGCGTTAAGGACGCTGCAGGCCAGGCGAACCCGCCCACTGCAGAGTTCTGGAGCTAGCTGGCGAGTTCGCGCGAAGCGATGCCCCGAACTCGCGTAGCGACCGAATGGCCCTGGCACCGGCCTATTTTCCCGGGGCTTGGTGACCCCAGTATCGTGGGCGCTGGAGCGTTTCACTGCCGTGTTCGGAATGGGAACGGGTGGGACCACTCCGCTCTAGCCACCAGGACCAATCGGTCGCCACGCGAGCGAACCGACAGAGTAGGTTGAACAGGCGAACAGCACTTCTGAGAACGTGGATCCTGCCGACTGGATGCAGCGAGAGATCGAGACGCGAGCCCTCGGCCATTAGTAACGCTTAGCTCCACGGGTTACCCCGCTTCCACCTGCGTCCTATCAACCTGGTAGTCTACCAGGGGCCTTACCCGGTTAACCCGGTGGGGAGTCTCGTCTTTGGGCGAGCTTCGCACTTAGATGCTTTCAGCGCTTATCCCTGCCGGACGTCGGCTACGCGGCGCTGCCGTTGGCACGACAACCGCTACACCGGAGGTCCGTCCATCCCGGTCCTCTCGTACTAGGGACG